>NZ_JBSGVQ010000006.1:132299-238708 GCF_053608525.1 Nocardia sp. NPDC055029
GTTTGTCGGTGGGCGGTGGCGCCGCCGTGGACCCCACCCCGAGCGGGGCGGCCAGCGCCGCCCCCCTCGGACCCGCCCCGCCCTTGTCCCCGGGGGTGGGGCCCCCCCGGGGGGCCGCCCACCACATACCGGCGGCGCGGCGTGGTGAGATGGAGCCTCGGACCTCGAGAGGACGCGGTGACGGCGATGCCCGATGAGCGCAGTGCCCGGCAATCGGCCGAAACCGACCTGTTCGACTACGACGCGGAACTGCGCCCGCACAATGCACTCTTCCGTGCCGCCGCCCGCGTCGGCGCCCATGACCGGGTGCTCGACATCGGTTGCGGCACCGGCCTGACCACGCGCGAGGCCGCCCGCGCTGCCGTCGACGGGAGTGCGCTGGGTGTCGACGTCTCGGCGCCGATGCTCGACCAGGCTCGTCGCCTCAGTGACGACGAGCAGCTGACCAACATCGCTTTCGAGCAGGCGGATGCGCAGGTTCATCCGTTCCCGCCCTCGTCTTTCGATCTCTGCATCAGCCGGTTCGGTTCGATGTTCTTCGCCGATCCGGTCGCCGCGTTCACCAATATCGGGCTGGCACTCCGGCCGGGCGCACGGCTGGTGCTGCTGGTCTGGCAGGAGCACGACCGCAACGAGTGGGCGTCCGCGCTGGTGCGGATCCGCGCCACGGCGCCGGCCGACGGTCCAGGTCCGTTCGCCCTCGCCGACCCGGTGACCACCGAAACCATCCTGGCGGCGGCCGGGTTCACCGACATCGAATTCACCGACGTGCACGAGCCGGTCTACTACGGCGCGGACAGCGAGGCGGCCCTCGCCAACCTGTCCCGCCTGCAGGGATTCCTGGACATGTTCGCCGCTCTCGACGCCGACGCGGCCGGGCGAACTCGCGCGCGGTTGCTCGCGACCCTCGCCGAGCACACGAGCGACACCGGCGTGTATTTCGATTCGCGGGCCTGGATCGTCACCGCCCGTCGTTGAGTTCGCACGAGCCCTGAATCCTTTCGGCCGGCCGCTGCCTCTTATCTGTGTCCCGACACAATGTCGGGACCGGATACGGAGGTTTGTTGTGATCATCGGAATCGGTGTTGTGGTCGGCCTGGTGGCGTTGTGCACGTGCATGGTCGTCGTGAAGCGCAAACGAGCCGGGCGTGGCTGAGTCGACCTGGCCCGACCACCAGCTGATCGTCGCGGCGCAGGGTGGCGATGTGGATTCGATCGCCGCGCTGGTGTCGGGCGCGCACCCGAACATCCAGCGCTTCGCCCGATCCCTGTGCGCCACACCGGAAGACGCCGAGGACGCGGCGCAGGAAGCACTGATCATCCTGTACCGCAAGATCGGGATGCTGCGGGCCTCCGGCGCACTGGCGTCGTGGATGTTCCGCATCGTCCGCAATGAGTGCCTGCGGCGAGCACGGGTGGCGCTGCGAGATCACCCGCCGGTGCCGGACATCGCCGCTGCCGCCTCGGCCGAGGACGAGGTCCTGCAACGCCTGGAAGCGGGGCGGGTCGCGGCCGCGGTCGCCGCCCTGCCCGCCGATCAGCGTCGCGTCCTGATCATGCGCGACATCCAGGGCTACAGCGGACGGATGGTCGCCGATGCCCTCGGACTGAGTACCGCCGCGATGAAGTCACGCCTGCACCGAGCACGCGCGACGGTACGCGAAACACTGCAATCCGCATCCGACCTGGTTCCTGGAGGAAACGATGACCGGAACGAAACCTGACAGCCCCGACTTCGCCAGCTCATCCCTACCGAAACACCTGGCCCGCGGCACAGTGGGCTTCGCCGCCCTGATCGGCTCGGTCGCCCTGATCCCACTCGCCGGCCCGGCCGGCCTGCTCCTCCTACCCGTGGGGCTGATCGCGCTGCGCGGCTGCCCGACCTGCTGGGCGATCGGGTTGATGCAGACGATATCGAGGGGTCGGCTGCAGCGCTCCTGCGAGGACGGTGCGTGCAAGCTGACCGTCGCCGGGCCCGACGAGCACCGTACGAAGGTCGCCTCGTAGTCCACGGCAACGGTTTCAGGGTGTGCCCCACGCGAGGGCATGGGGCACACCCTCTTTCGTCCGCAGAGCCCCTGTTGCGCGCTTGCCTTGCCCGCGAGCTCTGTTCAGCTGTCGGCCTGGCGTTCTAGCGCGTCGCGAGCGGCCGACCAGACCTTTTCGAATTCAGCCGAGGTGATGTCCTCGAGCGCGACTTCCTCAGGTCTCCGCAGGGGCGGACGCTGCCTGGACCTTCGCGCCGGGGGCCTTGGCGGCACCCTTCATGCCCAGATCGCCACCGGGTGCCTTGGCGGCACCCTTCATCCCGAGGCCACCACCGGCAGGCGCGGCCTTCGGCGCGGCTTCGGTCGCGACCTCGGCGACCGGGGCCGGTTCCGGTTCGGGCTCGGGTTCGGGCTCGGCCTTGGGTTCCTGGACGACGAGCAGGTTCGCCGACAGTTCGGCGGCGTCGATGCGGGTGATCGAGTCCAGCATCAGCTGCGAGACATCGACGACCTCGACACCCTCACCCAGGCCCTGTTCCTGACGGGCGGTGACACCGTCGTTGAGCATGACCCGGCAGAACGGGCAACCGGTCGCGATCTTGGTCGGGTTGGTCGAGAGCGCCTCGTCGACACGGTCGACGTTGATGCGTTTGCCGAGCTGTTCTTCCATCCACATCCGGGCGCCACCGGCACCACAGCACATCGACCGCTCGCCGTGGCGCGGCATCTCGACCAGGGTCGAACCCGAGGCCTCCATCAACTCACGCGGGGCGTTGTAGATCTTGTTGTGCCGACCCAGGTAGCAGGGGTCGTGGTAGGTGATGTTCTGCGACACCGACGCGACCGGAACAAGCTTCTTCTGACGCACCAGACGGTTGAGCAGCTGGGTGTGGTGCACGACCTCGTAGGTGCCACCGACCTGCGGGTACTCGTTGTTGAGCGCGTTGAAGCAGTGCGCGCAGGTCACGACGATCTTCTTACGCGACTGCTCCACACCCTCGAACACCGAGTTGATGACCTCGATGTTCTGCATGGCCAGCTGCTGGAACAAGAACTCGTTGCCCGCGCGGCGCGCCGAGTCACCGGTGCAGGTTTCCTCCGCGCCCAGGACCATGAACTTGGTGCCCGCGGTGGCCAGGAGTTCGGCCACGGCCTTGGTGGTCTTCTTGGCGCGGTCTTCGTAGGCGCCGGCGCAGCCGACCCAGAACAGGTATTCGTAGCCGTCGAAGCTGTCGGCGTCTTTACCGAAGACCGGGATGTCGAAGTCGACTTCCTTGATCCAGTTGAGGCGGTCCTTGGAGTTCTGGCCCCACGGGTTGCCCTTGTTCTCCAGGTTCTTGAACAGACCGGCCAGCTCGGAGGGGAACTCCGACTCGATCAGTACCTGGTAGCGGCGCATGTCGATGATGTGGTCGACGTGTTCGATATCGACCGGGCACTGCTCGACGCAGGCACCACAGGTGGTGCACGACCACAACACCTCGGGGTCGATGACGCCGTGCACGTCCTCGCCACCGACCAACGGACGCTCGGCCTCGGCGCGGTCCGTTTCGGACAGCTGGTCCCTGTCGCCACCGGCCAGCAGATAGGGCGCTTTGGCATACGTGTGGTCGCGCAGCGACATGATCAGCAGCTTGGGCGACAACGGTTTTCCGGTGTTCCACGCCGGGCACTGGCTCTGGCAGCGACCACACTCGGTGCAGGTGGTGAAGTCGAGCAAGCCCTTCCAGGTGAAGTCTTCGACCTTGCCGACACCGAACGTGTCCATGTCGGGGTCGGCGTCCTCCATCAGCAGGATCGCGCCGCCGGACATCATGGGTTTGGCGGCACCGAGCGCGACGCCGCCGTCGTCCTCACGCTTGAGGTAGATGTTGAAGAAGGCCGAAAGCCGGTGCCACGCAACGCCCCAGGTGAGCTTGCGGCCGATGAGATACAGGAACGCCGCGCCGGCGAGCATCTTGACGAACGCGAAGATCGAGATCATCAGCGGGCTGGCCGGTAGCACTCGGGCGACCTGCATGGTGAACAGGTCGGTCGAAACGTGCCCGCCGCCGTAGGTGGCGATCTTGCCCGCTTTGACCAGGACATCACCGAGGCCGTGGATGAGCACGATCGTCTCGATGAGATATGCGGCAAGGAAATTCGACCCACCGAATCGGGACAGCCGCTCGGGTCGCCGCGGGTGATTCAGCTGCCGGATGGCGATCAGCACCACGATTCCGATGATGGTGGCGAGGCTGAGGACTTCCTCCAGCAGGTGGTAGCCGAAGGTATCGCCGATGATCGGCCAGCCGAACTCGGGATCGAAGGTCTGGCCGTAGGACTCGAAGTAGAAGACCATCCCGAGCAGGAACCCGACCATCACCAGCCAGTGCGCCCAGCCGACGGTCCGGAACTTGTTCATCCGTGTGTGCGCGACGATCTCGACGACGACGGTCCTCGCTCGCGGCAGGAACGGGCGAAGCCGTGACCGGTCGGGCCTGCCCGTGCGGAAGACGCGAATCATCCGGGTGATCCCGGTGAAGAGCATCCCCCAGCAGAACAGGGTGATGCTGATGCCGATGATCCCGAGTGTGATCGTGGCAGTGGTCATTGTGCAGCCCCCCGATAAGTCGGTGACCAGCAACAAGAGTCATGTTACTGGCCGGTAACTTCATGCCTGGTGTCAAAGTATCACCGAATCGGCGGAGGTGGAAGCCCTGCTCGCGCCGGCCTTGCCGAGGCGCGATGCCTCGGCCGCCGCAGCTCGATGTTCCAGCCGCGATCCAGCCGACTGCAACGCACCTGCGAGGGCGGTGCCTGCACACTGACCGTCGCCAAACACGACAGCCGGCGAGAGAAGGCCTCAGGTTCGTAGTGCCGGTGCGACCCACGTGGTGAGGTAGGTGCGGAGGTCGGCGCCATGGCGGGGTGGGCGTCCCGGGTCGAGGACGAAGGACTGCACGATGCGCAGCATGTGTTCGACGAGTTCGTCGAGACGGCGGTCGTCGATCCCCGCGGCTGCCCAGTCGACAGCGAAGCGTTCGAGGATCGAGCGGCCGAAGGCCAATGCGGTGTCGGAGGTGATGCCGGGGGAGGAGGCGCCGGCGCGGCCGGGGGTCAAGAGCAGGCCGAGATACTTGTCCGCGGTGAGGCTTTCGAGGGTGTAGGCGATGCCTTCGACCACGGCTTCGGCCGGGTCGGTCAGGTGGTCGAGGTGGGCGGCGAGGACATCGAGGAAGCGGCCGGTCTCGGTGAGGGCTGTCGCCGTCAGCAACGCGTCGGCGTTGGCGAAGTAGCGGTACACCGTTTGGCGGGTGACACCGAGGTCCCGGGCGATCTCGGCCATGGTGAAGTCGGCGCCGCTGCGCTCGATGGCGGTGCGGGCGGCGGCGATGATGCGCTCGACGGCTTCGGTGTCGTCGGCCGGCGTGGTGCCCGACCAGCCGTGTGTGCGCATCGCATCCCCTCCGGTCGTGGCGTACTCGCCGACCCTAGCGGGGAAACCGTTCACCCGAAAAGTAGACCATACATATACGCCAATATGTATGGTCATTGTCATGACCGCCCAGATCGAGCCCGGTGCCGCCGGGCTGACCGAAGACCTGACCCGTCGCGCCCTGCGCCTGGTACTCGACCGCACCACCGACATGGCGCCCACCCCGCTGCGCGTGCCGCTGCACTACTACCGCGACCCGAAGATCACCGAGGTCGAGGAATCGCAGATCCTGCGCCGCACCCCGCTGATGATCGTGCCCTCGGCGCGCATCCCCGACCTCAACGACTACGTGGTGCGCACCGTGCTCGGCGACTCGCTGCTGGTGACCCGTGACCGCGACGGCACCGCGCACGTGCTGCTGAACTACTGCCGCCACCGCGGCGCGCAACCGGCCTGCGGTTCCGGCAACGCCACCCGCTTCACCTGCCCGTATCACGCGTGGACCTACCGCAATACCGGCGAACTGGCCGGCGTCCCCGGCGCAGAGGGCTTCACCGGGATGGATCGCGGCGACTACGGCCTGGTCGAACTGCCGAGCCAGGAACGCCACGGCTTCATCTGGGCGGTGCTCTCCGCCGACGCCGCCATCGACATCGATGCACACCTCGGCGAAATGGGACCTGAACTGGCGCAACTGGATTACGCCTCCTACGGCTATCACGACGAGCGCGAATTCACCTCCGAGGTCAGCTGGAAAGGCGCGCTCGAGGCCTTCGCCGAGAGCTACCACTTCCCGTTCGTCCACGGCCAGAGCGTGATCGGGCAGAACACGGTGGCCAACACCTCCACCCATGACGTCTTCGGCCGTCACCATCGGATGGGATTCCCGTTCAACTGGATCACCGCGCTCGACTCGGATCCGACCGGCTCGTGGGACCCGCTGATGAACATGGGCGTCATCTACTGGGTCTATCCGAACCTGGTGCTCGCCAACAGTCCCGTCGGCGTGGAGATCCTGGATATGCTGCCCGCGGGCGCGCCGACCCGCTGCACCGTCCGGCACAGCTGGATGGCCAAGATTCCGGCCACCTCCGACGAGCAGCGCGCTGTCTACGACAGCATCTACGCGCAGGTGCACGCCGCGGTCCGCGACGAGGACTTCGCCATGCTGCCCCAGTGCGGCGAAGGTGTCCGGCACGGCCAGCACGACCATATGATCATCGGCCGCAACGAGATCGGCGTGCAGCACATGATCAAGACCTTCGCCACCGAACTCGGCGTCGCGCTGAGCTGACCGAAACCCCTTGCAGGAGAAGCGCATGTCCCATCCGCCCCGTCCTCGCCAGCTCGACTCGCCGCTGCTGCCGAAGATGTTCAAGCTCGTCGGTCGCGCGCAGGTCGCGGTGTACCGGCGCACCGGTGGCCGCATCGGCGGCACGTGGCGCATCGGCGCCGGTTTCCGGAAACCGGTGCCGACATTGCTGCTCGAACATCGCGGGCGCACCACGAACCGGCAGTACATCGTTCCGCTGCTCTACCTGGTGCACGGCGAGGACATCGTCGTGGTCGCCTCGCAGGGTGGGCTGCCGAAACATCCACAGTGGTATCGCAACCTGTGCGCGCACCCCGACACGCACATCCAGATCGGTCCCGAGCGCCGGGCCGTTCGTGCCGTGGTGGCCGATGCCGCGCGGCGAGCGGAGTTGTGGCCCTTGCTTGTCGACCTCTACGCCGATTTCGCGACCTACCAGTCGTGGACAGAGCGCGAGATCCCGGTCGTCATCCTCGAGCCCCGCTGAATCCTGACCACGGACTACCAGGATTCGATCAGTGGGGCACCGTGGTC
This sequence comes from Nocardia sp. NPDC055029, assembly GCF_053608525.1. Lineage (NCBI taxonomy): Bacteria > Bacillati > Actinomycetota > Actinomycetes > Mycobacteriales > Nocardiaceae > Nocardia > Nocardia sp. NPDC055029. Next base: position 139,552 of record NZ_JBSGVQ010000006.1, read on the forward strand.
CTGGCGTTGCCATTCCAGGGTGAGGCGCTGCAGTCGTTCTCGGTTGGCGATGCCGCGGGTGCCTGCGACCTTGCCGTCCCTGACCTCCAGGACCACCACACCGAGAACCTGGTCGTCGAGCGTGGCGAGCACGGCGGGGCAGCCGTTGACCACGGCGGCGTGAATCGACGGTGAGCCGCCGGCCAGTCTCCGTTTGGCCTCGGAGGGCTTGAAGCCGGCGCGGATCGCGACGGCGATCCGTTCCGGGCTCGTGTACCGGATCAGTCTTCCGGCCAGCCCGGCGCCGTCGGAGACGCCGGTCGCGTCGTCGGTGAGCAGCGCGACCAGGCGTTCGGTCCGGCCGGAGGCGGCGGCGTCGACGAACGCCGCCACGATACGGTGCGCGGCGGCACGATCGATGTCGTTTCCGTTGCGCGCGGCGGTGATTCGGCGCCGGGCCCGATGGCCGTGTTGCTGACTCGCGGATTCGGTGATGCCGAGCACGCCGGCGATCTCGGCATGGCTGTAGGCGAAGGCTTCGCGCAGCACGTAGACGGCGCGTTCCACCGGCGTCAGCCGCTCCATCAGGGTCAGTACCGCCAGCGTCACCGACTCCCGTTGCTCGACCGTGTCGGCCGGGCCGAGCATCGGATCGCCGTCGAGCAACGGCTCGGGCATCCAGGCGCCGACCGCCCGTTCGCGGCGCACCGCCGCCGAACGGAGCCTATCGATCGCCAGGTTCGTGACGATCTTGGTCAGCCAGGCCTCGGGCACCTCGACATACTCCCGGTCGGCGGCCTGCCACCGCAGGAACGCATCCTGCACCGTGTCCTCGGCGTCGGCGGCCGAGCCGAGGAGACGATAGGCGAGTGAGGCCAGCCGATTCCGGCTGGCCTCGAAACGCGCCACGGTGGCAGTGTCCATGAGCACGAACTTAGCCTGCGACGACCTCGGTCGAACGGTCTCTGGATCCGGCCGCGCGGAATCGGTGACTGGGCCTTCCGAAGGTCGGATGGCTGATGGCCCAGCCGCTGGTCGCCACGATCGCCGACTTGACCAGGGCCGCCGGGCGCCCGCGCAGGGCGCCGGTCCTCGCGCGGGCGTCACCGTCGACCAGCTGGAAGATGGCGTCCTTGCGTCCGAGGCTGATGTGGTTGCCGACATAGGACAACGCGGTCGACTTGATCTTGCGCCCGGTCAGGTCACCGATGATCGTGGCGGTCGCCTGCATGCCGGTGAACCCCGCGGACGCGCAGGACATCGGCAGGGGATGCCCGTTCTCGCCGAGGACGAAGACGCTGTCACCGGCGACGTAGACACCCGGGTGCGACACCGATCGCATCTGCCGGTCGACCCTGATCCGGCCGCCGGCTTCCACTGCGAGTCCTGCATCGGCGGCGATCGGCGCCACGGCGAACCCCGCGGCCCACACGGTGGCGTCGGCGGCGAGCACGGTGCCGTCGGTACCGATCGCCGTCGACGGCTCGACCCGCCCGATCGGGGTGTGCTCGTGGACGGTGATGTCGAGGCGGTCGAATGCCCGCAGCAGGTGCCTGCGAGCCTTCGGACCGAGCCAGCCACCCAGCTCGCCACCGGTGGCAAGGGCGACCTCGAGCCGTGGATGCGCTTCGGCGATCTCGGTGACGGTCTCGATCGCGGTCAGATTGCCGCCGACGACCAGGACGTTGCCACCCTCGGCCAACGCGTCGAGACGCGCGCGCAAGCGCACCGCGGACGGACGCGCGGCCACGTGGAAGGCGTGGTCGGCGACGCCGGGAACGGACTGGTCGGCGCCGCTGCCGAGGGTGTAGAGGAGGGTGTCGTAGTCGATCCGGTCGGTGCCCGCGGTGTCGACGACCGTGACGGTGCGGTGCACGGGATCGATGTCGGCCACGCGTGCCACCCGCAGCCGGATCCCGGTGCCCGCGAACACCTCCGCCAGCGGTCGATGCCGCAGCTCGCGCCCGGCGGCGAGCTGATGCAACCGCAACCGTTCGACGAAATCGGCTTCGGCGTTGACGACGGTGATCTCGAAGTCGTCGGGGTGGAGTTGGCGGGCCAGGTAACCGGCGGCGGAGGCGCCGGCGTATCCGGCACCGAGGACGACGATGCGATGCTGCATGATTCGCTCCTGTCTGGTTCGCGTGCACTCTGAACGAGACAGCCCGCGAATTACTGACAGGAGAGGGTTGTGACGTGCGCCACTCCCCATTCGTCGCTACCGGGTGCAGAGCGCTAACCTCCGAACAGCAGATACAGGCCCGTGAATGTGAAACCGACCATGGTCAGCATCAACGCGAGCTGGCCGGTCAGCCGGTGGCGTGGCGGGAGCAGGACGAGGCAGCGGTCGTGGGCAGCGGCGACGCCGAGGATGTGACCGACGAGGACGGCGAGCACGGTGCAGGTGGCGAGCACGCTCGGATGACTCGACAGCACGTAGGCGACCTCTCGATCGGCGAGGCCGGCGATGTTCCAGCCGCGATCGAGCGGGTCGGCGAACAGCAGGACGGTCGCCTGGCCTTTCTCGATCAGAAATGTCAGGTAATGGGCGATGAGATAGCCGGCGACGAGCGGAGTGAGGCTGCAGGCCAGCTGCCGCGGCAGCAACGCGCGATCGGCGGGGGAGAGGCCGCCGGTGGCACGCGCGGCGATGGAGAACAGCCCGCCGACCACCCCGATGAAGACCAGCAGCCCGGCGGTGTGCACCAGCTCCGCGCCGACGACCGGCGCCAGATCGTCGACCAGCTCGCGCCACCGCGGGAAGGTCGAGAAACTGTCGAAGGCGGTGGATCCGAGCAGCGTCGCCGCGACGGCCACGGAACCGGCGAGTGCCGGAGTGCCCGCGAGATTGTTCAGTGGCATCCGCAACACCGCCCGTCCGGCGCTGTCGCGCCCGTAGGGGCTCAGGTGCGCCAGTAGCGTGCTGTACACCTCGAGCGGATCGGCCCGTTCTGCCCAGACGGTGCCGAACAGGACGAGCCCGATCGAGGTCACGACCAGGTAGCCGAGCAGCCAGGTCAGCACCGAACCCACCGATCCCGGCGCGCGCCAAGCCAATTCCAGCCAGACGAAGGAGAACAGGCCGAGCGCCGCGGGGCGGTACCCCCATTCCTCGCGGTAGTGGAGAAGTCCGCGTTCCGGCGGGCATCGCAGCAGCAGGCAACCCCATCGATGCATCGCTCTGGCTGGGGAGACGACCTTCCAGACCGGCCCGATCAGCAGGGACCCCACCATCACCCCGACCCAGACGCCGGCGTACAGCACTCCGGGCACTGGATTCCGGGCCGGGTCCGAGGAGCCGAACACCGCGATGACGATTACGCAGGCGGTCACCGCCACACTCACCGCGGCGACGATCGTTCGCGTCGCGCGCGCGTCGATTACCCGGCGGACCGGTGCGGGCAGTACGTATCCCGGCGAGCGGGGGTCCAATCGTGGCCTGCGCCAGGCGAAGAACAGCAGCGCGAACGAGAAGGTCAGCGCCCACGCCGCACCGACCAGCGCGTAGGTGAGCGGTATCGGCAGGTCCGCGGCACCGCCGATACCGTGGGCGAGGACACTCACTGCCGGACCAGCAGCGTCGTCACCGTCCGTCCAGCGTGATGCAGTTCGATCTCCACCTGGCCTGGCACCGTCACGGTGAAGCCGAACTCCTGCCCGGAAGCCGCGGTCACGGGAAAGGTTTGCGCGGGGTCGGAGTGGACATGCAGTTCGTCGGTGGTGTCACTGTCGACCCGCAACACGATACGTTCCCCGACCTCGGCTTCGGTGCGCGTATTGGCCGGGGAGACCGTGCCGTTCGCGATCCGGATGTCGATGGTGCGGGCCGCGGGCTCGCCGTTCGGGGTGGTCCTCGCCCCGGACCGGTCGCCGGATGCGCAGCCGACGAGCAGCGAACTCACAGCGAGGGTGAGTAGCCCGTACCGGCCCAGGCGATGGGTCACGGATGCTCCTCGGTCTGCGCGGATGGTGTTTCTGTTTCTGCGTTCTCGCGTTTCTCCGCGCGCCGGTCACGCATCGCGATGAACAGCACCAGACCGACCAGCGCGATCGCGGGCAGGAAGGCCGGAATCGCCAGCAGCAGGGAGTGGTCGGCGAGAAGGTCGACGTCGTCCTGGCGAATCATGTTTGGGCCGTTGGCTTCTGGCCCTGTGTGCGGCCCGCCGCCAGATAGCGGTCGTTGATGCGGGCAGCGCCCCACGACATCGCCGCGATCAAAGCCAGGCTGCACGCCAGCACCACCAGGCCCGCCAGGCCGATCAGCCAGGACGGATGGTCGAAGGATCGCTCGCGCTGCAAGACCGTGATCTCCTCGACGAACGGCCGCGTGAAGCTCGCGGGTGCGGGCACCTCCGCGGCGCCGATACCGGGATCGAGCGGCATGAAGATCGGCAGCGCGGCCTGCATGCGCCCATCCTGCAGGCGCAGCAGCGTTTTCCAGGTGCCGTGCACGGGCACCGGCCGGGTGGAAACGAAGTGGTCGTCGGCGATGCGGCGCAGTCTGTCCACGACGAGGCCGTGGCCGGGACTGTCGTCGCCGGTGCCGCCCTGCCAGGACAGGATCTCCACCCATTCGGGATCGGAACCGATCAGATCCTCGGGGGAGAGCCGGATGTCGGCGGTGACCATCCGCCCGCCCTGTGCGGGAGCGGCATCGGTGAGCGTGACGGTCGCCGACGCGCTCTCCGGTACCCGGATGATCAGGCCGTTCGTAGTCGCCGCTGCGGCGATCACCACGGCGGCGACCACGATTCCACGCCGCACCGCGGGCCTGGGCAATGCCTCGCCGCGCAAGACGGTGCCGAGCATCGCGCCGATCACACCGCCCGCCACGCCGACCGGCACTGCCATGGCGAGCAGCTCCGGCCACATCCCGGCGACCCAGGGATTGACGAACATCCGCTCGATCCACAGTGATTCGAGCCAGACACCCACCGTCGCCACACAGAATCCGGTGAGCGCGCCCCACCAGAGCGGGCGGCGAACCAGCGGCACGAGGGCGAGCAGTTCGACCACGATCGCGGCACCGAGATACAGCGGAAACACGTTGTGCGGCGCCTCGAATCCGGTCCCGACGAGGACCGCGACGACATACCGCACACAGAAGGCGAAGGCAACGAGCAGCAGCGTGCTGAGTGGGCCGAGCGTCAACCGCGCCGAGATCAGGGCGATCGTCGCGGCGAAGACGATCAGCATCGGTTGCAGCACCAGCCGGAACTGCTCGACGCCGAAGTCGAACTCGACCTGGAACACCGACAGGCCGATCACCAGACCGCCGAAAGCGAACGCCTGAACCGCCCACAAGACCCGCCCGTCGATCCGGTCGGGATCGGGCCGGTTGTATCGGCCTTCGAGTTCGAGCAGCAGCACGCCGATCAACGACAGGCCCGCACCGCCGATGAGCATCAGGTGGGTCGGCCCCCAGAGGGTGACATCCTGGCCGAACAACCGATGCCAGATGTCGTCGAGCGGGAAACCGATCAGCGCGTACAAACCGGCACCCGCGATCAAGATGCCGCCGACGGGCGCGTACCAGTCGCGGGTGATGCGCACCGCGGCACTGCCCGGCTTCTCGTCGAGCGGCAGCACGATCGCCAGCATTCCGGCCATGAAGAGGAAGAACAGGCCGACCAGGATGAAGTAGTGCGCCGGGTTGGCCAGCGGTCCGGCGTCGCGACCTTTGCCGACGTGCAGGCTCACATCCCAGATGAAGCCGAGGAACGCGGTCAGGATGGTCGCGAGGAACATCACGATCGGCAGCGCCACCCAGCCGGGGCGGTTCATGATGCGACCGCTGAAGTCGGCCAGGCGCCGCAGCCAGGTGATGCGCCGCGTCCGGTGCAGGTAGGCCACCACCAGCAGCACCGCGCCGACCACGGCGGCCGCGCCGGTCATCACCGCGACTTGATCGAGGGCAGCGCCACCGCCTTCGGTGCCCTGCGCGATCAGGATTGTCGACGGATCGGTCATCGCTGTGGCCACGGCAGTCCTCCGATGGGTCGAAGCGCCCGGTCTGCGGGGTAACGAACAGTATCCCGAATTCCGCGTGGCGCCGGTACCCCGCGCGCGCAGGACGCGATTCGAATCCGGTGCTCAGCCCGGCTGACTACCCGGCCTGACGGAGCTGCTCCCGGTACCGCTCGCCCCAGGTCTCCATCAGCAGGATGATCGGGACGAGACCGCGGCCGAAGTCGGTCAGCTCGTACTCGACTCGGGGCGGGACCTCCGGATACACGGTGCGGGTGAGGACGCCGTCGCGCTCGAGCTCGCGCAGCTGCGCGGTCAGCATTCGCTGGGTCACGTGCGGCATGGCGCGGCGCATCTCGTTGAACCGCGCCGTTCCCTCACTCAGATGAAAGACGATCATGCCCTTCCATTTGCCGCCGATCACATCAAGGGTGACCTCGACCGGGCAGTCGAAATCGAGATCCTGCTTACGCTTCGCCATGCCACATCCTCGTCTCACCGGCAAAGGTATGAAAAAGGGTACCGGGTAACAGAAATGTGCGTTCTTACGCGGATATTCCCCGTCGGGCAGGCTCGGTTCCGCAAGTTCCCCGCCCTGACAGGAGTATCAGAGATGGTCCAGCTGCTGCAGCTCGATGCCAGCCCGCGCCGGTCGCGCTCACACACCCGCACACTGGTCCAGGAGTTCGTCGAACGCTGGAGCGAGGGCGGACCCGGCAACACGGTGATCCGCCGCGACCTCGGCCACGAACCGCCTCCGCACCTCACCGAGGACTGGATCGCCGCCGCCTTCACCACGCCAGGGGAGCGGACCACGCAGATGCGCGAGGCCCTGGCCTACAGCGACCAACTGGTGGACGAGCTGTTCGCCTCCGACGTGCTGGTGCTCGGTGTCCCGATGTACAACTTCGGGGTACCGGCGATGCTGAAGGCCTACATCGACCAGATCGTCCGGGTCGGGCGCACCTTTGCATTCGACCCTGAGGCCGCGGCACCGTACACACCACTCGTCTCCGGCAAGCGCGCCTTCGTCATCGTCGGCACCGGCGACGCCGGGTATGAGATGGGTGGTCCGCTGGCGAGCGCGAATCACGTAGAGCCGTACCTGCGCACGGCTCTGGGTTTCATCGGCATCGATGAGGTCGAGTTCGTCTACACGGGCAACGACGAATTCGGCGGCGAGCGCCTGCAGCGGTCCCTCGCGCTCGCCCGGAACCGGGTAGCAGATCTGATATCTGTGGGTGCAGTGGGTTTGCGAGCCACCCGGCGGTGACCAGCAGACGACGGTGCTGGACCAGCGTCATCGTGACCGCCAACGTCTGTGCGGCCGACCACGCAATCGTGGAGGGTCGAACATTTGCCATAGGTATCGCATGCCCGGCGCCGAGTTCAGCGGGCAGGACCGCGGTGTTCCAGTCTGCGACACCGGTTTCGGGTGTCAACTGGATTCCGAGGCGGGCGAGGGCTGTGTCGAGGTGGATGCGGGAGATCGAGCGAGAGCATGATCCTCCGTCCTCGGTCGACCGGACAGCAACGCTGTCCGGTCGACATCTGTGGGCGCACGCGGGATCGAACCGCGGACCGCTGGTGTGTAAAACCAGTGCTCTACCGCTGAGCTATACGCCCGGGCACCGCCGGTGGGAACCGGCGGTGACGGTTTATGAATCTAGCGCGGTGAGCGCTTTCTCCCAAGCCGCCTGGTCACGGGCCTCTCCGGGACCGTTCATCTCGGCGAAAGTGATGTGACCGGACTTGTCGACGACGAAGGTGCCGCGGTTGGGGTAACCGGACTTCTCGTTGAAGACGTCGTAGGCCTGGGTGACGGCGCCGTGTGGCCAGAAGTCGGACAGCAGGGGGAACAGGTAGCCCTGTTCTGCTGCCCAGATCTTGTGGGTGGGCGGTGGACCGACGGAGATCGCGAGGATCTCGGCGTCGTCGTTCTGGAACTTGGGCAGCTCGTCACGAACCTTGCACAGCTCGCCCTGGCAGATGCCGGTGAAGGCGAGCGGATAGAACACCAGCAGCACGTTCTTCTTGCCGCGGTAGTCCGACAGGGAGACGGGCTGGTTGTTCTGGTCCTTGAGCGTGAAGTCCGGCGCGAGAGTGCCAACCTCTAGCGGCATAGGGCGAATCCTCCGTCGTGTCGGGTCTCAGCCGAGCGTTCTCGTCCGGCTGAGACCTTAGCGAACGGCGGATTCAACGCTGTTTGGACGGTGCCTTCGGCTGGACCAGGCGCGAGCCCGTCCAGCTGCCGAGGCTGATGGTGGATGTCTGGGTCAGGCCGGCCGTGGGTGCGGCTTCGGCGATCTCGCTCGGATCGACATGGCCCGATTGACCGGTCTTGGGGGTGAGGACCCAGATGAAGCCTTCGTCGGCCAGCGGGCCGATGGCATCCATCAGCTCGTCGGCCAAGTCGCCGTCACCTTCTCGCCACCACAACAGGACGGCGTCCACGACCTCGTCGGAGTCTTCGTCGACCATCTCGCCGCCGCTGACCTCCTCGATCTCGGCGCGCAAGTCGTCGTCGGTGTCCTCGTCCCAGCCCAATTCCTGAACGACCAAGCCGTGAGAAATGCCAAGCTTCTGAGCGTAGTTCTGCGCGTCCGCCGCGGCGACCACGGTGGTGTCCTCCCTAAACTGCCGACAATAAGATAGGTGCAAGCGAACATGGTTATCGGCCGCAGCGCAAGCCGATCGGATGAATTGGGACCGTATGCCGCGTGTCGGCGGGGCGAATTCAGCGGCTCGGGCAGGCGTCGTGGACCGCGGTGCGGGCCTGGTTGATCGTGCGGCTGGCGTCGTTGAGCTTGGTCACCTGCGAGCTGTAGGTCATCTTCCTTGTCTCGGCGGACAGCTCGCGGGCGGCGACGACGTAGGCGGTGAACTTCTCCGCGAGATCGGCGGGTAGCGCGCCCGCCGCGGTGGTGACGCCGGTCTCGACCGCGAGAGCGGCGTTGTCGAGCGTGGTGGCGGCGGCCTCGCGCTTGGCGGCGTAGTCGGGGGCGTTGCTGTCGTGGGCGGTGACGAACTCGTTGAAGGCGGTCACGCCTGCGCCGGTGGTGGTGGGGAACTTGGTGCAGTTGTCGCTGGTCGCCTTGGCCTGCGCGGCGGCGGCCTTGGACGACGCGGCGGCCGACGAGGACGCGGCCGCCTCGGTCTGGTACGCGGCGACCTCGGCGGGATCGGTGGTCGGCGTGCCAGGCACCTGCTCGGCGCAGCCGGCCACCACCATGCCCGCGGTCACGGCGACAGCGGCACAGCCCAGCCCGAGCCGGCGCGCGTCCAGCAGCCTCATCGTTGTCCGATCCCTCTCGCTCACGTGGTTCCCACAGCCAAACCTAGTGGATCTGCGAATGCGCCGGCACGTCGCGGTCCAGGGAAATACCGCCCAGTACCTGCCCGGGAGGGATGACCTGCGCCACCTTTTCGGTAAGGATGGGGGTGCGCCCGAAACGTGTGTGACGGGTGGCCCGCACACCTAGCGGGCAGGCCCGGGGATAGCGACGCCAACAAGCAGTTCAGCCCCCAGTACGAGGAGCAGATTTGACCGACCTGATCCACTCTGTATCAGCGAATTCCGCGAACGATCCCGCCGCGGCGGCACCCGCCGCAGGCGCCGAGTCCGCCACCAGACCGACCGGTGAGCGGGTCCGGGTGATCCGCGAGGGAGTGGCGTCGTATCTTCCGGATATCGACCCCGAGGAGACCAGCGAATGGCTGGAATCCTTCGACGACATGCTCGACCGCGAAGGCCCCGGCCGCGCCCGCTACCTGATGTTGCGGCTGCTCGAGCGTGCGGGCGAACGCCGCGTCTCGATTCCGGCGCTCACCTCCACCGACTACGTGAACACGATTCCCACCGAGAACGAGCCGTGGTTCCCCGGTGACGAGGAAGTCGAGCGCCGCTACCGCGCCTGGATCCGGTGGAACGCCGCGATCATGGTGCACCGCGCGCAGCGCCCCGGCATCGGCGTGGGTGGCCACATCTCGACCTACGCGTCCTCGGCCGCGCTCTACGAGGTGGGCTTCAACCACTTCTTCCGCGGCAAGGACCATCCCGGCGGTGGCGATCACATCTACATCCAGGGCCACGCCTCGCCCGGCATCTACGCCCGCGCCTTCCTCGAAGGCCGCCTCAGCACCGACCGGCTCGACGGGTTCCGGCAGGAATACAGCCACGGCGGACCCGGCCACGGCCTGCCGTCGTACCCGCACCCGCGGTTGATGCCGGACTTCTGGGAGTTCCCGACGGTATCGATGGGCCTCGGCCCGATGAATGCGATCTACCAGGCCAGGTTCAACCACTACCTGCACGATCGCGGCATCAAGGACACCTCCGACCAGCACGTCTGGGCGTTCCTCGGCGACGGCGAGATGGACGAGCCGGAGTCGCGCGGCCTGATCCAGGTGGCCGCCAACGAGGCGCTCGACAACCTGACCTTCGTGATCAACTGCAACCTGCAGCGGCTCGACGGCCCGGTGCGCGGCAACGGCAAGATCATCCAGGAGCTGGAGTCGTTCTTCCGCGGCGCGGGCTGGAATGTCATCAAGGTGGTCTGGGGTCGCGAGTGGGACGCGCTGCTCGGCGCCGACCGTGACGGCGCGCTGGTGAACCTGATGAACACCACGCCCGACGGCGACTTCCAGACCTACAAGGCCAACGACGGCGCGTACGTGCGCGACCACTTCTTCGGTCGCGACCCGCGCACCAAGGCGCTGGTCCAGAACATGTCCGACAGCGACATCTGGAACCTCAAGCGCGGCGGCCACGACTACCGCAAGGTCTACGCGGCCTACGCGGCGGCGATGGCGCACAAGGGCCAGCCGACGGTGATCCTGGCCAAGACGATCAAGGGCTACACCCTCGGCAAGCATTTCGAGGGCCGCAACGCCACCCACCAGATGAAGAAGCTGGCGCTGCAGGACCTCAAGGACTTCCGCGATCTGCAGCGCATCCCGATCACCGATGCCGAGCTGGAGAAGGATCCGTACCTGCCGCCGTACTACCACCCCGGCATGGACAACCCGGCCATCCAGTACATGCTGAGCAGGCGTCAGTCGCTCGGCGGTTTCGTGCCGGAACGCCGCTCGCCGGCCAAGCCGCTGACGCTGCCCGGTGACGAGGCCTACCGCTCGGTGCGCAAGGGGTCGGGCAAGCAGAAGGTCGCCACCACGATGGCGCTGGTCCGCCTGGTCAAGGAGCTGTTGCGCGACAAGGAGATCGGCAAGCGCATCGTGCCGATCATCCCCGACGAGGCCCGCACCTTCGGCATGGACTCGTGGTTCCCGACGCTGAAGATCTACAACCGCAACGGCCAGCTCTACACCTCGGTCGACGCGGAACTGATGCTCGCCTACAAGGAGAGCACCGTCGGCCAGATCATGCACGAGGGCATCAACGAGGCCGGTTCCACCGCGACCTTCACCGCGGCGGGCACGTCCTACGCCACCCATGGCGAGCCGATGATCCCGCTCTACATCTTCTATTCGATGTTCGGGTTCCAGCGCACCGGCGACAGCTTCTGGGCCGCCGCCGACCAGCTGGCGCGCGGTTTCGTCCTCGGCGCCACCGCGGGCCGCACCACGCTCACCGGCGAGGGCCTGCAGCACAACGACGGGCAGTCGCTGCTGCTGGCGTCGACGAACCCGGCCGTGGTGACCTACGACCCGGCGTTCTCCTTCGAGATCGCGCACATCATGCGCGACGGCCTGCGCCGGATGTACGGCGGGACCACCCCGGCCGTGAGCCCGCTGCCCGGCACGAATCCGCCCGAGGACGGCGCGTTCGCCGGGGAGAACATCTTCTACTACATCACCCTGTACAACGAGCCCTACCAGCAGCCCGCCGAGCCCGACGACCTCGACGTCGAAGGCCTGCTGAAGGGTTTGTACCTGTACCAGCGTGGTGGTGAGGGCAGCATCCGCGCGCAGATCCTGGTCTCCGGCGTGACCGTGCCCGACGGTCTGCGCGCCCAGGAGATCCTGGCGCAGGAGTGGGGAGTGTCGGCCGACGTATGGTCGGTGACCTCGTTCGGTGAGCTGCGCAGGGAGGCCCTCGACAAGGAGATCCAGGCCCTCAAGCACCCCGACACCGATCCGGGCGTTCCCTACGTCACCCAGGCGCTCGCGCAGACGCAGGGCCCGGTCGTGGCCGCGACGGACTGGATGCGCGCGGTCTCCGACCAGATCCGGCAGTGGGTGCCTGGCGACTACATCACCCTGGGCACCGACGGGTTCGGCTTCTCCGACACCCGCCCGGCCGCCCGCCGGGTGTTCAACGTCGACGCGCAGTCGATCGTGGTCGCGGTGCTCGAGGGCCTGGTCAAGGACGGCACGCTGGACAAGGCGAAGGCGGTCGAAGCGGCGGCGAAATACCGCATCGACGACGTCTCCGCCGCGCCGAAGCCGAGTGCGGACGCAGGCGAGGAACTCGCGTAGCGGACTATTGGACTGTGGAGCGCAAACCGCCGCGGCCCCGTCGGATCACCGAGGGCACCAGCGAGCACGAGGTCTATCTGCCGACGGGGGCACTGTCCCCGAATCGGCAGACCCGTGATCCGCTGCCCGACACGCTGCTCAAGCGGGTCAAGCAGTTCTCGGGCCGACTGTCCACCGAGGCGGTGGGGTCGATGCAGGATCGGCTGCCGTTCTTCGCCGATCTGGACGCCGCGCAGCGTGCGGGCGTCCAGATGCTGGTGCAGACGGCGGTCGTGAACTTCCTGGAGTGGTTGCAGGATCCCGACTCCGATATCCGCTTCAGCCTGGACGCGTTCCAGGTCATTCCGCAGGATCTGGCGCGGCGGCTGACGCTGCGCCAGACCGTGGACATGGTGCGGGTGGCCATGGACTTCTTCGAGCAGTGGCTGCCCGCGCTGGCACGCAACGATCGTCAGCTGGTCGCGCTCACCGAGGCGGTGCTGCGGTACGGGCGTGAGCTCGGTTTCGCGGCCGCCTCGGTGTACGCGAGCGCGGCCGAGTCGCGCGGCGCGTGGGATACCCGCCTGGAGGCCCTCGTGGTCGACGCGGTGGTCCGCGGCGACACGGGTCCCGACATGCTCTCCAGGGCCGCCACGTTGAACTGGGACGCCACTGCGCCCGCCACCGTGCTGGTCGGTACGCCGCCGGCGGACCAGGGCGTGTCGACTGTCGGCGCGGTGCACACCATCGCGAGCAGACACGGCAGGGCCGCGCTCGCGGTGGTGCAGGGTGCGCGGCTGGTGATGGTCGTCAGCGGGCACCTGGGTGACGCCGGGATCGCCTCGCCGTTCCTGGCCGACCTGCTCGCCGACGTGTTCTCCGAGGGCCCGGTGGTGATCGGCCCGACCATGCGCACCCTTGGCGCCGCGCACGCCAGCGCGATCGAGGCATTGGCGGGCATGGAGGCCGTGGTGGGCTGGCGCGCCGCGCCAAGGCCCGTTCACGCGGCGGAGTTGTTACCGGAACGGGCCCTGCTGGGCGATAGAGCTGCAATAGAGGCGTTGAACGAGTATCTTGTGCTCCCGTTGGCTGCTGCCGGATCTTCGTTATCCGACACACTCGACGCGTACCTGGATTGTGGTGGAGCAGTAGAAACGTGCGCGCGTCAGCTGTACGTCCATCCAAATACCGTTCGGTACCGTCTCAAACGAATCGGCGAGATCACCGGACGTGATCCCATGAATCCACGAGACGCCTATGTGCTCCGGATCGCGGCCACAGTGGGCCGTTTGACACGAACACATAACGAATCGTCACCCTCCGTCACAGAAACCCCGCCCACCCCAGTGGGCTACGAGCCCCTGTAACGAGATCGGGCAATCGGTCGATCGGGACACCCCACCTCGGATTTTGTGGGACCCCTACAAAACCCGTCCGAAAGCTTCATTCGCGCCGACATCTCGTGCGGCGGGGGTCACAGTGTTTTCTTAGGGAGTGATCGCGTTGTTCACCCCTGGACAGGGGTCCCAGACACCCGGCATGCTCGCGCCCTGGCTCGCACTTCCCGGTGCGACTGATCGCCTCGAGCTGTGGTCGAAGGCCGCCGGCCTCGACCTGGTCCGTCTCGGTACCACCGCGACGGCCGAGGAGATCGTCGACACCGCGGTGACCCAGCCGCTCGTCGTGGCCGCCGCCCTGCTCGCGTTCGCCGAAATCGCCCCCGAGACGATTCCGGCGGATACCATCGTCGCCGGACACTCGGTCGGCGAATTCGCCGCAGCCGCTGTCGCCGGCGTCATCACCGCCGACGAGGCGGTCAGCCTGGCCGCCATCCGCGGCCGGGAGATGGCCAAGGCGTGTGCGCAGGAGCCGACCGGCATGTCCGCGGTGCTCGGTGGCGACGAAGCCGCCGTGCTCGCACGGCTCGCCGAACTCGATCTCGTTCCGGCCAACCGCAACGCGGTCGGCCAGATCGTGGCAGCGGGTCGCCTGGAAGCTCTGGCGGAGCTCGCCGCGAACCCGCCGGAGAAGGCACGGGTCCGCGCGTTGCCCGTCGCCGGTGCGTTCCACACCGCTTTCATGGCCCCGGCCCAGGCTGCTGTCGCCGATGCCATCGCTCAGATCTCGCCGAGCGACCCGATCCGAACCTTGCTGTCGAACTTCGACGGCAAGCCGGTCACCTCGGGCGCCGACGCGATCGACAAGCTCGCCGCTCAGGTCACCCGCCCCGTGCGCTGGGACCTGTGCACCGAGACCGTCCGCGAGGCAGCTGTCTCGGCCGTGGCCGAACTGCCGCCGGCGGGCACCCTCGTCGGAATTGCCAAGCGGGAACTGAAGGGCACGCCCAACCTGGCCCTGAAGACCCCGGATGACCTCCCCGCGTTGGTCGAACTGACCATCTCCGGCTAGCTTTCCCCACGCGGTCGCGCACGACGAGGTGCCGGCCGTTCAAGACCCCTACCAAATGAGAACAAGAAGGGAGCCACCAAAGTGGCCGCTCTGACCCAGGAACAGATCGTCGAAGAACTCGGCAAGATCATCGAAGAGGTTACGGGTATCGAACCCTCCGAGGTGACCATCGAGAAGTCCTTCGTCGACGACCTGGACATCGATTCGCTGTCCATGGTCGAGATCGCTGTGCAGACCGAGGACAAGTACGGCGTCAAGATCCCCGACGAGGACCTTGCCAGCCTGAAGACCGTGGGTGACGCTGTCTCCTACATCCAGAAGCTCGAGGCGGAGAACTCCGACGCCGCCGCGGAGCTCAAGGCCAAGTTCGACGCCGAGTAGGGCTGAACCAGTGACCACTCCTTCCACCCTGAACGGGAATTTCCCCAACGTCGTCGTCACCAGCATGGCGGCGACCACGTCGATCGCGGGTGACGTCGATGCGACGTGGAAGGGACTCCTCAACGGCGAGAGCGGAATCGACGTTCTCGACGATCCCTTCATCGAGGAATACGACCTGCCGGTGCGGATCGGCGGTCACCTGAAAGTCAGCCCCGACACGCTCCTGAGCCGGGTCGAGATCCGCCGTATGGCGTATGTCGAGCGCCTGGCGACCGTCCTCGGTCGCGAGGTGTGGAAGAACGCGGGCAGCCCGGAGGTCGACCACGACCGTCTGGGTGTCGCGATCGGCACCGGTCTCGGTGGCGGCGACGCGCTGATCGACTCGGTCGACAAGCTGAAGAACGGTGGCTATCGCAAGATCTCGCCGCTTGCTGTTCAGATGGTCATGCCGAACGGTCCGTCGGCCGTCGTCGGTCTCGAGCTGAAGGCCAGGGCGGGAGTGGTCACTCCGGTCTCGGCGTGCTCGTCGGGTTCGGAAGCCATCGCCAACGCGTGGCGGATGATCGTGATGGGTGACGCCGACATGGTCGTCACCGGCGGTGTCGAGGGCTTCATCTCCGATGTCCCGATCGCGGCCTTCTCCATGATGCGTGCCACGAGCACCCGCAACGACGATCCGAAGGGCGCCTCACGGCCGTTCGACAAGGATCGTGACGGCTTCGTCTTCGGCGAGGCCGGGGCGCTCATGACCATCGAGACCGAGGAGCACGCCAAGGCGCGCGGTGCCACCATCCACGCGCGTCTGCTGGGTGCGGGCATCACCTCCGACGGCTACCACCTGGTCGCTCCCGATCCCGCGGGCACCGGTGCGGCCAGGGCGATGACCCGTGCGATCCAGACCGCCGGTCTGACCAAGCAGGACATCACCCACATCAACGCCCACGCGACCGCGACCCCCATCGGCGACGCCGCCGAGGCCAACGCGATCAACTTGGCCGTGGGCAACCACGCTTCGGTATACGCACCGAAGTCGGCACTGGGCCACTCGATCGGCGCCGTCGGTGCCCTCGAGTCCGTGCTCACCGTGCTCGCCATCAGGGACGGCGTCGTTCCGCCGACGCTGAACCTGGACAACCAGGATCCGGCGATCGATCTCGATGTGGTGCACGGGCAGGCCCGGCACCAGGAAATCGAGTACGCGATCAACAACTCCTTCGGTTTCGGTGGGCACAACGTCGCGCTCGCCTTCGGTCGGGCATAGCCGCCGACTGCATTCACGATCGCCGGTGGGGTCGCGCCAACTGAATGGTTCGACCCCACCGGCGGTTCGCCCTACGCAGCCGCCGTAGCGGCAACTCTCTTCGAAGGCAGGAGACGACGACGCGATGACCATCATTGCTCCCGCGTTTAACGACACGACGACCGATCCGCGTGACCCGCTCGGCCGGCTTCAGCGATTCTTCGACCCCGGTACCGTGCTTCCGCTGCACCCGCGGGACAAGTCCGGCGTCCTGGCCGCGATCGGCGAGGTCGACGGTGTCCGCACCGTGGCCTACTGCTCGGACGCCACCGTCATGGGCGGCGCGATGGGCGTCGAGGGCTGCAAGCACATCGTCGACGCGATCGACACCGCCATCGACTCCGGTATCCCGGTCGTCGGCCTGTGGCACTCCGGCGGCGCTCGCCTCGCCGAGGGTGTCGAGGCGCTGCACGCGGTGGGCCTGGTCTTCGAGGCGATGGTCCGCGCGTCCGGTCTGGTCCCGCAGATCTCCGTGGTGCTCGGCTTCGCCGCCGGTGGCGCCGCCTACGGTCCCGCGCTGACCGACATCGTCATCATGGCCCCCGAGGGCCGTGTCTTCGTCACCGGTCCGGACGTCGTGCGTTCGGTGACCGGCGAGAACGTCGACATGGAGACCCTGGGCGGGCCCACCACACACTTCAAGAAGTCCGGCGTGTGCCACATCGCCGCCGACGACGAAGCCGATGCCATGCACCGCGCCCGTCGGCTGGTCTCGATGTTCGCCGAGCAGGGCGAGTTCGACCAGGCTGCGGCCGAGCACGGTGATATCGACCTGAAGGCGATGCTGCCCGCCTCGCCCAAGCGCGCCTACGACGTCAAGCCGATCATCCACGAGCTGCTCGACAACGTCGACGGCGAATCCTCCTTCGAGGAACTGCAGGGTGGCTACGCCCGCAGCATGGTCGTCGGTCTCGGTCGCCTCGGTGGCCGTACCGTCGGCGTGCTCGCCAACAACCCGCTGCGCCTCGGCGGCTGCCTGAACTCCGAAAGCGCCGAGAAGGCTTCACGTTTCGTGCGCCTGTGCGACGCGTTCGGCATCCCGCTGATCGTGGTCACCGACGTCCCCGGCTACCTGCCCGGCGTCGGCCAGGAACTCGAGGGCGTCGTCCGCCGCGGCGCGAAGCTGCTGCACGCCTTCGCCGAAGCCCGCGTCCCGCGCGTCACCCTGGTGACCCGCAAGATCTACGGCGGCGCCTACATCGCGATGAACGCCCGCTCCCTCGGCGCCACCGCCGTCTACGCCTGGCCCGGCTCCGAAGTCGCCGTCATGGGTGCCAAGGCCGCCGTCGGCATCCTGCACAAGAAGGCACTCGCGGCAGCCCCCGAAGCCGAACGCGAAGCCCTCCACGAGCGCCTGACCGCCGAACACGAGCAGATCGCAGGCGGCGTCGAACGCGCCGTCGCCATCGGCGTCGTCGACGAGGTCATCGACCCCGCCAAGACCCGCAGCATCATCGCCGCGGCCCTGGCCTCGGCGCCTGCGCGCAAGAGCCACCACAAGAACATCCCGCTCTGATCCCAGCGCGCCAGCTGTACCTCGGCCGTCGCCCTCTTCCCGAATGGGAAGTGGCGGCGGCCGTTTCGCGCGCCTCAGTTGTATTCATCGATATCGAGCTCCGCTCCGGTCGCCACCAGGAACTTGAGCACGGCTGTCGTGAGATGCCAACCCAGTGGACGCGGCCACTTGTGGACATCGGCCGACATCGTGCCGCCGGGCGCACCATGGACGCCATCGGGATCGTCGTAGTAGCGCACGACCTGCATGCTCGCGTCGACGTCGGGGCGGTTGATCAGTGAGATCAGCCGGGGGAGTACCGGTGTCAGCCGACCGATCAGGTGCTCGATCTGTTCGTCGATGCTCTCGGTGCTGTGCCGGGCGATCTGCCAGCTGTGGGATCGAGGAAGGCGATGCTCCGCGGACTTACTTCCCTGCACTCGTGCTCGGTCCGGCTCCATGGTCAGGTGGGCGGTCATCTCGACCGCCGACATCGTCTCGCTGTACAGCGCGAAGTAGGAATACTGTCGGATCTTGATCACCGCGAGATCCCACCACGCGCTCGGCCATTTGCCGAACGATTATCCGTGAGTAGGAATCCGGCAGGCTGGAAACTCACGTGCGGCCTGGCGCATCGGCCCGTAGCCTGACCTCCACACGGAGGGACGGGGATCGGTGGTTCGGAGAAGTCCGCAGGAGAAGAAGGCGCTCAGTTACGCGAAGGATCGTCGTAACTGCTACGGCGAGAACGACAAGAGCTCACGCAAGAACATCCCGCGCAGCAAGCGCATTCTGAATCGAGTCGACCGCCGGCGCGAGGGCATCTTCGCCGGTGCTACCGGACCGGTGGATCTCGCTGCCGCCGAGCAGTGCGAGGTGGACCTGTTGTCGACCCGATCGAAGTGGCAGACCTCGGGCTGGTGGAAGATGCCGGACGCACCGCTGCGCGATGTCGTGGCCGTCAAGCTGCGACGAAGGTTGCGGGCGAATTCGATCGAGAGCAGTCCATCCACCCAGTGAGGGTGCACTGGAGTTCTCGGGCGGGGTCGGTTACGGTGTGGCCGTGAATAATTCTCGTGGAAAGGGCGCCGTGCGCCCCTGCCGGTGAAGCCCGGCGCGTGGCTGGTTCCCGATGACGACCAGACCACGTATCTCGCTCATGCACTCGAACTCGCCGCTGTGCACGGTCCAGGACCGTTGCCGCGGGAGGGGCATCCGTATCCGGATGAGGTACCCGGTGAGCGGAAGTTTCTGAATTCGACTGTGCTGGATGGTATCCAGACACATCACTTCGCGAACGAGACCGCGTCGGCGGCCGAGATCGTGGCGGCGGTGCGGGCACTCGTCGAGGAACCCGATGATGCCGCGATAGCGGCGCTGCACGACCTGCTCGCCGAACAACGAGCGCTCGCCGTGGCCGACGATCTATGTCGAGAATTGCGCGCTGCCACAATGCCTGCCGAGCGGGTTCGGTCGGTGGCCAGGCAGTTGACCGATCTGGGGACGCGCCGTGGTGCGGTGGCGCTCGGCATGGTGATGCTCGGCGTGGTCGGTGACAGCCGGGACCGGGAGGTCCTGCTCGTGCTGGGTTCGCTGGGCGATTTGACTTTGTATGCGGTTGTGGCGCTGGCCAATTCGCAGCCGGATCGGGATCGCGCCGTGTTCGAGATGGCCCGTCGGGTCGACGGCTGGGGACGTATCCACGCCGTGGAACGGTTGGCCGGAACAGATGATCCGGAGATCAAAGCGTGGTTGCTGCGGTACGGTTTCCGCAATGGGGTGATGAACGAATACCTCGCTCATCTTGCCGCGACCACGGGTGATCTCCGGGGCGCGCTCGCCGAATCCGTGGTCGACGACGAACTTCTCGACGGTGCGGCCGAGATTCTCAAGGCGCTGTCGGCCATCGGTGGCCCCGCCGCGGACATCCGGCAGTACCTAGATGCCCTGCCGGTCCTGGCCCGGTACGCCGACCTGCTGGCCGTGGCGGTGCCGACACTGAGCCGTATCTCGGGTGTCCAGTCGGTTGTCTACCTGCTGAGGAAACAGTCTTCGGAACTGGACTGGCCGCCGGCCGAAGTCACTCGGACGGCCGAGGCTTACGCGACATTGCTCGCCAGTCCTGACTGGACCGAGTACGTGACGGCGAGGCTTGCCGACCCGCACGGCCCCTTCGGGTTCAACAGGGCGCTACGAGTAGCCGAAGCTGTCGGTGTCGATGCGTATTCGCACGCCGTGGCACACCTCGGCGAAGATCCGCGGAACGGGTACGTGTGGGCGTGGGTGGTGCGACGAACGCCGGACGCCGACGTCGCCCGCATCGCCGAACTCGCGCGAACGCTACTTCCACTCGACGAGATC
The DNA here is from genome assembly GCF_053608525.1 of Nocardia sp. NPDC055029. NCBI lineage: Bacteria > Bacillati > Actinomycetota > Actinomycetes > Mycobacteriales > Nocardiaceae > Nocardia > Nocardia sp. NPDC055029. The sequence continues at coordinate 159,861 of NZ_JBSGVQ010000006.1, forward strand.
GCTTGCGGCCCTGGGGTTGAGGCTATCCGGTGGGGCGAAGAAGGCATCAGCGACCACAATCTCGAATCCGTGCTGTCGATGCTGGGCCGCGCCACGCCGGGAACCGGGGAGCCTTTGGTGCAGGCCGCGCTGCGCGGCTACCCCGTGCGGCTGCGTCGTGCGGCCATCGGTGTCCTGACTTCCTGGTACGGAGAGACTCTGCCAGGAGAAGTCGCTGACCGGGTGGTGGCGGCAGCCGCGGTCGAACCCGATGATGATCTCCGTACCCGACTAGTCGCGCTCGCGCAGGATTCAAGCTGATTCATCACGATGGATTCGGCGCGGTGCAGGCTGGAGTCTGACGCACAGCTGAGCGCCGAGTTCGCGGAAACCCAGTGCCCGGGCGACGGCTCGGGACTGGGGGACTCGTGCTCGCCACTGGGGGAGGAGTCCAGCTGCCGACGCGTGTGCCACCGCGGCCGATGCGGTTGCTCGGGCGAGTCCCTGTCCGCGGCGGGTGACGCCGATGCCGTGAGCGGACCGTCGAGCCGGTAGCGGAACGTGGCGACGTCCCCAGTGTTGTCATTCGGTCAGTCCGAGCAGTGCGGCGGTGAGCCCGTAGTCGGGGCCGAAATCCTGCATGTTCCCGGAGCGGCAGCCGTCGGACTTCAGCTGGATCCGCTCGCAGAACACGCTGACGAGCTCGCCGGAGAGGGCGGTGCCGAGCTGGGCGTGTATTCGCACGAACCGTTGATCGTGGTTCATCGCGCCGTCGATGTTCTGCATCAGCAGCGGGACGATGTCGACGATCTCTACCATCGCGCCGGAGTTGGCGCGCAACTGGTTGGTGACGTTGGTCAGCCCCGTGAGCGAGGTCGACAGCTCGTCGGCGTGCTCACCGAACGTCGTGGAGCTGTTGGAGAGGAACGCGTTGAGCTGGTCCAGGGTGGCCTGCAGGCCGGGAGCCTGCTCGGCCAGCAGACCCGACATGGCGGTCATCCGGTCGCTGAAATCGCGGACCGACTGATCGTTGTCGGCCAGCATCGTCGTCAGCTCGTTGAGCTTGATGATGATGGTGGAGATGGCGTCCTTGTTGTCGACACCGACCTTCAAAGCCGAGGACAGCGCGTCGAGGGTCTCGCGGATCTTCTGGCCGTTGCCGTTGAGTACCGGGTAGAGGACCCGGCCCGAGAGCGGGCCGAGTCCTTCCTGTCCTTCTTCCGGCTTGAGCGCGGCGGAGAACTGGTCGATGGTCTTGATCATCGTGTCCAGCTCGACCGGCGTTCTGGTGCGCGCTTTGGGCAGGTGCCCACCGGATTTCATGAATTCGCCGCCGGTGAAGGGCGGAGTGATCTCGATGTGGCGGTCGGTGACGATCGAGGGCGAGATGATCGCGGCGATCGCCTCTTCGGGGATCTTCACGTCGCCGTCGATGGTCATGTGGACCTCGACGTAGGTGCCCTTGGGCACGATCTTGTCGACCTTGCCCACCGCCAGGCCCAGGACCATGACGTCGTTGCCCTCGTACATGCCCGCGATGTTCTCGAAGTCCGCGGTGATCTCGGTCGGACGGTTCCAGGCGTCGCCGGACTCACCCGGCAGCAGCGAACAGCCGCCCAGGGCCAGCATCATGGCGCAGGCCATCATCGTCCGCGCGGCTGTTCGGTGTCGTGTCGGCGGTGTCGGTCCGAACTCGGTGGTCTGTCGATGTATTCGCACCACGGCTCCTGTTGTTCCGGTCGCCGCGCACAATCGTTGTGGGCGAGAGGCGACCGGTGCTCGGCGGTAGAGGTCGAATCCGGCCCAGCACGGTGGCGGGCCCCGGATCGGGGTTATCGAAGTGTGTCGGTGCAGTCCGTGAGGACGAGCCGGGTGGGCCGCCCGTGGCCGGGGACGAGCGTGTGCGCCGGCTGTCGAGTGAGCGCGCGGGCGCTGACGAGCGTGCGTGCGGCGTCGTGGTTGAACACGGGCGGCAGCAGTTGTGGTCCGGTCCGTCGTGACAGCGGGTGACCGGTCACCAGCGCGTCACCGGAGAACAAAACACCTTCGGAAGGCAGGAGATAGGCGGTGTGCCCGTCGGTGTGGCCGGGCGTCGGCAGGGCGACGAGCCCGCCGGGCAACGTCGACAGGATCGAGGCCCGCGCCGGTGTCGCGGTCGGAACACTGGTGCCGATCCGGCCGTGGACGGCGCGCAGGGTCTGCGGCACCCACCGCGCTCCGCCGGGCGCGAACAGCGTCCGCACCATCTGCCCCGGCGTGATCTGTTGCAGGTATTCACGTTTGGCGTGCCGGACTTCCTCGGCGCCGGTGTAGACAGGAACGCCGAGGAGTTCGACCAGGCGTGGGACGGCGCCGATGTGGTCCAGATGCGCATGGGTGAGCAGAACGGCGGTGACGTCGGCGAGATCGTGGCCGATGTCGCGAACCGAGTCGAGAACGAGCGGGGTGTCGGCGGGGTATCCGGCGTCGATGATGGTGACACCGGCGCCGTTGCTGATCAACGCCCAGTTGACATTCGTTCCGGCGACGACATACACGGAGTCGGAAACCTGATCGATAGTCACTCGTGCGCCCTCACCCCTGGATCAGGTGCTCGATGACACCGATCCCGTCGATCTCCAGCCGCAGGACGTCGCCGGGGGCGAGCCATCGGCCCAGTTCCATCCCGCTGCCGCCGGGCAGCGTTCCGGTCGACATCAGTTCACCTGGGAACAGTTGCTCGCCACGGGACGCATGCGCGATCGCCGCGCCGAGACTGTGGCGCATTCCCTCGGTGCCGGTCCGAGCTACAGTGCGCCCGTTGATCTGCACGGATGCGGTGAGCGAGTCGATCCGGTCGGCCACCGCCGATCCGGCGACCGCCGTCGTCGACATCGAGGTGGCGAAGTGCTTGGACTTCTGTGGCCCGAATCCCGAACGCATCTCGGCCAACTGGACATCTCGCGCGGAGAAGTCGTTGATGACGACGACAGCGCCGATCGCGGCGAGTGCTTCCTCGGCGGTCGCATCGCGCAGCGGCGCACCCAGAACGACGCCCAGTTCCAGTTCGAAGTCGAGCGCCGTGCTGTAGCCGGGGCCGCTGACCGGGATTCCGGACGGGATCATCGTCGACGCGTTGGACATGTAGTAGATGGGCTGTTCGTTCCAGAGCCGAGGCGGCCGGTAGGGCGGGAATGTGCGCCGGGTCAGGGTCTCGAACAGCAGCCCGAGGCGGTAGCCGGCAGGCACGAACCGTCGGGCCATGCCGCGCGCGGCGTCGACAGCGTGCTTCTCGTAGAGCATGAAATCGCGGAACGACACCGGACAGATGGGCAGGACACAGGCACCGTCGGGCACGCCCAACAGCTCGTACCGGGAGATCTCGTACTCCTCGGTGAAGGCCGCCGGGACGACGAACGAAGGCGCAGAGCCATCGATCGTCGTCCACCCGGCGCCGGTGTCGGCCTGCAGCGTGATCCGACGGGTCGCGCGGTCGAGAACCCGGTGGATCCGGGGGAGCGGCTGACGCACCGGATCAGCACCCCACGCTCTGACGGATGACCAAGTGCTCGCGAAGGAATCGCACCGACAGTGCGCTCCATTGTTCGCCGTGCCCCATCGCGCAGTGGTCGTCGTCGGCGTAGAGCACCAGCTGTGCCTCGGGCGCACCGATGGCGATGTCGATGGAGTCCTGGGTGCTCAGCAGGGTGTCGTTGGCGCCGTTGATGACCAAGAGCGGAATGTCGATGTGCCGGTACAGGTGGGCCAGCGACAGGCGACGCAATTTGCCCGCCATCTCGTGGATGCTCGCCGATCCTGTCGCGTTGCGCAGAGTCGACACCATGATCTCCGGAAGACCCAGCGCCGCAGCCGAGGTGAAACTGCGATGCGCGGGCGCGCCGTTGGCGACCGCGACCGAGATCTGCGGATCGACCGCGGCCATCCGGGTCGCCCAGTAGGCCCCGAAACTGACTCCCAGCATCCCGATGCGAGCACTGTCCACCCGCGGATCCGCGGCGAGGTGCTCGACGACCGCCGAGTACACCCGCTCCGCGTCGGGAGCCAGCGGCTGCCGGTAGGAATAGGTGCCGGGCATCTCCATGACGAACAGGGCCATCCCGGCACGACGATGGGTCAGCATCGGCAGCATCAGCTCCGCGAGTGTTCCTTCGACACCATTGCTGCACAACACGATCGGCATCTCGGCGGCAGCCGGATCGAGCGGGAACATCAGGTATCCGCGGACCACGTCCCCACCTGGAACCGGAATGCGCACCGGCTCGATGGACACATCCATCGCCGGAGCCAGACAGGTGAGGACGAGTTCGGCCAGCCGATGCGACCGCTCGTAGGCCGTCAACCGGCGCGGTGTCCAACCCGGCCACGCGGCGACGAATTCGTAGACCATCGCCTTGATCAGGCCGTCCAGCGCGATGGCGGGTTGCGCTGAATCGGGGTGCTCGGCGCAGAACTTCGCCACCGCATCCGGGTCTGCCACCGGGCCTCGGTCCGCGAGCAGGGATACCGCCGGTGACAATCGCGCACCCAGCTCTTCCCGTATCCCGCTGTCGGTGGTCGCGAGCAGTTCGTCGGTGCCAGGAACGCCGAGCTGTGCCAGCGCTTCGTTCGCGTCGGCCACATGCTGCTCGGCGATGGCCTGCCAGTAGGAGGTCCACCGCGCGTCGTCGAAGGACCGGCATCCGGCCAGCTGGGCGCGGAACTCCGCGTCGGCGATCCCGCCCAGATGGGTGAACCGATCGGCGAACAACGCGGGCAGGAACGGAGCAGGGCCGACCCGGCGGGTCGCGTATTCGGTAGTTCTGGTCAGTGCGCACGCGCTGACCACCACCTTCTTCGCCCATGCTGACAACGATGTCATCGGTGAACCCTTCCGTCCGACGGCTACCTCAGAAAAGCAGAACTTTCTGCTTCAGCGAGCCTAAGCCGCTCCGGTGATCAAAAGCAAGGGATTCTGCTTTAAGCTCGAGGTGTGACCACGACAGACGAAGACGCGCCGCAGCGGCGACCGGGGGGCCGGTCGGCGCGCGTGCGCGAGGCGGTCCACCAGGCGGTGCTGGACGCGATCATCGAGCACGGCGTCGATCGGGTCGGGATTCCCGACATCAGCCGCCGGGCCGGGGTCCGTGACAGCTCCATCTACCGACGGTGGGGTAGTCGCGAGAACCTGCTCCTCGACGTGCTGCTCGAATACAGTCGGCGAGCCCTTCCCCTGCCCGATACCGGTACGTTCCGGGGTGACCTCGCCGCGTTCGCCACCGAACTCGCGGCCTATCTCGAGACGCCGCTGGGCGGCGGTCTCTCGCGGGCGCTCGCCTACGTCACCGACACCGAGGAGATGGCCGAAGTGCGCAATGCGTTCTGGGACAGTCGATTTCTCGCGGTGCGGCCCCTGTTCGAGCGTGCTGCCGAACGCGGTGAGATTCCCCCGGACACCGACGCGCGGTTCGCTCTCGAACTGCTCATCGGGCCCCTGCATCTGCGCACTACGCTCACGCGCCAGCCTGCCGGTGCCGACTTCGTCGACCAGCTGGCCTCCCATGTGGTGCGGGCGCTGCAGCCCGACGCTGTCACCACCGAGCGGGAACCGACATGACCACCTTCGGCCGGTGCCGACACCTGCCGCCCCGGGCGGTGATAACGCGCATAATGGCAGGGTGCGCTATGAGGAACTCGCTGACGTCCCGTGTTCGATCACGCGGCCGCTGGTGATCTTCGGGGACCGGTGGACGTTGCTGGTGCTCAAGTACTGCTTTGCCGGGGTGCGGCGGTTCAACGCGTTTCAGAGTGCGCTGGGGATTTCGCGGAGCCGGTTGCAGGATCGGCTGGATCGGTTGATCGAGCACGAGATCCTGATGAAGCGGCCAGCCGAGGACGGCGCTTACGAGGAGTACCGGCTGACCGAGAAAGGTCACGCCATCTACCCGATCCTGATGGCGATCCGGGACTGGGGTGATGCGTACATGGCGCCGGACGGCCCACCGGTGGAGTACCGGCACAAGGGTTGCACCGGCGAAGCCCATGTGCACCTGACCTGCGACGAGTGCGAAGCCGAGATCGCCGCCCGTGACGTCGTGCCGGAACCGGGACCCGGCCTCCTCTCGACCTCGCGTTCCGCCTGAGACAACCCTGGACGGACGATCGCCACGCTCTGGTGTGAGTATCGGCCGAGCGCCGATCTGCGTCAGCGCGTGGTGATCTCGAATCAGCTGGTGTGCCAGGTGATCTGGTCGTCCAGGGGAGCGCGGGCGGTGCGGAAGGTGTTGATCGGGTGGTCGAGGTCGGGGTAGCCGAAGGAGACGCCGAAGACGACCTTGCGGTGGGTGGGGAGGTCGAAGTGGTCGCGGAGGAAGGGGGAGTAGGAGGCCAGGGCGGCTTGGGGGGCGGCGGCGAGGCCGAGGGCTTGGGCGCCGAGGAGGAAGGATTCGAGCCAGAGGCCGCAGTCGATGGCGCCGTAGACGCCGAGGTCGGCTTCGGAGGTGACGATGGCGACGTGGGGCGCGTCGAAGAATTCGAAGTTGCGGACCATCTGGCGCAGTGTCTTCTCGTGATCGCCCTTGGCGATGCCGACGCTGTCGTAGAGCTGGAAGCCACACTCGCGTCGGCGGTCGCGGTAGGCACCGGCGTACTGGGCGGGGAACTCGAAATCCGGTGCGGTGCCGTTGGTCTGGATGTGGGTGAGCAGTTCCTTGCGGAATCGCTCGGTGCCTTCGCCCGCGGTGACGACGACCTGCCACGGCTGGGTGTTGCACCACGACGGGGTGCGCTGGGCGAGGCTCAGCAGTCGTTCGATGGTCGCGCGGTCGACCTCGTCGGGGCGGAATTGCCTGCAGGTCCAGCGCTCGTCGGCCAGGCGCTGGAGTGCGGCGAAATCGCTGGTGTCGTGGTCGGTCGGCGCCATCGTGCGGCTCCCTCGGTCGGTACGGAGACCTAGTCTCATTTTGAGACCACGTTAGCAGTAGGGCCGGGAACGCGGAACCCGCCCGCACCACGAATTCGGGTGCGGGCGGGCTCGGGAAGTGAATCAGGCGCGACGCCGGGAGACCAACCGGATCGCGATACCGATGCCGATCAGAGCGACCACGCCGACACCGATGCCGGCCATGGCGAACCAGGGCGTCCTCGAGTCCGAACCACTCACGGCGACAGGCTTTTCGGTGCCGGGCTGTGACTGCTCACCGAGCACGTCGGGACTAGCGGTCAGGTAGGTCGGCCCCGCCTCGGCGGCACCCGCGACGGTGAGGTCGAGTTCGACCGGAGTCGGCGGCATGGCCGTCGTGCCCGACGGCATCCCGATCTTGACTGCGATGTAGTACCACCCGGCCACCGACTGCTGCTGCACGGGGATCTCGTCGGCGTCTCGGTTCGCGTAGCGGATCGGGACGGTCGCGCCTTCGAGATCCGTGGCCTGCCGCCCGGTGTAAGCGTTCGTGTCCTCGTGGATCTGGCCGCCGACCGGCGAGTACACGGTCGTGGTGACGTTCGTGGCTGTGGTGTATCCCGCCCCGCCGGTTTCGGCGAACCGTACGCGATAGGCCAGCCCCTGGCCCCAGTTCAGGCGCACCTTGTAGAAGACGTATTCGCCGTTCTGGATCGTGTCGGTGTACTTGCCGCTCCCGTCGAGAGTCGTGGCGACGGTGAACGATCCGCCGCCGCTGACCGGCTCGGCCGGGCCCGCCGGTGCGGCGAACGACGTCTTCTTCGTGACCGAGCTCGGGCCGGGATCGGTGACACCCGGTTCGATCCCGACGATCAGCTCCACCGGTAGCCGCGCGGGCAGGCCGGCGGGGACCTCATCCCAATGGAGTTCGTAGTAGTAGCGGCCGCCGCCCTTGCAGGAGTCGGAGCTGCCGCCGCTCGGCTCCTCGGTGGCCCGCTCCAGGGTGTTGCTGACCGTGAATGCGACGCCGTCGCCGGTGCGCGATTCGAGCTCACGTTCCCGGATGTTGCAGTACGCGCCGTCGCGGCCGTAGACGCGCAATTCCAGCGCGCTGATTCCGCCGGTGGCGGCGCCGAGGGGCGCTCGGGGGAAGGCGACGATGCCGGTGAAGTACGCCGTCGCTCCGGCGGGCACGTCGACGGCGTAGAACCGCTTCTCGTGCTGGCCGATGGTGTCGAGGTACTGACCGGGCTTCGCGACCGGGGCGGTGTCGTAGGTGGCGGTGCCGGTGATCGGGGTGCCGGTGGCCTGGTAGTTGCGCAGGGCGGCCGAACTCACCCTGGGCAGAATCTGTTCCAGTGCGGCGCCGTCGGCGGCGTCGCTGTAGGTGCCGCCGGTAGCCTGCGCCATGCAGGTGAGCTGGGCGCGCGCCTTGTCGTCGACGGCGAAACCGATGGAGTGGACAACGAGGTCGACACCCTTCTGCTTCAGTTCCTTGGCGACCTCGCAGGGGTCGGGCGGCGCGCAGGTGTCGTCACCGTCGGAGACGAGCACGATCGAGCGCGGCCCCGACGACGGCAGCGCGTCTGCCGCCTGGCGCAGCGCGGTGCCCATGGGGGTCCAACCGCGGGCCTGGATACCGTCGACGGCGCTGGTGAGCGCGGGCTTGTCGATGGTGTCGGGCTGCTGCAAGATCTGGACGTCGCGGCAGCCCGCCGCCTTGTCGGCCTCGTCGTTGCCGGTGCCGGTGCCGTAGGTGGCGAGCCCGACCTCGGCTTCGGCCGGCGCCGAGTCGACGAAGGTACGCACGGCCTTCTTCGCCGAATCCATCATGGTGGCACCCTGGTCGGGGCGCTGCATGGACCCGGACGCGTCCAGGATGAGCATGGTCGGTGCGTACTGCGCCGGGTCGGCATGCGCCGCCCCGGGTAGTGCTGCGGGCAGCAAGGTGAGCGCTGCGGCGGTCAGTGCCGCCGTCAGTGTCCTGAATCTCGACATCGTCCTCGAACTTCATCACTCGGAATGAAACCGGACAGACGATACAGACTGGTCATGGCCGGTAGTGACCCCAAAATCGGTGGCACAAGCCACCGTTTGCCGGACGAAATGATGTCTTGGCAGGTAGCAATCGGTTTTTCGCTCGGATGCCTGTCCGCGTCCTCGCGCCTGCCGCACGACAACGGCCTCCCGGGGCACAATCGAGCGCATGGCTTCGCAGGCCCGGGACGCGCAGGAGCGCAAACGGCACGGCAGGCATTACACCCCACCCGCGCTGGCGCGGTTCCTGGCGCGACGGGCGCTACTGCACGCGCCACGCACCGGTGAGCTCCGGGTGCTCGATCCGGCCTGCGGTGACGGCGAGCTACTCCTCGCGGTGCAGCGGGAGGCCGCACCGGATGTCACGGTACGGCTGACCGGCTACGACCTGGACCGGCGGGCCGTCGGCGAAACGGCCGAGCGCGCCGCCGCCGCCGGCATCGAGATCGATTGCCGGGCAGGCGATTTTCTCGCCGCGTCGGGTCGCATCGCCGACGGTTCGTTCGACCTCGTCATCAGCAATCCGCCGTATGTGCGGACCCAGCAGCTCGGCGGTTCGACGGCACGGCTGCTGAGCAAGCAGTTCGGTCTGCGCGGGCGCATCGACCTCACCCATCCGTTCGTGGCGATCGCGCCCCGGCTGCTCGCCGCCGACGGCGTCCTCGGATTGCTCTGTGCCAACCGCTTTCTCACCACCAGGGCCGGTGCGAATATGCGCCGGATCCTCACCAGCGAGCTGCATCCGGCCGAGCTCTACGACCTCGGCGACACCAAGCTCTTCGCGGCCGCGGTGCTGCCCGCGGTCACGGTCGCCACGCGCGCGCCCACGGACTGCGACTGCCGGTATGTCTCGGTCTACGAAGAACCCGGCGCCGAACCCGACTGCACCACCCGCTTGTTCGATGCGCTGGCCGGGGACAGCGCCTGCCTGGTCGGCGACGGCGGACGGGTGTTCGCCGTCGAAGTGGGTGTGCTGTCCACGGGATCGGACGACGGGATGGTCGGCAAACGACCGCGGCGAATGTCGTCGACGAGCGCGTCGCACCCGGACACGACACCGACCGGGTGCGGCCGACGGTCTCGGGAGCGAGGCGACGCTCGACCAGGTGCGGACCCCTCGGAGCTCGTCAGGTCGACCGCCGCGCGAGCCGGCGACCTGTCCGGCGACACCGCCTGGCGCATGTCGCGCCCCGCCCTCGACAGCTGGCTCAGCACCATCGCGGACAGCACCTGGCGTACCTTCGGCGACACCGCCCGCATCCGCGTCGGCATCAAGACCACCGCCGACCGGGTGTTCATCTCCGACCGCTGGGACCAGATGGACCCGACGCCGGAACCGGAACTGTTGCGGCAGTTGATCACCCACCACGATCTGCAACCGTGGCGGATCGGGCGGGACCGCGGCACCAGGGTCCTCTACCCCTACGACCTCCTGCAGCCGCGCCGCACACCCATCGACCTCGCCGAATTCCCCTCCGCCGCGGAGTATCTGCGCTCACACGAGCGGGTGCTGTCCGGCCGCAGGTACGTGCTCGACGGCGGCCGGAAGTGGTTCGAGATCTGGGTTCCGCAGCGCCCGCACCTGTGGGGCGCGCCGAAACTGGTGTTCCCCGACATCAGCGAACGGCCCCGGTTCGCGCTGGACCGGTCCGGCGCGGTGGTCAACGGCGACTGCTACTGGATCTCGCTCACCGATCTCGGAACTGGAGAGCAGGCGACCGATCTCGCGTATCTGCTGATGGGTGTGGCGAATTCGGCCCTGGGACTGCGGTTCTACGACGCGGTATGCGGCAATCGGCTGTATTCGGGACGGCGGCGCTGGATCACCCAGTACGTGGCCCGGTTGCCGCTGCCCGATCCGGCGTGCCCGGCGGCGGCGGCGATCGTGGCGCGAGTGCGTGGCGTGCTGGAAGACGGTGTTCCCGTGGCGGAGGCGAGCATCGACGAGGCCGTCGCCGCCGCGTTCGGGGTGCCTGGCGTCAACGTGCGAAACGGTGCGATGCAGTCAGAATTCTGACTGAGCGGCCCCGGATTGCACGTTTGCGCCGGTGCCAACGCTCAGTGAGCGACGCGGATGCCGACCATCGGTAGCAGGGTGCGGCGGGCGAAGTCGCGGCCCGCCGCCGGGTCGTCGAGGGGGATGAGGCCGTCCGGGGTGAGCGCCAGCGAGAGAGCGAGCCGCGCCATGATCTCGGCGACCAGGTCGGGTTCGAAGTCGGGGACCGTCGCGCCCGCCTGCAATTCGCGCAGCTTGTCGGCCAGATAGCCGCGCCCGACCGCGAGGATCGGGCCCGCTTCGGTGGTGAGCCTGGGCAGGATGATCTCCGGTTCGGTGCCGAGCAGCCTGCGCAGCAGTTCGTTGCCCGCGATGGTCGTCACGAACGCGACGAAGATCTCGACGAGCTGTTCGCCGGGCTCGGTGACCGCGCGCACCCGCTCGTCGATCTCGGCGACATAGCGCTGGGCCTCCCGCACGCCCACCGCTTCGACCAGGTCGTTCTTGGATTCGTAGCGCCGGTACAGGGTGGCGGGGCTGATGCCTGCCCGCCGGGCGATCTCGCCCATACTCGTGCGTTTGATGCCGAAGTCGAGAAACGCCGACAGCGCACTGTCGAGCAGCTTCTCCCCGTCGGTGACGGGCTTTTCCAGTATCCGCGCGAGGATCGACGAGACGGTAGGCATCGTCCCATTATCCTTGTGGCGACAGATCCAGCGCGACCATCTCCTGCTCGATCGCATTGGCCGCGAAGTGAACCCCGCGAGAACGTAATTCGTGAACCCGGCACTGGAGTGCCTCGATTCCGCCGGGCTGGGCGGCGATATCGGCCACGCTGAGCCGTCCCCCTGCTCGGTGCACACCGGAATGCATGTATGCCACCGTGATACCTCCTACCTCGCGTATCCGGTGCCGGCCGCCGCACTCTATGGCCGGACGCAATACGCAGGGCAAATGCTATCAGGTATCCCAACTGGTCACTTGCTCAGTGTGACGACTCACAACACCTCGGCCGTGCGATGCGCCGCCAGATTGTGCACATAGACGGCCGCGTTGAGCTTGATCCCGTCCTGCTGCGCCTCGGTCAGCTCCCGGCGCACCTTGCCAGGAACACCGGCGACCAGCGAGCCGGGCGGAATCTGCGCACCCTCGGGGATCAGGGCATTGGCCGCGATCAGGCTGCCCGCGCCGATCACCGCGCCGTTGAGGACGGTCGCGCCCATGCCGACCAGAACGTCGTCGCCGATGGTGCAGCCGTGCAGAATCGCGTTGTGTCCCACCGAGACTCCACTGCCGACGGTGAGCGGGAAACCGGGGTCGGCATGCAGGACGCAACCGTCCTGGATATTGGTGCGCGCGCCAAGAATGATCTGCTCGAGGTCGCCCCGCAGCACAGCCGAATACCAGACGCCGACCTCGGCGGCCAGGCTCACCCGTCCGATGACGGTCGCGTTCGGCGCGATCCAGGCAGTGTCGTCGATTTCCGGCGCGAACCCGGACACCTTGATGATCATGCGGTGATTATCGCGCCGCCCCGCGGAACTGGGCGCGGTGGGCCGCCGGACTGGTGCCGAGCATGCGATGGAAGTGGTGGCGCAGGCTCACCGCGCTGCCGAAACCGGTGTCGCGCGCGATCCGGTCGACGGTCTCGTCGGTCGCCTCCAGCAGCAGCCGGGCATGGTCGGTGCGCTGCTGCAACAGCCACTGCTGGGGGCTGGTGCCAGTGCGTTCGCGGAAGCGCCGGGTGAAGGTGCGTCGCGACATGAGCGCCGCGCGCGACCAGATGTCGAGATCGATCCCCGTCTCGAGGTGGGTGCGCGCCCACACCATCGCCTGCTCGATCGGGTCTGCGGTGTCCTCCTCGGGGACCGCGACCGGGATGAACTGGGCCTGCGAACCGTTGCGGTGCGGCGCGGTGACCAGCGCGCGGGCCAGCTCGGTGGCGGCGCGGGCGCCGAGGTCGCCGCGGACGATGTGCAGGCAGCAGTCCAGGGCGGCGGCGACGCCCGCGGAGGTGATCACGTCGCCGAGGTCGGTCCACAGCGTGTCGGCGCGCACCCGGACTCGCGGATAGGCGCGGGCCATGGCCTCCGCGGCGGCCCAGTGCGTGGTGAGTTCGCGGCCGTCGGCCAGGCCCGTCGCCGCGATCGCCCAGGCGCCGAGGCACAGGCCGACCAGCCGGGCGCCGTTCGCGTGCGCGGTGTGCACCGCGTCGTTCAGAGCGGGGGAGACGTCCAGGCCGCGCAGCCAGCCGGGGAAGACCACCAGCTCGGCCGTGGCCACCGTGTCGAGGCCGTGATGCACGGTGATGTCGAAACCCGCTGCGGTGGAAAGGGTTCCGGGTTGCTCGGCGCATACTCGCACGTCGTAGGGCGAATCGCCGTCGATGCCGGTGCCGGACCGGCCGAGCACCAGCGTCGGCACCGACAGATGGAACGGACTGATCCCGTCGAACGCGATGACCGCCACCGAGCGCATGGCCCGATCTTAGCGATGGTCGACCTGGAGGCCACTGTCGTGGAGTGTCGCCGTCGGCGAAAGTTGTCGGCATGACCGAGACGATCACCCGCCCAATGCTGCTCGACGCCTTGCACATCGGTGGTCCGACCCTGCGCTTCCGGTACGCGGGCCTGACCTGGCTCACCGACCCGACCTTCGACGAGCCGGGCGACTACCCGGGGCCGATCACGCTGCACAAGCTCAGCGGTCCCGCCGTGCCGGTCGAGGCGATCGGCACGATCGATGTCGTGCTGCTCTCGCACGATCAGCACGCCGACAACCTCGACACCGCGGGGCGTGCGCTGCTGGCTCAGGTCGAGACCGTGCTCTCGACACCCGATGCCGCGGGCCGGATCGACGGCGTGCGCGGGCTGGTCCCATGGGAGACCGTCACGGTCGGCGATGTCGAGGTCACCGCGGTGCCCGCGCTGCACGGGCCCGAGGGCTGCGAGCCGCTCAGCGGCGTGGTCACCGGTTTCGTACTGCGTGCCGAGGGGGAGCCGACCGTCTACGTCTCCGGCGACAACGCGTCCGTCCCCTTGGTCGAGCAGATCGTCGAGCGGATCGGGCGGATCGACGTCGCGGTGCTCAATATCGGCGCCGCGAATATCGGCCGGTTCGGCGACAGCGACGTGACGCTCAACGCGCGCACCGCCGTTCAGGCCGCCGCCGTTCTCGGTGACGCGGTCGTCGTCGCGGTGCACGCGGAGGGCTGGGGCCACTTCAGCGAGTCGCTGGACTATCTCGAGCGCACCTTCGCGTATGCCGATCGCGCTGGGCAGCTTCGCATTCCGGTGCGGGGTGAGGTATTCGCGGTCTGAGGGCTGCTGGCTGCGCTTCCGAGGCTGCGGCCGGTCAGGACTGTTAACGGCGGCCGCAGACAAAATGATTAGTTGTCGAAACGACTGGTTTCAGAACTCGGGGATTCGATCGCCCGCGCCAGGTTCACCGGGCGCGGGTTTCCACCACTGCAGGAGATGAGTTGCTGAAGAAGCGAAGGAGTGGCCGGTCACGCGCGCTGGTGCGGGTGCTGCTGGCCCTGGTCGCGTTGGTGTTGGCGTTGACCGCATGTTCGTCGAACGGGTCAGGTACGGGTGAGCCGGGGTCGAGTTCGGTGTCCCAGACCTCGGTCACCACGACGAAGCCTGCGACGAGTTCGGTGACGCCGTCTGCGAATCCGGGCGACGGCGGTGCCGCGGTGCCGGGTGGCCAGTCCGCGCCGGAGTCGTCGTGGTATCACTCGCCCACGCAGGCGCCGGAGTCGTCGTGGTATCAGTCGCCGACGCAGGAGCCGCCGCCGGGATACACCTGTGTGCCGGGCCCGGATTGCGGCACGGACAGCTGTGGACACAACGAATGCGGATTGCCGCCGGGCCACACCTGCATGCCGGGTCCGGATTGCGGCACCGACAACTGTGGCCCCGGCGAGTGCGGCGAAACACCGCCGACGACCACCGTCGCGCCGCCTGCCACGACGCAACCGGTGACGACCACACCGGCGGCTACGTCCGCCGCGCCGCCTGCGACGACCACCACCGGCGCCGCTCCCGCGGCGGCATCGGTGACACCGTCACCGTGAACCTGGCTCCGACACGCGATGATCCAACCGGCTGACTCCCGTCGGCGGGAGTCCTAAGCTGGCGCAATGACGGGAACAGGCGAAACGATCGGTGTGCCGGCGGAGGTCAAACCGCAGGAGTTCCGGGTGGCGCTCACCCCGGCGGGCGCCACCGAACTGGCCGCGCACGGGCACGAGGTGCTCGTGCAGGCCGGTGCCGGAACAGGTTCGGGATTCGGCGACGAGGACTATCTCGCCGCGGGCGCCAGGATCGTGCCGGACGCCGACGCGGTCTGGGCCGAGGCCGGGCTGATCCTGAAGGTGAAAGAGCCCATCGTGCAGGAGTATTCGCGGATGCGGCGCGACCAGGTGCTGTTCACCTATCTGCACCTGGCCGCGTCGAAGGAATGCACCGACGCGATCCTGGACTCCGGGATCACCGCGATCGCGTATGAAACGGTGCGGGGCGCGGACGGTTCGCTGCCGCTGCTCGCGCCGATGAGCGAGGTCGCGGGCAAGCTCGGCACCCAGGTGGGCGCCTATCACCTGATGGCGCCGATGGGCGGCGAGGGCACGTTGCTCGGCGGGGTCCCCGGTGTGCGCCCGGCTGATGTGGTGGTGCTCGGCGGCGGCGTCGCGGGGACCAACGCGGCGAGCGTCGCGGTCGGGATGGGCGCCAGGGTGAGCGTCCTCGATACCAATCTGGCGCGGTTGCGCGAGCTCGACGCCCGCTTCGCGGGCCGGGTCGGCACCCTCGCCTCGCACGCGCTCGAGATCGAAAAGGCCGTGCTCGCCGCTGATCTGGTGATCGGGTCGGTGCTGGTGCCCGGCGCCAAGGCGCCCAAGCTGGTGTCCGACGAGCTCGTCGCGGGGATGCGACCCGGTTCGGTGCTCGTCGACATCGCCGTCGACCAGGGCGGCTGCTTCGCCTCCACCCGGCCGACGACGCACGCCGATCCCACCTTCCCCGTGGCGAATTCGCTGTTCTACTGCGTCGCGAACATGCCGGGCGCCGTGCCGCACACCTCCACCGTTGCCCTCACCAACGCCACCCTGCCGTTCGCGACCGCGATCGCCGACCAGGGCTGGCGTGGTGCGTGCGCCGCCGATCCCGGACTGGCTGCCGGGCTCACGGCCGTCGACGGAAAACTGCTGTCATCCGAAGTGGCCGCGGCGCACGGGTATTCGCTCGGCGTCTGAGCTCCTACTCGCCTGCGCCCAGGTACCAGTCCGGTGCGCCCTCGGTCGGCAGGTCGTGCAGCTTGTCGGGGTTGCGGACGATATTGATCGCGACGATGCGGCCCGCATCGATGACGAACGAGAAGACGCCGGTATTGGCGCCGTCGAACACCACCAGGCCGGGCACACCGTTGACCAGGACCGCCCGGCCCCACGCCCCGGACGCCGACGGCGCGTGGTACCAACCGAGCAGCGCCTTGGCGATGAGCTCGGCGCCGTGCAGCGGCTGGCGGATGGCGGGCACCTTGCCGCCACCGTCGGCGGTGAGTACCACGTTCTCGTCGAGGATGCCGAGCAGCGAGCTCAGATCGCCCGAGCGCCAGGCCAGCGAGAACGCCGAGACGACCTTCTCCTGTTCGGCGGGCGAGGCGGGGAAGCGCGGGGTGCCGGACTCCACGTGCTTGCGGGCACGGGAGGCGAGCTGACGGACGGCGGCCGGGGTGCGGCCGACGACCTCGGCGACCTCGGGACCGGTCATGCCGAACACGTCCTGCAAGACGAAAGCCGTTCGCTCAGCCGGGGACAGCGATTCCAGCACGACCAGCAGCGCGGTGGTGACCCGTTCGTCCTGGGAGATCCGGTCGGCCGGGTCGTCCCAGGTGGTGACCTGCGGTTCCGGCAGCCACTCGCCGACATACTGTTCGCGGCGGGCACGCGCCGAACCGAGCTGATCGAGGGCGAGCCTGCCGGTAACGGTGGTCAGCCAGGCGCGCAGATTGTCGATCTCGCCCGCCTTGCCCGCCTCGTGGTGGCGTTGCAGGCGCAGCCACGCGTCCTGCACCACGTCCTCGGCGTCGGTGAGGCTGCCGAGCGTGCTGTAGGCGAGGCGGCGCAGATAGGGGCGGTGTTCCTCGAAGCGGCGGGCCAGTTCGGCCTGGTCGAGCTGCTGGGGTGCGTCGGTCATCGTGGTTCGCCGTTCGGTCGTCTGGCCCGGTCCGGGCGAGTGTATGAGGGTGGTCGCAGAGATGACGAACCAGCGGGGACGGGTGTGACATTCCCGCTGTCGGCTACCCTCGGCCGGGTGCAGAAGGGGACATCGACCGCGGTCGGGCTGATGCTGGGATTCGCGCTCGATCGAGTGTTCGCCGATCCGCGCCGCTGGCATCCGGTGGCCGGATTCGGCTCAGCGGCAGCGGCTTTGGAACAGATGACCTATGCCGACGATCGACGTGCCGGTGTGGTGCACGAGGTGGTCGCGGTGGGCTCGGTGGTCGGGATCGGGGTGCTGGCCGCGCGCGGCGGTGTGCTCGCGACCGCGCTGGCCACGTGGACCGCCCTCGGCGGACGCAGCCTGGCGCGCGCCGGGCAGGCGATGGCCGAGCGGCTCGACGCCGGTGACATCGACGGGGCACGGGAGCTGTTGCCCTCGCTGTGCGGACGTGATCCGTCGGTGCTCGACGCGGACGGGCTGGCCCGCGCGGCGCTGGAATCGGTCGCCGAGAACACCGCCGACGCGACCGTCGCGCCGCTGCTGTGGGGCGCTGTCGCCGGGGTGCCGGGGCTGCTCGGGTACCGGGCTGTCAACACGCTCGACGCGATGGTCGGCTACCGCAACGAGCGGTACCTGCGGTTCGGGTGGGCTGCCGCGCGGACCGATGATCTGGCGAATGTCGTTCCCGCCCGGGTCACCGGACTGATCACAGCCGCGCTCGCGCCGCTGGTCGGTGGGACGCCCGCCGCCGCGTGGCGGGCGTGGCGGCGGGATGCGGCCAAGCACCCGAGCCCGAATGCCGGTGTCGTGGAAGCGTCGATGGCCGGTGCCCTCGGTGTTCGACTCGGTGGCCGGACCCAGTACCGGCACGGTGCCGAACTCCGGCCGACGCTGGGTGACGGGCCCGCGCCGACCACGGCCGATCTGCGCCGGGCGGTTCGCATGTCCGAGGCGGTTCAGGTGGGCGCGCTGGTGGTATCGGTGCTGGTTGCGGGGATGCACGCGGTGCGGGGCTGACCTGTCTGAGCGGCGGCCGGTTCTATGGAGTGCCGCTTGATCAGCAGGATGATCACGAGGGCTGGATAGACCAGAACGGGCACAGACGCCGTGCGGACCCGAACGTGGAGGTCTGAACACGGGAGCGTTCATCGGCCGAAGATGTCCGTTCGACGCCTCGCCTGTATGCCGGATCAGCCGGTGCTCAGCGGCCGGGCTGGACGGCTTCGAAGCCGAACACGATGGTCAGCACCCGCGGCATGTCGCCGCATACCGGTTTGACGAAGCAGGTCGTGTCGGCGTCAGCGGTTGCGGCCGTAGCGGTCGGCCAGGCGGGCTTCGGTGGTCGGCGGGGCCGGGGTGGCCTGCTCGTCGGCCGGGGTGGTCTCGGTGGTCGAGGTGCCTTCCGTGCCGGCGCGGTCGCGGCGGCGGGCGCGGAGTTCGGCGACGACGAAATAGCCGAGGCCGAGGGGGGCCATGATGCCGAAGGCCAACCATTGGAGGCCGTAGGAGAGGTAGGGGCCCGCGTCGAGCTGGGGGAGCGGGGTGGGGGTGAAGGCGCCGGGCTGGCCCTCGGCCAGTTGGAGGTAGCCGCCCTTGTCGGTGCCGGTGGGGATATCGGTGAGCCGGGTGCCGAGGACGGTGGATTCCTGGGCGGTGTCGACCGTATACACCTGGCGGTAGCCGTCCTGGGTGCTCGGCGGCTTGTCCGCGACCACGCCTTCGGAGGCGCGCACGCGGGCTTCGAGGCGCTGGGGGCCGGTCGGGGGCGCGGCGATCGCCGGGGGACGGGTGCCGTCGACGGCGGCGACCAGGCCGCGGTCGACGAGCAGGGTGCGGCCGTCGTCCAGGCGGAAGGCGTCGAGGACGGCGTAGCCGGGGGCGCCGTCGAGATGACGCAGGCGTACCAGGACGGTCGAGTCAGGGACAAACGCGCCGCTCGCGGTGACCTTGCGCCATTCGGTGTGCGCGGTCGGGTCTCCGTCGAGAACGCTGACCACGTCCACCGGGTCGGCCTGCACCGAGTCGGCGATCAGCTGGTTGCGGTGCTCGGTGCTGGTGTTCTTGCCCAGCTGCCACGGCGCGAGGACGGTGAAGCACAGGTAGGCGAACGCCGCGACGATCACGGCGAGGATGAGCCAGCTCGGGCGCAGCAGGAACGTGAGTTTGCGCATCAGCGTTGCGCGTCGGCGGGGGTGCGGACGTCGAGTTCGGCGCGCACCCAGTCGAGCAGGCCGGGGACAGCGGCTTCGATCTGATCGCGGACCAGGTCGAAGTCGGACTGGTCGCCGTAGTACGGGTCGGGCACGTCACGGCCGTCGGCGGCGGGGTCGAAGCTGCGCAGCAGCCTGCGCTGTTCGGTGGGCACGCCGCGGTGCGCCAGCTCCCGGTCGTGCCCGGTGTCGAGGGCGACGATCAGGTCGGCGTCGCGATGTTCGGGACCGAAGGTGGCCGCGATGTGGTCGGTGGAATAGCCGGCGTGGCGCAGCGTCGTCTCGGTACGCGGATCGGCCGGATCGCCGACATGCCACGATCCGGTGCCCGCGCTGGTCACCCGTACCCGGTTCGCGAGACCGGCACGGTACAGATGCGCCTCGAACATCTTCGCCGCCATCGGCGAGCGGCAGATGTTTCCTGTGCAGATGAATGACACGTGCAGCTGTCCCACGGAGCCATTCTCGCCCGAGCCGCCGAATCGCCGCCACGTAGGGTGTTCAACTGTGTTCCAGGACTCCGTCGACCCCGCGATGCTGCGCCACCACGGCGACGTGGAAGCGCGCCCTGGGATGCTCGATTTCGCGGTGAACGTCCGCGGCGCCGCCCCACCGGCCTGGCTGCGCCGTCGCCTCGCCGCCCGTCTGGACGACCTCGGTCGCTACCCGAGCGCTGAGGACGAGGCCGCCGCCCGCGCCGCCGTCGCCGCCCGCCACGGCCGCACCCCCGACGAGGTGCTGCTGCTGGCAGGCGCCGCCGAAGGGTTCGCCATGCTGCCCCGCCTGGCCCCGCGCCTGGCCGCTGTCATCCACCCGTCCTTCACCGAGCCCGAACTGGCATTGCGGGAAGCGGGCGTCCCGGTGACGCGGGTGATCTTGGAACGGCCGTACACACTCGACCCCGCGCTGGTCCCCGAGGATGCCGATCTCGTCGTACTCGGCAATCCAACCAACCCCACCTCGATCCTGCACCCGGCGGCCACCATCCACGCGTTGCGGCGGCCAGGGCGCCTCGTCGTCGTCGACGAAGCCTTCGCCGACGCGGTGGTGCGGGACCTTGCCGAGCCCGCGTTGCACGCCGGGCCTGCAAAGCACGCCGAGCCCGCGCTGCACGGCGAGCCTGCGCTGCTCGCCGAGCCCGCGCTGCTCGCCGAGCCCGCGCTGCACGCCGAGCCCGCGCTGCTCGCCGAGCCCGCGCTGCACGCCGAGCCCGCAAAGCACGCCGAGCCTGTGGCGCCCGCGGAGTCCGCGGCATACGCCGAACATGCGGCATACGCCGAACATGCGGCACTCGCCGAGCCTGTGGCGGCCGCCGAGCCTGCGCTGGATGCCGAGCCTGTGGCGCATGCCGAGACGGCGCCGCTCGCCGACCCCGGACTGCACGCCGAGCCGGAGTCACTGGCCGCGTTGTCGGCACCCGACGTGATCGTGCTCCGCAGCCTCACCAAGACGTGGGCGCTGGCCGGACTGCGTTGCGGTTACGCCCTCGGCGCTCCCGAGGTGCTGGCCCGGCTCAGCCACGGTCGTCCGCACTGGCCGCTGGGTACCCTCCAGCTCGAGGCGATCATCGCCACCGCCGCGCCGTCGGCTGTCGTCGAGTCCCAGCGCGACGCCCGCCTGATCGCTGCCGAGCGCACCGCCATGATCGATCGCCTGACCGCTCTCGGGATCGACGTGCACACCCCGGCCGCCGGGCCGTTCCTCCTGCTGCGCGTCCCCGACGGCGAACTGGTGCGCAAGCGCCTGGCCGACCGCGGCATCGCCGTCCGTCGCGCCGACACTTTTCCCGGTCTGAGCCCCGACCATCTGCGCGTGGCCGTGCGCGGCCCGGCCGAAGTCGACCGGTTGATCGAAGGTCTGCGGGCCGTGCTGTGGTGAGCGCGCCTGCCGAACCCCGCACGCCGGTTTCGACGTCCGCTCGGCGACGGGTGATATCGCCTCGGTGCAGGTCGGTGCAGGTCGGTGCAGGTCGGTGCAGGTCGGTGCAGGTCGGTGCAGGTCGGTGCAGGTCGGTGCAGGTCGGTGCAGGTCGGTGCAGGTCGGTGCCGACGGAGTCCGGGAATCGATCCGCCACCGGAGCCCGGCGTCTACTCGCTCCGCACCGGCTGGGGTCGGCGAGTCGGGTGCGGCCGGAAATCGGCGGACATCGTTGTGGTGCAAGGTGATCCCGTCACCCCGAGGGTGACGGGCATGTCGACGGAACGAAGGAGGCGGCGGTGACCGACCTGGCCGAACTGATCGGGGTGCTCGACGCGGCGTATCCGCCGAGGCTGGCCGAATCGTGGGATTCGGTCGGGCTCGTCTGTGGTGAGCGGGCGCAGGAGGTCACCAAGGTGGTGTTCGCGGTCGACGCCACCGCCGCCGTGGTCGACGAGGCGATCGAGTGGGGCGCACAGGCATTGGTCGTGCACCACCCGCTGCTGCTGCGCGGGGTCGACACCGTCGCCGCCGACACGCCCAAAGGCGCTCTGCTGCACCGGTTGATCCGCTCCGGCTGCGCCCTGTTCTCCGCGCACACCAACGCCGACTCCGCCGACCCCGGCGTCTCCGATGCGCTGGCCGCCGCCGTCGGCCTCACGGTCACCGGTCCGCTGGACCCCAAACCGGTTGCCTCCGTGGACAAATGGGTGATCCAGGTCCCGCAGACCCACACCGCCTCGCTCATGTCGGCGTTGTTCACCGCGGGCGCGGGTGCGATCGGCGACTACCGCGAAGCCGCCTGGTACACCGCGGGCACCGGCCAGTTCCGCCCGCTGCCCGGCGCGAATCCGGCGCTCGGCGTCGTCGGCACCGTCGAGACCGTCACCGAGGACGCCGTCGAGGTGGTCGCGGCGCCGACCTCGCGCCTGGCCGTCCTGGCGGCCCTGCGCGCGGCCCACCCGTACGAGGAACCCGCCTACCACGTCACCGAACGCGCACCGCTGCCGTCCTCGCTCGGCATCGGCCGCATCGGCGAACTCCCCGAGCCCGAAACCCTGCGCGAATTCACCGCCCGCGTCGGAGTCGGCCTGCCGCGCACCGTCTGGGGCGTCCGCGCGGCCGGTGACCCCGATCGCGTCGTCAAGCGGGTGGCCGTCTGCGGCGGTGCGGGCGACTCCTACCTGAACGCGGCCATCCGCGCCGGCGTCGACGCCTACCTCACCTCCGACCTGCGCCACCACCCCGTCGACGAACACCTCCGCCGCGGCGGCCCCGCCCTCGTCGACGCCGCCCACTGGGCCACCGAGTTCCCCTGGTGTGGTCAGGCCGAGCAGATCGTCCGCACCGCCCTGCCCGGCCTGGCCACGCGGGTATCCACCCTGCGCACCGACCCGTGGACGGTCACCGGCTGACCCACGCCCACGTCGACGGCTGAGCGAACGCCGGCCCGGCGGCAGTCCTCGGGTCATGGCGTGCGCACCCCCCGCGGCGCGGTACGGTTGAACAACCCATCCGTCCACTGTGTTCAGGAGTTCGTGCGCGTTGAATGTCGAACCGTCGGTCCAGTCCAAGCTGTTGCAGCTCGCCACTGTCGATGCCGAGTTGACGCGGATCGCGCACCGCAGGGGCGCGCTGCCCGAGCAGCAGGAGGTGGCGCGCCTGGCGGCCGAGCGCAACGGCTATAAGGACGCGGCCGTCGCGGTGGAGATCGGCATCGACGATCTGGATCGCGACATCCGCAAGCTAGAGGGTGAGGTCGACGCCGTCCGCAAGCGCGAGGACCGCGACCGCGGCATGCTCACCGCGGGCACCGTCGCCGCCAAGCAGCTCTCCGAGATCCAGCACGAGCTGGGCAGCCTGGAGCGTCGCCGCTCGGTGCTCGAGGACGAGCTGCTGACCGTGATGGAGCAGCGCGAAGCCATGGCCGCCGACCACGACCACGCGGGCGCCCGCCTGAGCAAGGCCGATCAGGACCTGGCCGACGCCGAGCGCCTGCGCGACGAGGCACTGGCCGATCTCGACGTGGCGCAGCAGCGGTGCGACAAGGACCGGGACGGGCTGATCGGCCTGTTCCCCGACGAACTGCTCGCCGTCTACGACAAGCAGCGTTCGGCGCACGGCGTCGGCGCAGCCCTGTTGCAGGCCCGCCGCTGCGGCGCCTGCCGGATCGAGATCGATCGCGGCGAGATGCAGCGCATCGCCAAGGCCGCGCCCGACGCCGTGGTCCGCTGCCCCGAGTGCGGCGCGATCATGGTGCGTACCAAGGAATCGGGGCTGTGATCGGATCGGTGCGCCGATGAGCGTGCACGAGGTGATCGTCGAAGCCGACGGTGGCTCGCGCGGCAATCCGGGCCCGGCCGGCTACGGCGCGGTGGTCTTCGCCGCCGATCATGTGCGGGTGCTCGCCGAGCGCAAGGAATACGTCGGCATCGCCACCAACAATGTCGCCGAATATCGCGGTCTCATCGCCGGTCTGGAGGCGTCGGCCGAGCTCGGTGCGCGGGTGGTCACGGTGCGGATGGACTCCAAGCTCGTCGTCGAGCAGATGGCGGGACGCTGGAAAGTGAAGCACCCGTCGATGATTCCGCTCGCCGAACAGGCGCGGGCGCTCGTCGCGGGCTTCGACCGGGTGAGCTTCACCTGGATTCCACGCGCCGAGAACTCCCACGCCGACCGGCTGGCGAACGAGGCGATGGACGACGGCGCCGTCGTCGGCACCGTCCGCGAAGCCGTCTCTGCCGGGCACGCCCCGGGCGACCAGGTGGCCGTGCCCGCCGCCGGTGCCAGGGCGAGCGAGCAGGCCGATACCGGCGCGGCTGACCCGGCGCTCGATGGCGAGACCACAGCGGCACAGCCGGTTTCGGCCAACGCTCCCGGCTGGACCGGTGCGCTCGGCAGGCCGACGAGGCTGTTGCTGCTGCGTCACGGCCAGACCGAGCTGTCGATCGAGCGCCGCTACTCCGGTCGCGGCAATCCGCCGCTCACCGATCTCGGCCGCCAACAGGCCGAGCGGGCCGCGAAAATGCTTGCCGCCAAGGGTGATATCGCCGCCGTCGTGACCTCTCCGCTGCAGCGCGCGCGGTCCACCGCCGAAGCCGCCGCCGCGGCCCTGGATGTGCCGTTGCGTGTCCTCGACGGCTTGATCGAAACCGATTTCGGCGACTGGGAGGGTCTCACCTTCGCCGAGGCCGCCCAGCGCGATCCGCAACTGCACACGGACTGGCTCGGCGACCCGTCGATTCCCGCCCCCGGCGGCGAGAGCTTCGATCAGGTGCGCGAACGCGTGGCGGGCGTGCGCCGGGATCTGGTCGCGCTGTATCCGGGCCAGAACATCGTCGTGGTCAGCCATGTCACTCCGATCAAGACGCTGCTGCAGCTGGCCCTCGGCGTCGGCCCGTCGCTGCTGTACCGCCTGCACCTGGACCTGGCGTCGCTGTGCATCGCCGAGTTCTACCCCGACGGCGGCGCCTCTGTCCGCCTCGTCAACGACATTTCCTACCTGTGAGCTAGCCGCTTGTCGCCGGGGCGCGGTACGGTCGCCCCGGTTCGCGGTCGGCGTAACGACGACGCCCCGGCGCCCGAAAGGTACTCGGGCGTGCGGAATGCCGCGGCCATCGAGAAAGGTACTTGATGAGGTTTCTACGGATGGCGGCGTTCGCGGCGGCCATCGCGGGGGCGCTCACCGCGTCCGCAGGCGCGGGCAGCGTGTCGGCCGATCCGAGCGTGGTGCTCGGCGCGGCCTCGGGCATCGTCTTCGACAACAACTCCGGTTGCTCGCTGACCGCCATCGGCCATGACAACGCGGGCCGCCTTGTCGGCCTCACCGCCGGCCACTGCGCGCCGACGGGGGCGCGGGTCGGCGCCGAGCAGGCGCTCAACGCGGGTGTCATCGGCACCGTCGCCTTCTCCGACGACGGCGACTACCTGGATTTCGCTGTCCTGCAGCTGGATGCGTCGAAGGTACTGCCGGTCCGCACCGTCGGCCAGACCACCGTCGCCGGCATCGGCAGCCCGCCCGGACCCGGCACCACGGTGTGCTCGGACGGGCGCACCAGCGGCCGCAGCTGCGGCGTGGTGTGGGGTGAGCTCGAAGGCACCTCGATCAACCAGTACTGCTCGCAGCCGGGCGACTCCGGCGGCCCGGTCGTCGTCGGCGACCGCCTGGTCGGCATGAACCAGGGCAGGCTCACCGGCCTGGGCCCGCTCGACTTCGACGTCCCGTGCACCGGCGGCGCCAACCCGATCCACTCGCCCGCCTACTTCCAGCCCATCGGGGTCATCCTCGAGGTGCTGAACCGGGCAGGCGGCGTCGGCGCGGGCTTCCAGCCGATCTGATCCCAGCTCGACCCCCAGGGGCGCATCACCCACCCGGTGATGCGCCCCTGTCGTCGTTCCCAGCCCGAAATCGCGTTGCCCGGCGCCGGGGCGGCATGCTGGAATCGCAGCATGGGGGAAACTGACGGCACCGTCGGAATCAGACGGCTGGAGCCCGACGAGTGGGCGGTATTCCGCGAGGTGCGATTGCGCGCGCTGCGCGACGCGCCGGCGGTGTTCGGCCAGACCATCGAGCAGGCGCTGGCACGGACCGCGCAGGACTGGCGGGACGTGCTGCGAGCGCGGGCGCAGTTCGCGGCGACGGCAGGCACCGAGACGGTGGGCACGGTGGGGGTGATCACCGATGCGGCGAGCGCCCACCTGATCTCGATGTGGGTGGATCCGCGTGTCCGCGGCCGCGGTATCTCGGATCTGCTGATCGACGCGGCAGTGAGCTGGGCGGCGGAGTGGGGCTGTGCGACGGTGCGCCTTGACGTGGCCGAGGGCAATACCGCCGCCGAGAAGCTGTACCGGCGGCACGGATTCGTGCCTACGGGACGGCGCGGGCCGGTCGAGCCGGGCGACCCCCGAATGGAATTCGAGATGCGCCTGCTGCTCTGAATCCGGTCGGAGTGATGCGGCAGCGATGGTGCGGAGGGCGGCGGGCGACTCATGGAAGGCGGGGCGTAGCCAGCGGTCGGCAGCAGCGTATTGCGTTCCAGCAGTGGCACATCGAGCGTTTCGCACAGCCGCAGTACCGCACAGTAGGCTCGTCACAGCGAGAAGAGGAGACCACGATGACCACAGACGCTGATGCGGCCGCCGTGCGGCAGCTGCTGGCAGCCCAGTCCGCCGCCTGGGCTGCCGGTGACGGCACCGCGTTCGCCGCCACCTTCACCGAGGATGCCGATTTCGTCTCCGTGATCGGCGAGTTCATCCAGGGCCGTGCGGAATTGGCGACGGTCATGCAGGAAGGCTTCGACGGCTTCATGCACGGCACCCGGCTCTCGGATCCGGAGCGCACGACCGTGCGATTTCCGGTCGCCGACCTGGCTGTCCTCGTCACCTACGGAGTGAGTGTCCTGCGCGCGGACCCGCTGGCGCCGCGGACCCCGACGGTGCAGATCCGCACGGCCGTGCGCACCGGTGGCCGCTGGTTGTTCACCTCGTTCCAGAACACCCGCATCGCACCGCAGTAGCGCTCAGCCCGGCACGTGAACGCCGCCCGCCGGGGAACCGAGGCCGCGTTCGTGCATGAGCAGCAGGCCGTAGGCCGCCACCGCGTGTGGGTCGATGATCTCCCCGCGCAGAATCATCGCCTCGAGCTGTGCGCGGGAGAACCAGGCCATGCGCATGTCCTGCTCCTCGGGTTCGCGCTGCGGCTCCCCGGGAGTAAGGCCGGTGGCGAGGAAGCAGTGGCCGCGCTGGCTGCTCGAGGCGGGCGCCGAGGCCATGGTGCCGAGCAACGTCATCCGGTCGGCCCGCAGCCCGGTTTCCTCACGCAACTCGTTGTGCGCCAACTCGACCGGGGTCGGGGCAGTGCCCTGCGGCGGAGTGCCGGCGGGGAACTCCCAGCACCGCGTCCCCAGCGGATACCGGTACTGCTCGACCAGATGGAAACCCTCCCCGTCGAACGGGACGACCATCGCCCAGTCGGCCTTGTCGACCACGGCGTAGATCCCGACGGATCCGTCGGAGCGGCGAATGGTGTCCTCCCGCAGCCGCATCCACGGATTGGTATAGATCGTGCGCGAGCTGAGCTGTTCCATGACATCCATGGTGCCCCACCGGTCACGGGCGCAGGACGGACACCAGGAAGTCGGTCTGATCGCGCACGACCTGCTCGAACACGTCGTCGAAGTACACGTCGAAGTGGCCGACCGGGTACTGCTTGACTACCGCGTGCTTGGTGCGCTCGGCGGCCTTGCGGGTCGGGGCGGGCGGCGCGATCGAATCGTTCTCGGCGATCGCGTAGAACACCGGCACCTTCAGCGCCTTCGCCCGTCGGCCGGGCCGATCGAACAGGGCCGAGAAGGCTACCCGCGCACCGACTTTCGGCTGGTAGGTCGCGCTCTCCTCGGCCAGCCTGCCGAACCCCTCCGGCACGTCGGGCGCGCTCATCAGCGCCGCGGCGCGCTTGCGACCGGCCAGCCGGATCCGCACCGGCTTGCGCCGGATCGGGCCGAACAGCAGGTCGGCACCCGCGATGGTGACGACCTTGGTGATGCTGATCGGTCCCTTCGCCATCGCCGAGGCCCACCCGCTGGTGAACGGCACCTGCGCGACCACCGCGGCGAGGTAGTCGTCGTCGGGCGCGACGGAGAGCACATGCCCGCCGCCGAACGAGGTGCCCCACAACGCGATCCGGGTCGCGTCGAACCCACGGATACTGCGCCCGTAGGCGATTGCGGCCTTCCAGTCCTGCCGCTGGCGGGCGATGTTGAGCACCTGGCGTGGGTCACCCTCGCTGTCCCCGAAATGCCGGTAGTCGAACGCCAGCACCCCCATTCCCGCCGCGACGAACCGCCGCGCATACCGATCCAACCCCATTTCGCGGGTTGCCCCCAGCCCGTGTCCCATGATCACCAGCGGGCGCGGCCGGGGCGCACCGTCGGGTAGGTAGAGCCAGGCAGCGCACTGCTGGTCACCCGAGGGGAAACTGACGTCGACACGTTCCATGGCTCGTAACCGTACCGAGTACTCTGTACGAGCGGACGAGTCGGCCGGGCGACCGCGGCGACGAGAACGGGTGCGATGGCGCCGCTGCTCGCTGCCGAGGAAAGTCCGGACTCCACAGAGCAGGGCGGTTGCTAACGGCAACCCGGGGTGACCCGCGGGACAGTGCCACAGAAAACAGACCGCCGCACACACGTGCGGTAAGGGTGAAACGGTGCGGTAAGAGCGCACCAGCGCCCCGGGTGACCGGGGCGGCTCGGTAAACCCCGCCCGGAGCAAGGTCGAAGGTCGCACCTCGCGGTGCGGCTGCGCAGGTGTTCGAGGGCTGCTCGCCCGAGCCTGCGGGTGGACCGCTCGAGGCACCCGGCAACGGTGTGTCCAGATGGATGGTCGCCCCCCGGTGCGAACCGGGGACAGGATCCGGCTTACAGGCCGGCTCGTCCGCCTCCGACGAACGACGAGGCGGCGGTCCCGAGAGGGAACCGCCGCCGCGTCGAGCCGGGAATACCGGTCAGCACATCAGCTTGGCCATCTGGAAGATCGCCTGCGCCTCCTCGGTGGTCGCGGCCGTCGCGCCGTTCTTGGAGCTCTGCACGATCGAGGCGACGACGTCGGACTCCGGCTTGCCCGCCTTGATCTCGCCGCAGGTCTGGGTCAGCACACCGCTGACCGCGGCGTCGTTGCGGCCCTCGGCCAGCTTCGGGAACGCGTTGCGGTAGCTCACCACGAACATGCCCGCCTTGCCCGAGTCGACCTGCGCGGTCGGGGCGGCGGACGAGGAGGAGGCGGCAGTGGAGGACGAGTCGTCGCTGCAGCCGGCCAGAAGCAGGGCGAAGACGGTGGCGCTGGCCGCGATGGCGGCGGAAGTTCTACTCACGGAGCGGGATGCTAGCGCCCCAGAAAACAAGTCGCCTGCCGTGTGGTTAACGGGAGGAAACACCGCCACGGCGAATATGCGCGGGAACTCGCCGGGAACGTGAGCGAGGTCATAGAGTGATCGCCGTCGGCAGGGCCCGAGCCACCGGTTGCGGGCCCATCACATTCGATCGCGGAAGCAGGTCACATTTACATGCGGGTAGTTCGTTCCATTGTCGCCGGTGCACTGATCGCCGGAGCCGCTGCGGTATTCACCTCGCTGGGTGCCGGATCGGCGAGCGCGGTCGCGGTGACCCCGCTGTCGGGTGGGGTCCAGGTCGACCTCAGCCCGGCCGATACCGCCTGGGTCCACCAGACCCGGTTCGGCCTGACCGTCGCCGGTCTGCCGCACCCCTCGGCGGCCTCGTTCGGCCAGGCGCTCGCAGCGGCGGCGGCGGTGTCGTCGTCGGTTCCCAACGGCCGGGTCACGTTCACCGTGTACGGCCCGTTCGATCAGCTCAACGGCACCATGCTGGCACTGCAGTAGTCAGTCGCTAACCTGCCAGGATGGAACTCCATCAGCGGATCGTCTCGGCGCCGGTCGACTTCGGCGCCATCCGTTCCGAGTTCGGGCTGGCCTCGGACTATCCTGCCGAGGCCGTCTCGGAGGCCCGCGACGCGGTCGACGCGTTCGCGGGTACCAGGGTCGACCGGACCGAGATCGAGTTCGTCACCATCGACCCGCCCAGCGCCATGGATCTGGACCAGGCGCTGCACATCGCACGCACCCCCACCGGCTTCACCCTGCATTACGCGATCGCCGATCTCGGCGCCGTGATCGTGCCGGGCGGTGCGCTCGCGCGCGAATCCGAAGCGCGCGGCCAGACCTTCTACCTGCCCGACGGCAACATTCCCCTGCACCCGACGGTGCTGTCCGAGGGCACCGCCAGCCTGCTTCCCGGTGTCGACCGCCCCGCCGCGCTGTGGACCATCGAACTGGACGACAAGGCCGTCCCGCAGGGCTTCTCGGTGACGCGCGCACTGGTGCGCTCCCGGCAGCGATTCGACTACGCGCAGGTGCAGGCGGCCGCCGACGCCGGGACGCTGCATCCGTCCCTGATCGCGCTGCCCGAGTTCGGGCGGCTACGGATCGAAGCGGGACTCGATCAGGGCGCGATCTCGCTGCGCCTGCCCGCCCAGGACGTGGTGCGCCACGGTGACAACTGGCGGCTCGAGCTGGAACCGCGGACCGCCGCGGACGACTGGAACGAACAGGTCTCGCTGCTCACCGGCATGTGCGCGGCCCGGATCATGCTGGAGCACAAGGGAACCCCGATGGGCCTGCTGCGCACCATGCCACCGCCACCGGAGAGCGCCATCGAGTCCATGCGCCGCACCGCGGCCGCCCTCGGTGTCTCCTGGCCCGCCGACGTGCCCGTCGGCCGACTGCTGGCAGGCCTCGACGCGAACACCCCCGCAGGCCTGGTCCTGATGTCGGAGGCGACGAGCCTGCTGCGCGGCGCCGGCTACACGATGCTCGGCGACCTCGACCAGCCGACCGGGGACCAGCTGACCCACAGCGCCATCGGCGCGCCCTACGCCCACGTGACGGCCCCGCTGCGCCGCCTCGCCGACCGATTCACCACCGAGATCTGCCTGGCCCACTGCGCCGGTACCGACGTGCCGCAGTGGGTGGTCGACGGACTCGGCCCCGCGGCCGAAACCCTGCGCCGCACCGACTCTGTCGCCAACAAGGTGGACAGGGCGTGCGTCGACCTGACCGAGGCGACCGTCCTGGCACCCCGGATCGGCGCCGAGTTCTCCGCCCTCGTCCTGCGCGAGGCCAACGGCAGCAGACCCGCCGAGATCTTCGTCGCCGACCCCCCGATCCTCGGCCGATGCGAGGGACAGCCGCCGGAAGGCGAACATGTCTCCGTGCGCCTCGCGGCGGCCGACGTCGCGACCCGGACGATCGCCTTCGAATACAACGGCCACGCTGCGCACTGACGGCCGCGGGCTCCACCGTGACCACCCAGGGCAACTCACAGGGCCTCTAGGGCCGCCAGTCACCCGCGCAGGCGCAGGACCGCGAGCACTCTGCGGTGATGGGTGTCGGAGGGCGGCAGGTCGAGCTTGGTGAAGATGTTGCCGATGTGCTTCTCGACCGCGCGCTCGGTGACGGTGATGGCCGCGGCGATCGCGCTG
Organism: Nocardia sp. NPDC055029; assembly: GCF_053608525.1. Lineage (NCBI taxonomy): Bacteria > Bacillati > Actinomycetota > Actinomycetes > Mycobacteriales > Nocardiaceae > Nocardia > Nocardia sp. NPDC055029. Next base: position 191,157 of record NZ_JBSGVQ010000006.1, read on the forward strand.
TTCGTCAGGCCCTGGGCCATGAGCTCGAGCACCTCACGTTCGCGGGGAGTGAGCCGGGCCAGCGAGTCCTGCTGCCGGGACGCGCCCATCAGCTGCTTGACCACCTCCGGGTCGAGCGCGGTACCGCCGGTCGCGACCCGGTGCAGCGCGTCGACGAAATCGGCGACATCGGCAACCCGATCCTTGAGCAGGTAGCCGACCCCACCGGCGCCCGCGGCGAGAAGTTCTGTCGCGTACCGGGTTTCGATCCACTGGGAGAAGACCAGCACGCCGATGCCCGGGTACGCCCTGCGCAGTTCGATCGCGGCCAGCAGTCCCTCGTCGGTGAACGTGGGCGGCATCCGCACGTCCACCACCGCGACGTCGGGCCGCTGGGTGCCGACCACCTCGCTCAACGACAGGGCGTCACCGACCATCGCCACCACCTCGTGTCCGCGTTCGGTCAGCAGTCCGGCCAGACCGTCCCGCAGGATGGCGCTGTCCTCGGCGATCACCACCCGCAGCGACCGGGGCGCGCTCACTGCGGACCCGCCATCGGCAACACCATGGTCACCACGGTAGGCCCGCCCGTAGGACTGTCGACGGTGAGTGTGCCGTCGACGGACTCGGCGCGGGCGGCAAGACCGGCCAGCCCGCTGCCACCCGCCGTACCGGCGCCGGAAGGGCGCGCGCCACCGATTCCGTTGTCGCGCACGGTGATCGCCAGGGAGCGCGGGCCCTCGGGCGATACCGTGACGGTAATCTCCGTCGCCCGTGCGTGTTTGACCACATTGGTGAGCAGCTCGGCGACCGAGAAATAGGCGATCGCCTCGATCGCTGGGCTCGGCCGCCGCGGCAGATGGACGCGCAGCTCGACCGGCACCGCACAGCGGGCGGTGAGCGTCTCCAGAGCGGGACCGAGACCGAGTTCGAGCGCGGGCGGGTGGATGCCGCGGACCAGTTCGCGCAGCTCGGTCAGCGCCTCCTTGGCGCCCGCGCGGGCCTCGGCGACGAGATCGCCGGGGTCACCGCCTGCGGCCAGGCGTTCCTCGGCCCTGCCGAGGGCCATCGCGATGGTGACCAGGCGCGCCTGCGTGCCGTCGTGCAGGTCGCGCTCGACCCGGCGCAGCGTCGCGGCGGCGTCGTCGACCGCGGCGCGCCTGCTGGCCCGCAGCTCGGCCAGCTGCCGGTCTCGCGGTGTCGCCGCCAGCAGGTGGGTGATCAGCATCCCGTGCACCCAGCAGACGCCCCGGATCAGCCACGGCAGCGCGAAACACAGCGCGATGCCGATGCCGGACATGGCCAGCGCGCGGGGCCAGGTGTCGACATAGAACGAACCGAACTGCACGAGGCTGTGCCGCTCGACCCCGCTCTCGTCCACCTGGACCGGATCGAACAGCAGCCACGGAATCGGGGAGATCGCCGTGAAGGCGACCATCGCGGTCACGACGAGGACGATATAGCCGACCACCACACCGAGCACGGACTGGGCGAGCAGGAACAGTGCGGCACGCCAGCTCACCCGATCGGTGAACGCGCTCTTCAAGAATCCGATCAGGCCCGGTCCACGGACGAAGGCCGGTGGCGCCTCGACCCGGATGCCGAGCAGCGCCCCGCCGAGCGACCGGTAGATCCGCCCCCACACCCGGCCGCCGAGCAGGATCACCGCCAGCAGCGGGATGCCGACGAGGAAGATCGACGCGTACAGCCCGCCGCCGAAACCGAAGAACAGGTAGCACACGGCCACGCAGCCGAGGACGAACGACAGGATCAGGTAGCCGAGCTCCTTCCAGGCCCTGAGCCGGAAGGGTGCCCGCGCCACAGCGGCGAGCACCCCGCCGCGGTGGCCCTGGTCCGCCGGTGGGCCGTCGATCACCTCGGTCTGCTCGCCGGGACTGCCGATGATCACGGTCGGCTCGGCTGGTGTGTGCGTCATGACTCCCATGGTTGTCGCGGCGCCCCGCGTTCTCGATGGAGCTGGCCACCGGGTCGACGGTGTAGCCAGCCACACCTCACACGGCAGTGCCTGCGTCGCTCAACCGGTGACCGAGACGAAGGCGGCGGTGGCGGGGTAGCGGGCCAGGGATCGACCCGCGGCGGCTTCCTCGGTGTCGGCGAGGAGTTCGTAGAGGGTGGCGGTGGAGCCGTGGGAGCCGGCGGCGGCCACGAGGATGGCTTCGCGGGATTCGACGGCGTCGCGGTGGTCGCCGAGGACCGATTGGAGGCGTTTGGCGCGAGTGCCGAGGTCGGCGGCGCCGGTTCCGAGGACCTCGTGTGCCGCCTCGCAGGCATAGCGTAAACGCTTGGCGCCCTTGCGGATATCGTGCAGGATTTCGACTCGCTCGGCCGGTGCGGCGGTCGGTTCGGCGAAGACGAGTTTGCGCAGGCGCTTGCGGTCGTGGCGCACGATCTTGTCGAAGACGTGGTGGGCCTTGTCGTGTGCCAGGTCGGCGGCCAGCGGTGGATCGGTCCGCCAGGCTCGCAGCACCTCGGCCAGGTGGCGGTAGCGCATGCCGTCGAGTTCGGTGAGCACGATCGCGTGCGCGTCGGTGTAGGCGTCTCGTGCGGCGCCGACCAGAGCCTCGGTCACCACGGCGGGGACGTTGTCATGCCCGGCGAGCAGATCCTGGAACCGCGCGGCGCGCACCTCCGCGTCACGCGCGACGCCGAGCAGATCGGCCAGCCACTTCAGTTCGGTCACGGTCGCGGCGGCCTGATGCTGGTCGAACAGGTCGCGATAGGAGCGAAGGACGCTGCGCAGCCTGCGCGTGGCCACCCGCATCTGGTGCACCGAGTCGTCGGCGTCGGCGCGCACGTCGGGTTCGGCGGCCAGCAGCCGGTCGATGTCCTCGCCGAGCGCCGCGACAACGGCTTTTCCGGCCTTGCGCGCCATGATCTCAGCCTATCTTCCCGAACGCATCGGTCGCCTCGACCAGGTGATGCGTGATGCCGGGTTCGTGGGCGGTGTGCCCGGCGTCCTCGACGATGTGCAGCGTGGAGCCCGGCCAGGCCCGGTGTAGTTCCCAGGCGCTCACCGCGGGACACACGATGTCGTGGCGGCCCTGCACGATCACGCCGGGGATGTGCGCGATCCGATCGAGGTCACGCAGCAACTGTCCCTCGTCGAGGAATCCGCCGTGCCGGAAATAGTGGTTCTCGATCCGGGCGAAGGCCAGCGCGAAGCGCGCCTCGCCGGTCTCGGCGATCCGATCCGGTTGCGGCAGCAGCGAACTCGTCGCGCCTTCCCACGTCGACCACGCGACGGCGGCATCGAGGGCCACCTGTGGATCGGGGGAGTGCAGCAGCCGGTGATACACCTCGACCAGGTCGTCGTCGCGCTCCTCGACGGGGACCGGGGCCAGGAATTTCGCCCACTCGGCCGGGTACACGTTGCCCGCGGCGCCGTTGTAGTACCAGTCGATCTCCTTGCGCCGCAACAGGAAGATCCCGCGCAGCACCAGCTCGGTCACCCGCTCGGGCTGGGCCTGGGCGTAGGCGAGGCCGAGGGTGGACCCCCACGAACCGCCGAACACCTGCCAGCGTTCGATCCCGAGGTGCGCGCGCAGCAGTTCCATGTCGGCGATCAGGTGCGGGGTGGTGTTGACATCCAGGCTCGCGCCGTCGGCGATGTGCGGCACCGACTGCCCGCATCCGCGCTGATCGAACAGCACGATCCGGTACACCGCGGGGTCGAAGAATCGCCGTTGCAGCGGACTGGTGCCACCGCCGGGCCCGCCGTGCACGAACACCACCGGCTTGCCGTCGGGGTTGCCGCTGACCTCCCAGTACACCGACTGCCCGTCACCGACGTCGAGCAGACCTTTGTCGAACGGCTCGATCGCCGGGTACAGACCGCGCATCAGAACACCGATCCCGCAGCGAGATTCGACAGGGTGAACGCGCCCGCGCGCACGGGACGGGCCTTCCAACGGCGATGCGGCATCGATACCCCTACTCGTGTCGACTATGTCGCCATCGAGTCTGCCACTTCGCCGGATCGGTCGCCGGTGGCTTGCGAACTGCCCGGTGATCGAGATACCGCTCGATCACCGGGCACGATCTCAGAAGCTGTGTTCCGGCCCGGGGAACACGCCCCGGCGGACCTCGTCGGCGTACGCGGCTGCGGCCGAACGCAGCTCGTCGCCGACATTGCCGAAGCGCTTGACGAACTTGGCGGTCTTACCACTGGTGTAACCGGCCATGTCCTGCCAGACCAGCACCTGCGCGTCGCAGTCGGCGCCGGCACCGATGCCGACGGTCGGGATGGTCAGCTTGTGGGTGACCTGGCCTGCCAGCTCGGCGGGCACCATCTCCATGACGACGGAGAACGCGCCGGCTTCCTGCACGGCGATCGCGTCGGCGATGAGCTGCTCGGCGCCGTCACCGCGGCCCTGTACCCGGAACCCGCCGAGGGTGTTGACGCTCTGCGGGGTGAAACCGATGTGCGCCATCACCGGGATACCCGCCGCGGTGATCACCGCGATCTGCTCGGCGACGCGTTCGCCGCCCTCGAGCTTGACCGCGTGCGCGCCGCCCTCCTTCATGAACCGGGTGGCGGTCGCCAGCGCCTGCTGCGGCGAGGACTCGTAGGTGCCGAAGGGCAGGTCGGCGACGACCAGCGCGTGCGGCGCACCACGGACGACGCCGCGCACCAGGGGGATCAGTTCGTCGACGGTGATCGGCACGGTGGTGTCGTAGCCGTACACGACGTTGGCGGCGGAATCGCCGACCAGCAGGACCGGAATGCCCGCTTCCTCGAAGAGGCGCGCGGAGGAATAGTCGTAGGCCGTCAGCATCGACCAGCGCTCGCCCTCGGCCTTCATCTGCTGTAGATGCTGGACGCGGGTCTTGCGGCGGGGCTGCTTGGTCGGGGTGGCTTCGGCTGCGGGAGCGGCACCGTAGGCAGGGGTCTGCTCATCGGATACGGACATCATCGTCCCTTTCGTCTGGTTCCTCGAGGCCCGTACCGGGTCCCCGGGTTTTTCTGACGAATCCAGTGTGCCACCTCGGGCCGAGCCGCTTTAAGGGCCTGTCCCGGTGTGATCGGTCACAGCGGTGGTTGGGCTACCGTGAAAGCGAGCCCGTTCGGGCGCATCGAGTTGTGCGCCGTGTGGCGCGGAAAGGTGGGCCCACCGTGCAGCGTGGCAGGTTTGTCGTGCTCGTCGGCGCTGCGTGCGCGCTGATCGTCTCCGGATGCACCAGCGCCGAGACGAGCGCGCCCCGCGCCGAGCTGCCGCCTCCGCCCGACGGTCTGGCCCAGTTCTACGAGCAGCCCCTGGAGTGGGGTTCGTGCGAGGGCTTCGGCAGTCCGGAGGACCGGCTGCCGCCCAAGACCGAATGCGCGCGGATCACCGTGCCCGTCGACTACGCCCGCCCGGACGGCCCGACCGCCCAGATCGCGATGTCGCGGATTCCGGCCACCGGTGACAAGCTCGGCTCGCTGCTGATGAACCCCGGTGGTCCCGGCGTCTCCGGGCTGTCGATGGTCACCGTCGGCAACCGCACCGAACTGGCCGACCGATTCGACCGGGTCGGCTTCGATCCGCGCGGCGTCGGGTCCTCGCTGCCCTCGATCGTGTGCCTGACCCCGCAGCAGGCCGACGCCGAACGCGCGGAGCCGCCGACCGACAACAGCCCGGCGGGCATCGCCGAAGCCGAGGCCGACAACCGTGAGTACGCCGACCGCTGTGTCGAGCGCAGCGGTACCGAGTTGCTCACCCATGTCGGCACCCGCGAGGTCGTCCAGGACATGGACGTGATGCGCGCGGTGCTCGGCGATCCGAAGCTGAGCTACCTCGGCTACTCCTACGGCACCCGGCTCGGCTCGGCCTACGCCGAGAAGTTCCCGCAGAACGTGCGCGCGCTCGTGCTCGACGGCGCGGTGGACTCCTCCCAGGACCCGGTGCAGGAATCGCTGCGCCAGGCCGCGGGCTTCCAGGGCGTGTTCGATGCCTACGCCGCCGAGTGCGCGCAGAACGCCGACTGCCCGCTCGGCACCGATCCGGCCCAGTCGGTGGCCCGGTTCCGCGCACTGGTCGCCCCGCTGGAGACCACGCCCGCCGCGACGACCGACCCGCGCGGGCTCAGCTACGGCGACGCGATCACCGGCGTCCAGCAGGCCCTCTACAGCGACGACCTGTGGAACATCCTCACCCAGGGCCTGACCGAACTGCGCGACGGAAACGGCGACACGTTGTTGCAGCTGGCCGACATGTACGACGGCCGCCGCGAGGACGGCACCTACGCCAACATCCAGGACGCCTTCAACGCCATCCGCTGCGTCGACGATCCCCGGATCACCGATCCCGCGGTCGTCGCCCGCCAGGACGCCGAGTACCGCAAGGCCGCGCCCTTCCTCGACGACGGCAAGGGCACCGGCGCCGCCCCGCTCGAACTCTGCGCCTCCTGGCCGGTGCCCAACACCAGCACACCCCACCGGGTGTCGGCGCAGGGCCTGCCGACGACGGTCGTCGTCTCCACCACCGACGACCCCGCGACGCCGTACCAGGCCGGTGTCGACCTGGCCGCCCAGCTGGGCGCCGAGCTGATCACCTTCCGCGGTAACCGGCACACCGCCGCCTTGGTCGCGGGCGACCGCTGCGTCGACGACGCGGTGATCGACTACCTGGTCGACCTCGCCGCGCCCGGTGCCGGACTCACCTGCTGACCGATACCGCGGCGCACCGCGCGCCGTCAGTCCGGGTGAGATGTGCGAAGGATGTGACGAGATAGCACAACACGACCGCGTATGTAACACGGATTTAACGCCGGGTGCTTACGCTCGCCGGTATGGATCGCCAGAAGGAATTCGTGCTGCGGACGCTCGAAGAGCGGGACATCCGCTTCGTCCGTCTCTGGTTCACCGACGTGCTGGGCTACCTGAAGTCCGTCGCCATCGCGCCCGCCGAGCTCGAGGGCGCCTTCGAGGAGGGCATCGGCTTCGACGGTTCGGCCATCGAAGGCTTCGCGCGCGTGTCCGAGGCGGACATGGTCGCGCGGCCGGATCCGTCGACCTTCCAGGTGCTGCCCTGGGCCACCTCCAAGGGCCACCAGCACTCCGCCCGCATGTTCTGCGACATCACCATGCCCGACGGTTCGCCGTCGTGGGCCGACCCGCGCCACGTGCTGCGCCGTCAGCTCAACAAGGCCGCCGACGTCGGCTTCAGCTGCTACGTGCACCCCGAGATCGAGTTCTTCCTGCTGGAGAACGGCCTGAAGAACGGCGAGCCGGTGCCCGCCGACAACGGCGGCTTCTTCGACCAGGCCGTGCACGACTCGGCCCCCAACTTCCGCCGCCACGCCATCGACGCGCTCGAGTCGATGGGCATCTCGGTGGAGTTCAGCCACCACGAGGGCGCCCCCGGCCAGCAGGAGATCGACCTGCGCTACGCCGACGCGCTGTCGATGGCCGACAACGTGATGACCTTCCGCTACCTCATCAAGGAGGTCGCGATCGACGAGGGCGTGCGCGCCACGTTCATGCCCAAGCCGTTCGCCCAGTACCCCGGCTCGGCCATGCACACCCACATGAGCCTGTTCGAAGGCGAGTCCAACGCCTTCGCCGACGCCGACGACCCGGAGAACCTGTCCTCGACGGCGCGCTCGTTCATCGCGGGCATCCTCGAGCACGCCCCCGAGATCAGCGCCATCAGCAACCAGTGGGTGAACTCCTACAAGCGCCTCATCCACGGCGGCGAGGCGCCGACGGCGGCCTCCTGGGGCCGGTCCAACCGCTCGGCGCTGGTGCGCGTGCCGATGTACACGCCGAACAAGTCCTCGTCGCGGCGCGTCGAGATCCGCAGCCCAGATTCGGCCTGCAACCCGTATCTGACCTTCGCGGTGCTGCTCGCCGCCGGTCTGCGCGGCATCGAGAAGGGCTACACGCTGCCGCCCGAGGCCGAGGACGACGTGTGGTCGCTGACCGACGCCGAGCGTCGCGCCATGGGCTTCCGCTCGCTGCCGGGCACCCTCGACGAGGCGCTGCAGGCGATGGAGCGCTCGGAGCTGGTCGCCGAGACGCTCGGTGAGCACGTCTTCGACTTCTTCCTGCGCAACAAGCGCCGCGAATGGGCCGATTACCGCAGCCAGGTGACGCCGTGGGAGCTCAAGGAATACCTCAGCCTGTGACACACGTCCGGCGCGCCGGGCGTGACGCAGTCGATGCCGGGACCCTGTACTTTTAGGACATGGTCCGGCCACCGACTGTCCGCTCCGCTGTTCCCGGCGTCGGCAGGCTCGGCTTGCTCGAGCCCACCGCGGCGGATTCCCTGCACCAGCTCGGCTGGGACAACGTCGACGGCGTGCCCGTGCTGTGGGCGCTGTCGCGTTCCCCCGATGCCGACCTGGCGCTGTCGACCCTCGTGCGGCTGTGCGAGTCGCTCGGAAACGACTGGGCCGAACTGGATTCGGCGATCCGCTCGGACACCACACTGCGCGGCAGGCTGTTCGGGCTGCTCGGCTCCTCGACCGCGTTCGGCGACCATCTCGTCGCGGCGCCCGCCGCGTGGAAGATCCTGCGCGAGAATCGGATTCCCGACCGCGACGACCTGATCGCCGACCTGCTCGACGCGGTCGACGCGAAACCCGAGACCGGGCCCAACGCCGGGCCGATGCTGTTCCGGGCCGGTATCGCCGGGCCGGAGGCGATCGCGTTGCTGCGCAGCAGGTATCGCGATCAGCTGATGCTGCTGGCCGCGGTCGATCTGGCCTCCACCGTCGAGAACGAGCCGGTGCCGCCGTATCAGGTGGTCGGCAGGCATCTGTCGGATCTGGCCGACGCCGCGCTCACCGCCGCGCTGTCGGTCGCGGTCGCGCGGGTGTGCAAGAACGGCCCGGTGCCGGTGCGCCTCGCGGTGATCGCGATGGGCAAATGCGGTGCGCGCGAACTGAACTACGTCAGCGACGTCGACGTGGTGTTCGTCGCCGAACCGGCCGACGCCACCGCGACCCGGCTGGCCGCGGAGATGATGAGCGTCGCCAGCTCGGCCTTCTTCGAGGTCGACGCGGCGCTGCGTCCCGAGGGCAAGGCGGGCGCGCTGGTGCGCACGCTCGACTCCCACCTGGCCTACTACAAGCGCTGGGCCCGCACCTGGGAATTCCAGGCGCTGCTGAAGAACCGGCCGATGACCGGCGATCTGGAGCTCGGGCAGCAGTACCGCGACGCGCTGATGCCGATGGTGTGGACCGCCTCGGAACGTCCCGACTTCGTCGCCGACGTGCAGGCGATGCGCCGCCGGGTGGAAGACCTGGTCCCCGCCGACCTGCGCGAGCGCGAACTCAAACTCGGCGCGGGCAGCCTGCGCGATGTCGAATTCGCCGTGCAGCTGCTGCAATTGGTGCATGGGCGGGTCGACGACTCGCTGCACGCCACCAATACCGTCGAGGCGCTCACCGCGCTGGCGGCGGGCGGCTACGTCGGCCGCGACGACGCCGCCAATCTCACCGCCTCCTACGAATTCCTGCGCCTGCTCGAGCACCGCCTGCAGTTGCAGCGGCTCAAGCGCACCCACACCCTGCCCGCCGCCGACGACGAGGAGGGCATGCGCTGGCTGGCCCGCGCCGCCCACATCCGCCCGGACGGCCGCCAGGACGCGGTCGGCGTGCTCGAGACCGACATCCGCCGCAATTCCCTGCGGGTGCGGCGCCTGCACGCCAAGCTGTTCTACCGCCCGCTGCTCGAGGCGGTCGCCCGGCTCGACTCCGACGCGCTGCGGCTGAGCCCCGATGCCGCCGTCCGCCAGCTCGCCGCTCTCGGTTACGGCGCCCCCGCCAATGCGCTCGGGCACCTCAAGGCGCTCACCGGTGGTGTCTCCCGCAAGGGCCGCATCCAGGCACTGCTGCTGCCGACTCTGCTCGAATGGCTCGGTGACACACCGAATCCCGACGCGGGCCTGCTCGCCTACCGCCGGGTGTCCGAGGGCCTCGACGACCAGATCTGGTTCCTGCGCGAACTGCGCGACGAAGGGGCCATCGCCCAGCGCCTGATGATCGTGCTCGGTTCCTCGGAGTACCTGCCAGACCTGCTGATCAACGCCCCCGAGACGATTCGCATGTACGCCGACGGACCGGGCGGCCCGCAGCTGCTCGGCCCGCAACCGGAGGACGTGGCCCGCGGCATCCAGACTGCGGCGGCCCGCTACGACGACCCGAATCGCGCTGTCGCGGCGGCCCGTTCGCTGCGCAGGCACGAGCTGGCCCGCGTCGCCTCGGCCGATCTGCTCGGCATGCTCGACGTGCCGCAGGTGTGCGCCGCGCTGTCCTCGGTGTGGGTGGCGGTGCTCGAGGCCTCGCTCAGCGCGGTCATCCGGGCGTCGGAGGCCGAGCGCGGCGCGCCCGCGCCCGCCGACTTCGCGGTGATCGGCATGGGCAGGCTCGGCGGCATGGAGCTCGGCTACGGCTCCGACGCCGATGTGCTGTTCGTCTGCGACCCGCGTCCCGGCGAGGACGAGACCACGGCCGTGAAGTGGGCCGTCGGCATCGCCGAGAAGGTGCAGCGGCTGCTTGGCGCGCCGAGCACCGATCCGCCGCTGCAGGTCGACGCCGGATTGCGGCCGGAGGGCCGCAACGGCGCCCTCGTCCGCACCCTGGCGGCCTATCAGGCCTACTACGACCAATGGGCCCAGCCGTGGGAGGTGCAGGCGCTGCTGCGCGCGCACCAGGTGGCGGGCGATCAGGACCTCGGCGTGCGGTTCCTGCACGTCATCGACCCGATCCGGTACCCGGCGGGTGGGGTGTCGGCCGATGCGGTCCGCGAGATCCGCCGCATCAAGGCCCGCGTCGACGCCGAGCGGCTGCCGCGCGGCGCCAACCCCGCCACGCACACCAAGCTGGGTCGCGGCGGCCTGGCCGACATCGAATGGACCGTGCAGCTGCTGCAGTTGCGCCACGCCCACGAGGTGCCGGCCCTGCACAACACCTCGACGCTGCAATCGCTCGACGTCATCGAGGCCGAGGGCATCCTCGAGCCCGAAGACGTTGCGCTGCTGCGTGAATCGTGGATCACCGCCACCGCGGCCCGCAACGCGCTTGTCCTCGTCAAGGGCAAGCCGACCGATCAGCTCCCCGGCCCGGGCCGTCTACTATCGGCGGTCGCGCGGGTGGCGGGCTGGCCCACCGACGACGGCAGCGAGTTCCTCGACAATTACATGCGCATCACCCGTCGCGCGAAAGCGGTGGTGGAGCGGGTCTTCGGGGGATGAGGGCATGAGAAAGGCCCCACACCAAGGGTGCGGGGCCTTTCTAGCTCACGCTGAAATCAGATGGCGCGGACGTCCTGGGCCTGCGGGCCCTTCTGGCCCTGGCCGACCTCGAACTCCACCCGCTGACCCTCTTCGAGGGACTTGAAGCCCGAGCCGCCGATGGCGGAGTAATGCACGAAGACGTCGGGGCCGCCTCCGTCTTGGGCGATGAAGCCGAAGCCCTTCTCGCCGTTGAACCACTTAACAGTGCCTTGAGTCATGGTGTTTAAAAGTCTTTTCCGTAGATGAGCCATGGCGATCTCTGTGATCAGCCCAGTCTCAGCAACCTAGTATGCCATACTCATCGACAAACTGCGCGCGCGGCTTGATCACACCGTGATCTGGGCGGAGTCTGCGGCGACACACGGCGTGTCGGAGCCGGGGATCGCGGTTGTGCGCGCCGAGGTCACATCTCGTCGCGCGGTATGCCAATCTGGGCGACATGGGTGAGACGAACGATGAGCGCTCCGGACACGTCGACCTGGCCTTGCGGGTGCTCGACGCGCATGTCGCATTCACCAAGGACCAGCTGCTGCAGCCCGCGGGTTTTCGCGAGCTCGTCGTCGACGAGGTGGACGGCCTGCTCGCCGAGGCGCAGGAGCTGACGCTGGCCGAGGCCGTCACGCGTGACCAGATCAAGGACGTCGCGCACAAGTACGCGGTGCAGATCCCGGTCGAGGGCGCGATCCCCGAACTGGTCGGCGAGATCGCCGCCCGGCTGTACAACCACCGCGCCCAGGACGAGATCCCGGTCGGCGATGTCGTGGACAACCGTCGCTTCGACGAGCTGGTCTCGGCCGTGGCCGACATGGAGGTCGCACACCGGCTGGTGCGGCTCGTGCTCAACAGCCCGGTCACCGTCGACGCCTGCGTCGAAGCCGTGCAGCGCGCTGTCGTCACCGCGGTCGACGAGGGCAGGCACGCCGACGGCGGCGGGCTGGCGCAATCGCTGCGCGGCGCGCTCGCCCGGCTGGCCGAACCCGCGCTGCCCGCGATCGAGAACGGCGTCGGCCGCCTCACCCGCACCGGTGCGCGATTCGTGTTGCGCGGCAACCGCAACGACGCCGACGACGTCCTGCTCGACGCCGCCCGCGAGACCTGGCGCAAGCACACCGGCGACGCGGTCGGCTCCTTCCGCGACCTGGTCTCGGCCAACGACGTGGAAGACGCCGTCGTCCTCACCTTCGAGTTCTGGCGCACCTTCCGCGACACCGACTACTTCCACGCGCTGCTGGACGAGGGCATCGATCACGTCTTCGACAAGTACGGCGACACCCCACTGGCCGAACTGCTCGCCGAGCTCGGCATCGGGCGCGCGGACATGATCGAGGAGGCCTTGCGTTTCGGCCCCTCGGTGCTCGGAACGCTCGACGAGCGTGGCTATCTCGACACCGTGGTCCGGCGCAGGCTGGCGCCGTTCTACGCCTCCGACGCGTTCCGTGCCGCGGTGACGGATACGCGCTAGCGGAAGCATCCACCCGCGAGTCCTGTTCGGCCGCTGGCGCGTCGGTGTTTGTCGGTACGATTCGTGCAACGATGGAGCGCCTGCGCTACCGGATCGCGATCGAAAGGCTGCCGTGACACGTCTGTCCTCCCTGCTCGACCAGATCGATTCCGGAGCGGTGCTGCTGCCGGAATTCCAGCGCGGCTACGTGTGGAACAGGGACCAGGTGCGCGGGCTCATGCGGTCGCTGTATCTCGGGTACCCGGTCGGCGGGCTCCTGGTGTGGGAAACCGGCTCCGAGGACATCGCCGTGCGCGGCGGGGCAGGCGGGTCGGGACTGCGGCAGCTGCTGCTCGACGGTCAGCAGCGCATCACCACGCTCTACGGCATCCTGCGTGGCCGTGCGCCGTCGTTCTTCGAGGGCGACGCCGTGGCGTTCACCGGACTCCATTTCGACGTCGACCGTGAGGTTTTCGAGTTCCAGATCCCCGGCCGTGACACCGCGCCGACCTGGATCGACGTCACCGAGCTGTTCGCGCACGGCCCGGTGCACTACCTGCCCCGGTTCACCGATGTGCCGCAGGAAACCCTCGCCGCCTACCTCGACCGGTTGAACAAGCTGCGCGAGATCACCCACCGCGAGTTCAACGTCGAGACCATCACCGGCTCCGATCGCACCGTCGACGAGGTCGTCGACATCTTCAACCGGGTCAACTCCGGCGGCACCAAACTGTCCAAGGGCGACCTGGCACTGGCGACGCTGTGCGCGCAGTGGCCGCAGGCCCGCGGCAACCTGCGCGACCACCTGATCCGCTGGGACAAGGACGGCTACACCTTCACCCTGGACTGGTTGCTGCGCAACGTGATCGCCGTCGGCAACGGCCGCGCGCACTTCGACGCGCTCGGCGATCTCTCGCCCGCGGAGTTCGAGCAGGCGCTGGTCGCGACCGCGACCCAGGTCGACACCTTCCTCGACACCGTGGCGGGCCGCCTCGGCCTCGACCACGACCGAGTCCTCATGGGGCGCTACGCGATTCCCGTGGTGACCAGGCTGCTGTTCCTCAACGGCGGCCGCTTCGACGACGACCTGCATCGCGACCGGGTCCTGTACTGGTACATCCATTCCGCGCTGTGGGGCCGCTTCAGCGGTTCCACCGAGACCTTCCTGCAGCAGGACTACGACACCCTCGAACGCGGCGGCATCAACGGGCTCATCGCCTCGCTGGAGCGGCTGCGCGGCGGCTCACTCGACCTGTGCGCCGACGATTTCGCCGGCGCGACCCGAGGCTCGCGGTTCTATCCGCTGCTGTATCTGCTGACCCGCGTGGACGGTTCGCGCGATCTGGGCACCGGATCCGAGCTCGGCATCGAGCAGTTCGGCGAACGCTCGCCGGTGCAGGTGCACTACCTGTTCCCGAAGACCACCCTGCGCGATGCCGGATACGAGCGCAACGAGATCAACGCGATCGCCAACTTCTGCTTCCTCAGCCCCGGCTCGGAAGCCGAACTGGGCGAGCGCGAGCCCGCCGACTACCTCGCCGAGGTGGAGCGCAGGCATCCGGGAGTGCTCGCCTCACAGTGGATTCCGACCGATCCGGCACTGTGGCGGGTCGAGAACTATCGTGAATTCCTCCGTGCCCGCCGCAAGTTGCTGTCCGCGGCCGCCGATGCCTTCCTCGAGCAGTTGCGCACCGGCACCCTGCACCGGCCGACGCTGCTGTCCGTCGGCGTCGCCGGGGTGACCATCGGCGATCCGGCGGTGGACCAGGTGAACGCGCTCGTCGACGACCTCATCGCCGACGGCTTCGGTTTCCCGCTGCTCGACAGCGAGGTCTCCGACCCGGTGACCGGCCGCGAACTCGCTGTCGCCGAAGCCTTCTGGCCCGAGGGCCTGCAGCCCGGCGTCGGCATGCCGGTGGTGCTGGTACTCGAGCCGGCCAACGCCGACCTCACCCGCCTCGCCCAGCTCGGCTACGCGGTGTTCACCTCCGTCGACGCCCTGCGCGGCTATGTCGACAACCTGCGCGTCGAGGTCTCCGGCGACACCGGCCTCTACGGCCCCGCCGCCGACGTCGCCGCACTGGCCGACCGCCTGCCCGCCACCTGGGTCGGCAACTCCGAGCAGGTCTGGTTCCGCTTCGCCTGGAACCAGCTCGAGCGCGACCGGGCCGACGGTACCGACGCGGCACTGGAGCCCGAACAGGTCGCCCTGCGCTACATCGCCCTGTGGGCGCTGACCCGCACCTTCTACATCCACGCCTTCGACCAGGGCAATCCGGGGGAGTGGCGCTACTACCTCGGTGACGCCATCGGTCCGGCCCCGCTGGTGCCCCGCGAATGGCTGGCCCGGCGCGCCGTGGAATCCGGTGCACTGGCACCCGGCGCCGCCCCCGGCGACGAGGACATCGCGATCGCCCTGGTCCATGGCGTCATCGAGGTGGTCGAGGATGTCGCCACCGCCTTGGCCCACCTCCTCGGCGGTCCCGGCCTGTTCGCGTCCCTCTGGGCCTCGGCGGGCGCCGCCGAACACTACGGCTACCCCCTGTCCACCGACCAGATCAACGACCTCATCAACCAGGTCGTCAACGATCCCGCCTCCCGGAAGATCCAGGCCTACAACTGGATCGAGGCGGGGCTACCGCTCTAGGGCGTTGCGGTCGCGCGCTGGAACGTGGTGACGAAGTCACGCAGGGCGGCGCGGTCCTCGGTGCCGACCGGGCGATAGCCGCGGGCGGCTTCGACCGTGACCGCCGTGCCCGCGCGGAGCGGGAGTTCGGTCCAGCACACGGGGAGCACCGGCAGCTGGATGGTGCGGTCGGCGACGGTCAGGGTGAGCGCGGAGGTGTAGCGGCTCGCGACCGTCATCAGCTCCTCGACCGCTGCCTCGGTGAGCGGGCCTGCCGCCGTGAATTCCTCGATGTACATGCCGCCTCCTTCCGCGCCAGTGTATGCCCCACAGAAATCTCTCAAGGGCACCATAAGCGGGCCGCAATGTCGGCTGCATAGGGTGACCGCATGATGCGTGAATGGATGGAACGGGCCTTGCTCGTCCTGGGGTGGGGCGCAGTGATCACGGCGGTGGCCGGGATCGTGTTGCATGTCGGGAACTGGTCGCAGCGGTCGATGGTGTTGCTGGCCTCGGGGGCGATGTGGTTGATGCTCGGCGCGGTCGTCGGGTCGATCTTGCTGCTGATCGCGCGGAGCTGGCGGAGCGCGGTCGCCGGGGTGGTGGTGCTGGTCGGCGCGCTGTGGCTGGTGGCGCCGTCCTACATTCCGGAGAGCCGCGCGGCCGCTGGGCCGGAACTGGTCGTGTTGCAGTCGAACCTGCTGTTCGGCCAGGCCGACACCGCCGCGGTGGTCGCGGCCGTGCGGGACAACGACGTCGACGTGCTCACCACCGAGGAGTTGACCGTCGGCGCGATCGAGCGCCTGCGCACCGCCGGACTGACAGACCTGCTGCCCTACACCTACCTGGAACCCGCGCAGTCCGGCGGCGGGGGCACCGGCATCTACAGCCGATACCCGTTGCGCGACACCGAGAAATACGACGGCTTCATCATGAGCAATATCTCCGCGACGATGGAACATCCACAGCGCGGCCCGATCTCGGTCTTCGCCTTCCATCCGATCCCGCCGAACCTCGACTTCGCCGCGTGGTCGGCGGAGATGCGCCGGGTCGACGAGATCCTCGCCGGAACCAGCGCGCCCGCGATCGTCGGCGCGGATTTCAATGCCACCCACGATCATTCGGCCTACCGCGCCCTGCTCGACGGTCCTTTCGCGTCGGCGGCCGCCCAGACCGGCGACGGCATCCTGCTCACCTTCCCCGCGGATCGGCGGTGGGGACCGGTGATCGGCATCGATCACGTTCTCGTCGCAGGTGGTGTGGCGCAACAGGTTCGCACGCTCACCATCCCCGGCACCGATCACCGCGCGGTGCTGGCTTCGGTGCGGATGGACAGCTGACCGATCTCGTCTACCATGTGAGCGCTCGACAGCGGACCGCTAGGCGTCCGCGTCATTCCCGGGGAGGAACAGCGGATGATCAGACATCGATGGGGAATTGCCGTGGCCGCGGCACTGGTGAGCGTCGGCATGCTCGTATCCGGATGCACGACGACAACGGTCGCCAGCGACCAGGCGGTGCCGACCATGGACAACCCGTGGGAGGTGGCGGGCGCGACGTCGAACAGCGGGCCGAGCGGATCGCGCCCCGGGGTGCCCGACACCGACAAGAAGGCCGAGAACGGCGACAACGGCAAGATCGACAAGCTCGCGCTCAACGCCATCGCCGATATCGAAGAGTATTGGCAGACCGAGTATTCCAAGACGTTCCGCGGCAACTTCAAGCCCGCCTCGAAGTACATCTCGTGGTCGGCGAAGGCGCCGGAGTCGGAATCGGTGCAGTTCTGCAAGAGCAGCACCTACAAGCTCATCAACGCCGCGTACTGCCCGCTCGACCACACCATCGGCTGGGACCGTTCGGTCCTGCTGCCGCTGCTGGTCGACAAGTACAAGGAGATGTCGGTGGTGATGGTGCTGGCCCACGAGTACGGCCACGCCATCCAGTCCCAGGCCGACCTGCTGCGCGGCTTCCTCACCGACGCCCTGGTGAAGGAGCAGCAGGCCGACTGCCTGGCCGGTGTCTTCCTGCGCCATGTCGCCGAGGGCAACTCCAAGCACTTCACCCTCAACACCACCGACGGCCTCAACGGCGTGCTCGGAGCGACCGTCGCCGTGCGCGACCGCGACCCCAATGATCCCGACGCCGTGCACGGTTCGGCGTTCGAGCGGGTCACCGCGGTGCAGATGGGGTACACCGAGGGCGCCGGGTCCTGCAAGGGCATCAACAAGGACGAGATCAACAAGCGCCGGGGCGGTCTGCCCGTCACCTTCGAGGACGGCGAGCGCGATGAGCAGCTGCCGGTGAACCAGGAGACCCTGAGCTCGCTGGCCACCCAGCTGGGCAAGTCGATGCCGGTGAAGAACGCGCCGAAATTCGACTACGCGGGCGTCACCCGCAACTGCTCCTCGACCACCACGACCGAACCGGTGTCGTACTGCCCGGGAAGCAACACCATCGGCACCGACCTGCCCGCCATGGCCAAGCGCGCGGGCGAGGGTGCCAGTGGCAAGGAGGAGCCGCTGTCCGCGGTGGTCACCGGCGACTACAACGCCGCGGTGGTCTTCGTGTCCCGCTACGCCCTGGCGGTGCAGCAGGATCGCAAGCTGTCACTGACCGGCGCCGAGTCGGCAGGCCTGCGCACCGCGTGCCTGTCCGGTGCGCTGACCACGAAACTCAGTGAGCCGAGCAGTGATCCGCGCCTGTCGGCAGGCGACCTCGACGAGGCCGTGTCGGGTCTGCTCGCCGACGGCCTCGCGGCCGCCGACGTCAACGGCAAGGTGGTGCCGAGCGGCTATCAGCGCCTCGAGGCGTTCCGCACCGGCGTCCTCGACGGCGAACAGGCCTGCCTGACCCAGTTCAAGTAGTCAGCGCGCCGCGGGCAGTGACCGCAGGGAGCTGAGGGTGTTCGCCACCGCGCGGGCAGCCTCGGCTCCCTTTGTCACGAAGTGGTTGGTGTAGTAGTCGACGTGCTCGCTGTGCTCGTGGAAGTGGTGCGGGGTGAGCACCACCGAGAACACCGGCACGTCGTTGTCGAGCTGCACGCGCATCAGCCCGTCGATCACCGCGGTGGCGACGAAGTCGTGGCGGTAGATGCCGCCGTCGACGACCAGCGCGGCGGCCACGATCGCCTCGTAGCGGCCGGTGCGGGCCAGGCGCTGGGCGTGTAGCGGGATCTCGAAGGCACCGGGGACGTCGAACACCTCGACGACGGCGGGGTCGAACCCCAGGCCTGCGTATTCGGCGAGGAAGCCCTCGTGAGCCTTGGTGACGATGGAGCTGTGCCAGCTGGCGCGGATGAAGGCGACGGCGCCGGTAGACGTGGTTCCCATGGGCGGAGTCTACTAGGTTCTAAGTTACTCGTCGGTAATATGCTGGGAGAGCCAGTCGGTGACATCACCGATGACCTGATCGCGCTCGGGTTCGTTGAACACCTCGTGGAACAGCCCCGGGTAGCGCAGCACCGTCACGTCGGCCGAGCCGGTGTCGCGTTCGAGCAGGTCCGAGCTCGACGGCGCGGCGATGGTGTCGGCGGTGCCGTGCAGCACCAGCAGCGGCGGGGTGAGCGCGCCGAGACGCTGCTTCACCAGCGCGGTGTGCTGCAGGATCTCCACCGCGGTGCGTGCGGGCAGCTTGCCGCGGAACACCAGCGGGTCGTCGTCATAGGCCCGCACCACCTCGGGGTCGCGGCTGATCGTCGACGAATCCAGGGTCAGCACACCGAGATTCGGGGCGAACCTGGTCAGCAGCGGCGCGGCCAGGCGCTGCACCGGATTGCCGAGCGGGATGTCGAGCGGGGGTGCCGACAGCACGATCCCGGCCACGGCGACCGGCCCGCGAGTGGCCAGATGCAGCACCACCAGGCTGCCCATCGAATGCCCGAGCAGGAAGCGCGGCAGCCCGGGGTGGGCCGTGCCTGCGAGATCGAGCAGCGTCGCGACATTGTCGGCGGCGGCGTGCATCGACCCGATATTGGCCGCGGCGCCCTCTGACAGGCCGTGCCCGACGTGGTCGAGCGCGTACACCGCGAATCCGGCCGCGGCGAGCTTGTCGCCCACGTACTCGTAGCGCCCCGAGTGCTCGGCGATGCCGTGCACGAGCACGACCACCCCGCGCGGCGCTGTCTCGGGTTGCCAAGCGCGCCACGAGATCCGGCCGCCGTTGCCGGCGAATTCGCCCGTGTCCGTCGTCATCGCTGCGCTCCTTCTTCGGGGCCCGGCGCCACCGCGAGCCGCTCGAGCAGGCGCCGGTTGAACTCGATCAGTCGAGCGTAGTTGAGCCGGGAGATCCGCTCGTCGGTTCCGTGGATCCGTTCCAGGTCGGCCGCGGTCAGCACGATCGGCGCGAAGTTGCAGCGGGTCTGCGCCAGGCCGTCGTAGTGCCGGGAGTCGGTGGCGCCCGGCACGATCCCGGTGGTCGTCACGATGCCGGGGACCACGCCGGTGGCGAGCTCGGCGATCAGCTCGAACGCGGGACCTGGGCCGGTGACCTGCGAGGGTTCCGACGCGGGCCCGACCAGGTCGATCGCCACGCCGATGTCGCGGATCACCCGGCGGCAGTGCGCGAGCACCGCCGACACCGAATCACCGGGCAGGATCCGGAAATTCACCAGCGCCTCGGCGCTCTGCGGCAGCACATTGGCCTTCACGCCGCCCCGGATCACCGTCGGCGCGGTCGTCGTGCGGACCAAGGCCTCCGTGGTCGGGCCCGCCGCCAGTATGCGCGCGACGAGCGGCCCCGCCAGCGTGGACAGGCCACGCGTCTCGGTGAATTCGAGCAGCTTGCGCCGCGGTTCGGGCAGGGCGACCCGCATCCGGGCGAGCATGTCGGTGATCACCGGGGTCAGCCGCAACGGCATCGGATGGTCCTGCACCCGCGCGACGGCGCGCGCGATCCGCCCGACCGCGGTCTGCTTGCCAGGCATCGACGAGTGCCCGCCGGTCTCGGTGACCGAAAGCCGCACCGTCGCATAGCCTTTCTCGCCGAGCATGATGCTGGCCACCGGCCGGTCGACCCCGTCGGCGACGCCCTCGGTGATCACCCCGCCCTCGTCGAGCAGCAGATCGGCGCGCACCCCCTCGGCGCGCAGGTGCTCGGCCATCCGGACCGCGCCGCCGTCGCCGAAGACCTCCTCGTCGTGACCGAAGGCCAGATAGACGGTGCGCCGCGGACGGATTCCCGTGCCGAGCGCCCACTCGACAGCCTCCAGCACGGCGAGCACCCGGCTCTTGTCGTCGATCGCGCCCCGGCCCCAGATGAACTCCGCGTCGACGACACCGGCGAACGGGGGATGGGTCCAGCGCTGCGGATCGTCGACCGGGACCACGTCCTGGTGGGCCAGCAGGATCGCTGAGGCGTGCCCTGGCTCGGCGCCGTCCCAGCGGTAGAGCCTGCTGCGGCCGAAGGTGGTCACGGTCAGCTCGGCGTGTACCCGCGGGAACGAGGCCTCGAGGTGCTCGGCCAGCCGGGCGAACTCCGCGTCGGCGGTGTGCGCGGGATCCTCGGTCGAGACGGTCACGCACCGCAGGGCCGCGGCCAAGCGCTCGGCGACCTCGTCGTCGACGCCGTCGGTGACGGGGGAGCTGGCCGGGTTCTCGGTGATCGGGCGCATCCTAGGCATTCTTGCCCGTGCTCGCCCCGTTCGCCGCCGAAGGCGTCCGAATCGCCGTATTCGTGTCGGAGCGTCATGCGGTCAGACGGGTCGGCGGAGGGGCATCTAAGCTGAGAGACATGGCAGGAGGCAAGGGCGGCAAGCCGTCGAAGGAAGCCAGGGCCGCGGCTAAAGCGGCCCGCAAGCAGGCATCACGCGAACGGCGTCAGCAGTTGTGGCAGGCGTTCAACATGCAGCGCAAGGAAGACAAGGCGCTTCTGCCGCTGATGATCGGCGCACTCGTCGGCACCACGGTGGTCTTCTTCCTCATCGGTCTGATCTTCGACATGCAGTGGTTCCTGCTGCCGCTGGGTCTGCTGCTCGGTGTGCTGTTCGCGTTCATCATCTTCGGACGTCGCGTGCAGAAGAACGTCTACCGCAAGGCCGAGGGCCAGGCTGGTGCTGCCGCGTGGGTGCTGGAGAACCTGCAGGGCAAGTGGCGGGTCGCCAACGGCGTCGCGGCCACCACCCAGCTCGACGCCGTGCACCGCGTCATCGGCCTGCCCGGCGTCATCTTCGTCGCCGAGGGCTCGCCGCAGCGGGTGAAGTCGCTCATCGCGCAGGAGAAGAAGCGCACCGCCCGCCTGGTCGGTGACACCCCCATCTACGAAGTGATCGTCGGCAACGACGAGGGCCAGACCCCGCTCAAGGATCTGCAGAAGTTCCTCACCAAGCTGCCCCGCAATATCGACGTCAAGCGGATCGACCAGATCGAGGGCAGGCTGACGGCCCTCAGCTCGCGCAGCGGCCCGGCCATGCCGAAGGGCCCGATGCCCCCCGGCGCCAAGATGAAGGGCATGCAGCGCGCCATCCGCCGCCGCTGAGCCTGCGACCTCCACGAGCCCGGCACCTGATCGCAGGTGCCGGGCTCGTGCCGTTTCAGGAGTTCGGCGACCGTCCGGTCAGCAGCCATAGAACCCGGTCGTAGGCCAGCAGGTGATACGCGACGAGCACCGTCGCCGAGATCAGCGCGGCCCGGGACAGTCCCGCGGCCCACAGTGCCGCGGCCCCGCCGAACAGCACGACGAATTCGACGACCAGCCGCACCGGACCCGAGACCGGCACCGGCGAACCGCCGCCACGGCCCGGATCGTCGGGCAGGGTGAACGTGCCCCAGAGCACTGCGGCCGCGATCGGCAGCACGACGACGAGCAGATATCGCCAGGGGGAATCGAAGGCCCGCCATCCGTACACCCCGAACGAGGCGATGGCGATCAGTTCGAGCAGGAAACGCGCGGCCAGCATGGCCGGATTCAGTGACACGGGCCTCAGCGTACGACCACCGGTGACCCGCCGCGCGGGCTCAGCGGGCGTTGACCAGCGCGGTGCCGGTGGCTCGGTCGTGCATACCGCGACCGTCGGCGTCGGTGAACAGCGCGGGGACAACGAACACCAGCAGCACCTGCCTGGCCAGCGCGCGCACGAATCCGACGGCCACCGGGGCGTCGATCCGGATGACCCGCAGCTTCATGAAGTACTGGCCAGGGGTGAACCCGAACAGCGTCACCGCGGCGACGCCGATCACGAACCACACCAGCAGCGGCACCGACGAGGAGACGAAGCTGCGGGTGATCACCGCGGCGATGCCGACCGCGATGAACCAGTCGATGAACAGGGCGACGACCCGGCGCCAAGTCGCGGTCAGCGAGCCCGCCCCTTCGCGCGGCAGCCCGTACAGCTCGCCGGGGTAGCCCGATGTTTCCGGGTCGCCCGGTTCCGCGGGGTTTCCGGAGAGCCATGTGCCGGTGATACGCGCCATGGCTCCCAGGATAGTGGCGCGCTATCGGCCGCCCACAGCCGCATTAGTGGAGGTCACGTCTTCGCGCGATCGGGCGGATGGCAGGATTACGATGCAGCTCGCGCCCGGATGGCAGACATCACCTCGAATCCGGCACGCGTAACACTGGCGAAACACAGCCTTGACTGTAGGGAAACACCGCGTCCATAGCGTCAGGTCGCGACGAACCCATGCATCGTGACTGGCTGGGAACCGATCCGTAAGGAGAACAAGTGACGTTCAGCACGGCCGAAGAGGTCATCCAGCACATCAAGGAAGAGGACATCGAATACGTCGATATCCGCTTCTCGGACCTTCCCGGCGTCCAGCAGCACTTCTCGATCCCGGCCAAGGCGTTCACCGCCGACCTGGCGGAAGAGGGTCTGGCGTTCGACGGCTCCTCGGTGCGTGGCTTCCAGTCGATCGACGAGTCGGACATGCTCCTGCTCCCCGACTTCAGCACCGCTCGGATCGACCCGTTCCGTGCCGCGAAGACGCTCAACCTGAACTTCTTCGTGCACGACCCGTTCACCCGTGAGGCGTACTCCCGCGACCCGCGCAACATCGCGCGCAAGGCGGAGGAGTACCTGCGTTCGACCGGTATCGCCGACACCGCGTACTTCGGTGCCGAGGCCGAGTTCTACATCTTCGACGGCATCCGCTACGGCTCGGGCATGAACGGCTCGTTCTACGAGATCGAGTCGATCTCCGGCTCGTGGAACACCGGCAACGAGTTCAACCCGGACGGCAGCCGCAACCTCGGCTACAAGGTCCGCAACAAGGGCGGTTACTTCCCCGTCGCCCCGTACGACCACTACGTCGACCTGCGCGACAAGATCTCGACCAACCTGCAGAACGCGGGCTTCGAGCTCGAGCGCGGCCACCACGAGGTCGGCACCGCCGGCCAGGCCGAGATCAACTACAAGTTCGGCACGCTGCTGGGCGCCGCGGACGACCTGCAGCTGTTCAAGTACATCGTGAAGAACACCGCGTGGCAGGAAGGCAAGTCTGTCACCTTCATGCCGAAGCCCCTCTTCGGTGACAACGGCTCGGGCATGCACGTGCACCAGTCGCTGTGGAAGGACGGCAAGCCGCTGTTCCACGACGAGGCCGGCTACGGTGGCCTGTCGGACCTGGCGCGTCACTACATCGGCGGCATCCTGCACCACGCCCCGTCGCTGCTGGCGTTCACCAACCCGACCGTCAACTCGTACCACCGTCTGGTGCCGGGCTACGAGGCCCCCATCAACCTGGTGTACTCGCAGCGCAACCGCTCCGCCGCGGTCCGCATCCCGGTCACCGGCAACAACCCGAAGGCCAAGCGCATCGAGTTCCGCGCGCCTGACTCCTCGGGTAACCCGTACCTGGCCTTCGCCGCCATGATGATGGCCGGCCTGGACGGCATCAAGAACAAGATCGAGCCGCTGGCTCCGGTCGACAAGGACCTCTACGAGCTGCCGCCCGAGGAGGCCAAGAACATCCCGCAGGCCCCCACCAGCCTGGCCACGGTCATCGACCGCCTCGAGCAGGATCACGACTACCTCACCGAAGGCAACGTCTTCACCGAGGACCTGATCGAGACCTGGATCCAGATCAAGCGCGACAGCGAAATCGCGCCGGTCAACCTGCGTCCGCACCCCTACGAGTTCGAGCTGTACTACGACGTGTAAGTCGCAGCAGCCGATTCGTCGGTAGCAGTGTCTGAATCGCCCGCCCACGGTTTCCGTGGGCGGGCGATTCAGGTTCTACGCACCACCGAGCGACATGGACTGCACTGTGCGCGTCGAGCAACCGTCCGGCGCGGCCTGCCCCGCCAGACGGTCATCGATCCAGCGCAGAACCGCGGGAGTCGCACTGATCGCGAGACTGACATGCTCGCTCAATTGGTCCCGGGTATAGGTGATCGGCGCCCCCGCGGCGCACCACTGTGCCACCGCCTTGTCGGGCCCTGCGATCGTGACGATCTCGTCGTGCACGGCGTTGTAGAGGAACAGCGGCGGGGTCGAGGCCACGGGGCTGAAGTCCAACGCCTCCAACGACGCCTGTACCTGCTCGAGCAGTTGCGAAAAAGGGATCGTCAGGTAGTCGTCCATGCGCAGGAACGCGTGCTGAGCCACGTTCTGCGTCACGCATTTGCTGTCACCCGCGGCCATCAGTGCCTGCCCGGCGGGCGTCAGATATTTGTCGAATGCCGCCGCCAGAAGCGGATCGGCGCGCATCATGCCAGGCAGGAGCGACGGCAGGAAGCCGGAGAACGGACCGTCGTCGAGCGTCGCGATGTAGGGGCCGATGGGTACTGTCCAACCACCCATGGCAACACCGACCAGCCGTAGTTCGGGAGCGTAGGTAGGTTGCATCTGCGCGACCCAACTGGTGCCGTACGACCCGCCGGAGTAGCCCATCGCGGCCACCGGAGTATCGATGCCGGGCAGGCCGAGCGGCGCGAAATCCTGGGCTGCGCGCACTCCGTCGAGCGTGGCGTAACCCGGCTGTCTCGGGGCGAACAGCGTCCCCTCCGGCCCCTCCCAGTCGGGTACGGAAATGGCATGACCGGACGACAGCATCTGCTCGATCTGAATGAGATCCAGCGAGGAGTCGTACTTGTCCGGCGCTCCTTGCCGGAGGACGTACGAGGGCGCGCACTGGGGGGCCGAGGCATCCGTGGCAGCCTGATAGCTGATCAATCCCTTGACCTGCCCGGTTCGTGGGCGCAGCACCGTCGTCACGGTCGCCATAGGCCGGCCGTCGGTATCGGTCGTTCGATACAGCAACTGCCAGGCATCGGCGTCCTGCGCCTGCGGCGCCAGCGAGGCCACCTCGACGGGTCGCGAATTCAGGATGGTGCCCGGCGCCTCCGAGTCCCAGCCCGATGGCGGGGTGTAGAACGGGTCGTTCTGCGGAGTTGGCAGCGGATCCGCATGACCCACCGCCATGGGAGTACCGGTAATACACAACACGGCCGAAACTGCGATCAGAACCGAGCGCAGCTGACCGCGCTTGGCCACTGAACCCGTTGCACCACAGGCTGATACAACACTGCCCTTCATTGAGACTTCCCTCCATGGAAGGGACCGCCGCCCGCGAATCCCCCTGAAGGCAGCAGGGTACATCTCCCGATCGGGATAGATACCCGAACAGACGACGAAGATCGCGCCGGGTTACCGGGCGGCGAGTTTGGAGTGGATGGCCGCGATGAAGGCGGTCGGGTCGGGGTGGGGCCGGGGCCGAGGTTGAAGTGGCTGCGGTTCGCCCAGGATCCGAGCATGGTGGCGTCGCTGCGGTCCGCGGGCTGGGAGGTGGCGCGTTCGAGGGTGAACACCCTGACGTTGTCGGAGTTCTCGGGCAGTACGACCGCGACGAAATGTGCTTCCGCGGCGGCGGCCGGTGCCGGTAGTTCGACGAGCAACAGCTGGAATCCCGCCGCGTCGATGCGGCGGCCCGTGATGCCGTCGCTCGGCAGGCGGTCGTCGTCGGCCAGTCGCTCGCCGACGTTGTCCCACAGGTACTTGAGCTGTTCGGTGTAGCCGTGCGGCGGCTCATCGGTGACCATTCGCGAGCCGAGCCGCTGGGCCAGGTTCGGCAGGACCTGGTGTGCGAACTGGTAGTGATGGGTTCTCGGCTCGGCCATGATGGGTTCCCTCCCGTAGCGAGCGGGAATTCCCCGCCCGTGCCGGACAAGCTACCCGCCGGGTCCGACACCGAGACACAGTGCCCGATCGGCGCCGATCAAGCCCGGACGAACAGGCGCATCGATTCGTCGACGACGGCGTCGCGAGTGCGGCCGTCGGGATCGGCATCCGGGCGAAGCCAGATCGAGGCGTGGTTCAGGATGCCGTGCAGGCAGTGCAGCGCGACCGAGGGATCGGGGCAGTCGAATTCGCCTGACGCGATACCCGAGTCGACGACCTCGCGGAAGATCCGATCGTGCCGTCGGCGCATGGTCTTGATGGCTTCGGTGTGCTCGGCGGGCCACGGTGCGGGGAACGAGAAGAGCTTGCCCACTTCGGGATACAGCACCGTCAGCACCCGCAACTGCTCGGCGACGAGTGCGCGGAGGCGATCGGTGGCCGACCGGTCCGCCGCGGCATCGAGAGCGTCGCCGAGGTGGGTCAGCACATCGGAGGTCAGCTTCTCCAGCGCCGCGGAGACCAGCGCGTCCTTGCTCGGAAAATAGTGGTAGAGAGTGGCTTTCGCGATGTCGGAACGTTCGGCGACATCTTCGAACCGCATTCCCTGATAGCCGCTGCCGGACAGGATCTGCAGCGCGGCATCGATCATCTCCGCCTTGCGGCGATCGCGTCGTCTCGCTGCGCGCCCGGCGGGCACGACGCTCTCGTCCGCAATCGAAGTCATCGGCCGATCATATCCGGGGCCGGTCGTCGAACCATTCCGCCAATTGCCCGGACGCACGCCAGTGAAGTCGACCACAAGGATGGTGAACCGACTTGTAAGATGAAAACTCGACCCGTAGGTTGAGTTTTGTGACGGACATGAGCACCCCGGCGACCAGCTACTTCCAGCGAATCGGCACGCACCGTTTCGTGCCGACCGTCCACGCGGGCGGCGCCTGGAGCACCGACGAGCAGCACTTCAGCCCGCTTGCCGGGCTGATCGTCCACGAGATCCAGCGCGCACAGGCGCGGGAACAACGCCCCGCGCTGGTCATGAGCCGGATCAGCTTCGACATCCTCGGCCGGATCGGGTTCGAGGAGTTCGACATCGACGTCAAGACGATCCGCCCCGGCCGCACCATCGAACTGGTCGAGGCCACGGTCACCATCGCAGGCCGCAGCGTCGTGAGCGCCCGCGCCTGGATGCTGAGCACCCAGGACACCGACAGCGTCGCGGGCGGCGAGCCCGACCGGCTGCCCGCGCCCGAATCGCTGTCTCCCTGGCCGCTCACCTCGGTATGGCCCGGCGGCTACATCGCCTCGCTCGACGCCCGCCCCGTCGGTCACCCGCAACCAGGGCGAACCACCGCCTGGATCCAGTCGGCGGTGAATCTGGTTGCCGGGGAATCCGCCGACCCGCTGGCATCGTTCCTCGCGCTGGTGGATACCGCGAACGGCATCGCTGTCCGGCAAGAGCCGACCAAGTGGATGTTCCCCAACGTCGATCTGACCATCCACCTGTACCGGCAACCCGAAGGCTCCTGGACCGGCCTCGACACCAGCGTCACGTTCGGCCACGCGGGCCAGGGACTGACCACCACCGTGCTGCACGACACCCGGGGACCGGTGGGAGTCGCCGAGCAGATCCTGACCGTCCGCCCGCAGCCGTAGCGACACAGCTCCGCCCCAGGATCTCGGGGCTGGACGCCGCTGCCGCGAGCGGCGATAGTCCATCCGTGCAATGGGGTGCGATGGTGGCGCGGGTCGTCGCCGGTGTGGCGTTGGTGCTGGGTATGGCGGCGCCGGTCTCGGCCGAGCCGGTCGATGTGGCGTTCACGTGGACGCAGGAGTATCTGACCGCGCCGGACGGCACGCGCCTGCACGCCGATGTCCTGCGGCCCGCGGGTCTGGCCGACGACGTGCGCACCCCGGTACTACTGACCGCCAGCCCGTACCGTGCGCACCTGGCCTACCTCACCCAGCCGCGCCCCGAAGGCGGACCGTCCACCGACAACCTGCCGGTGGAATGGGCATTGAAGTCCGGCTACACCTACGTGATCGTGGACCTGCGAGGCTTCGGCGGGTCCAACGGATGCCCGGATTTCGGTGGCCCGGGGGAGCGGTCCGACGTGGCCACCGCGGTGGAATGGGCCGCGAGCCGACCGTGGTCGACGGGTCGGGTCGGCGTGGTCGGCACCTCCTACGAAGGCTGGACCGGCATGCTCGCGCTGGCCGCGAAACCGAAGGGACTGGCCGCTGTCGCTGCCTTCGAGCCGGTCGTCGACCCGTACTCCTACCTGTACATGCAGGGCGTCTCGTGGAAGTTCGGCGGAAAACCGCTGACCGAGGACGGCCTTCGCCCCGCCGACCTCGCCGGTCCGGAACATCTCGCCATCGCCCACACGCCGGGCCGCTGGGACGACTCACCCGAATACCAGGCCAACGCACTCCAGACGACCAAGGAGTGCACCGACAGCTATCTCGCGCTCACCACCGACCACAACGGCGCCAACCCGGGCTGGCGTGACCGCGACATCGTCGAGGACCTGCGCGGCAACACGACTCCGCTGTTCCTCGGCCAGAGCTTCCTCGACTCCAACACCCGAGCCGACCGCGTCCTCGACGCCTGGCAGGGGATGGGCCCCGGCGAGCACCGCGCGTGGTTCGGGCAGTGGGGTCACTCGGACTGCCGCAGCCGCTGCGGCACGCCGCATTTCAACGCGGAGCTGGCCGCGTTCCTGGACCGGCACGTGGCAGGCGCGGCCGTGGAGGTCCCCGGACCGCCGGTCACCGTCGGCCAGTTCGATGGCGGCTGGCGCAGTGAAAACATCTGGCCCCCAGCGGATTCCCGGCGCGTCACCGTCGACCTGCGCACCGGCACGTTTCAGGACCGCGGCCTGCTCCCCGGCCCCGACCGCGAAATCTGGTCGATCTCCGCGCCCGTGACCAGCGCGCTGCACCTGGCAGGCCGGGCCACCGCGACACTGAACCTCGCCGGACCGCCGAATGCCACTGTCGCCCTGGAGCTCTACGACATCGCACCCGACGGCCGCGCCACCGTCATCACCCGCGGCATCGCCCCCGTCGGCCCGGAGGCGCGGATCCGCCTGCTCTGGCAGGACGCCCGCCTGACCACCGGCCATCGCCTCGGCATCCGGATCACCGATGTCGTCGACGACGTCTGGTCCCACACCCCGGCCAACGCCACCGTCACCGTGTCAGCGGCCCGCCTCGAGCTGCCGCTACTTACCAACCCCCGCGAGACCGATCTCGCAGGCGGCGTACCGATTTGGCACGCCAGATGGCGGACCGAGGAAACAATGCAGCTCGACCAGGGAATGCTGAACGATCCTGCGCGAATCGTCGACCTGCACAACCCGGTTGGTTAGTTGCGTCGCGACCACCACGAATCGGTCTGAGCTGTGCGGGATACCGACGGCGGTCGAGACGGGTGCGCCGGTCGTCAACGGCGCAACAACACCGCCGCGTCACGGCACAACCGATCGATGATCGCGGCGGCGGGTTCGATGTGGGTGATGAGGCCGACGCCCTGACCGGCGTCCACCGGTGCGATGGTGACATCATCGGATTCGATGGCGGCACGGAGCATCTCGGCGCTCGGCCGCGACTCGTCGAACTCGGGCCGCGACCAGGGATCGGTGACGTCGTTGCGCAGCACCCGAGCCGGATAGATCGGCGGCCACGGCAGGTCGAGCGTTTTGTCGAACGCGGTGGTCACCACGGTATGGGTGGAATCGGCCGCGAGCATCGCCCGCCGGGCGTTCTCGGGCACCAGCGACTCGTCCGCCGCCGCCAGACACGTCCCGAGCCATGCCCCCGCCGCACCGGCCGCGAGCACCGCGGCCAGTGTGCGCCCGGAACCGATCCCGCCCGCCGCCAGCACCGGAACCGTCGCGATATCGAGCACGGCATCGAGCAGCGGCAGCAGCGCGAGCCGGTCGGCGCCGTGCCCACCGCCCTCGCTGCCCCGCGCGACGAGCACATCGATACCGGCATCCTGGGCACGATGCGCGCCGGGCACGTCGTAGACCTGCGTGACCGCGAGAATCCCCGCCGCCTGCACCACCGGTACCCACGAGAAATCGGTGCCGAAACTGATCGACAGAATGCGCGGCTTCGCGGCGATCGCGGCCTCGAGCAGGCCGGTTTCGCGCCGGCGCACCCAGTCGACGAGCCCGATCCCGGACACCGCGCCTCCTGCGGCGGCGAGCTCGCGCTCCAGCGCTGCCACCGATCCGGCGCTGCCCATCCCGATCATGCCCAGCCCACCCGCCGCGGTCACCGCCGCCGCGAGCCGTCCCCCCGCCGCACCACCCATCGGCGCGTTCACCACCGGCACACGCAGACCGATCGAACGCGACCACGGTGTCGCCAGGATGTCCTGTTCCGCTGTGCTGGTCATGGGCTCGGCACCTCTCGTCGTGGCTCGGCCCACCCATCATGCCAAGCGCCGGTGACAGTGATCGCGCACGCCGCGTTCGAAAGGCCGAGGACCGCACCGCTCAGGCGTATGTTCGTCAGCAGTGTCGCAACGACGAACGGGGGTTTTCGATGACGATCAGGGATCGGCTAGAGGAGGCGGTCGCCGCGCCACCGACGATATTCGGCGAACCGATGGAGACGGCCGACGGCGCGACCATCATCACCGTCGCGCGCGGCAGTGCCTTCGGGCGATCGGCCCGCCCGGTCGGCGTGTTCGTCGTGCACGACGGCCGCGCGCACTGGACACCCGCCGTCGACTCCAATCGCATCGCCCAGCTGGGGGAATGGATCGGCCTGCTCACCGGGGTGATCGCGGCGCTGGCGATTCTGCGGCGCCCGCCGTGGCCTGATCTGCGCTGCCGTTGAGTCCGTGCAGGGCCAGCGCCTCGAAACGTCGCCATGCCCGTGCCGGCGGGACCGGGGCGTTCGGATCGATCACCGTGCCGAGGACACCGACCAGCCCCCACGACAGGAACGCGACGGTATCGTCGGCCAGTCCGTCGACCAGCTCGCCGATCAGGTCGGCCACGCACCGCCGGTAGGAGTGCAGCACGGTCGTGGTCGCCTTCGGTCCGATGAGCGGCTGATACACCTCGGGATACTGCGCCGCGAGATGGAACATCACCCGCAGCGGTGCGATCGGCGAGCCGGGGGCGGTGGTTCTGGCGATCTCGCGGCGCAAGAACTCGGTGCAGCTGACCAGCAGTAGATCGTCCTTGTCGCGAAAGTGCGCGTAGAAGGTGGAGCGCCCGACGTCGGCCCGGTCGATGATGTCGCTGACCGTCACCCGGTCGTAGCCGCGTTCGATCATCAGCTCGATCAGCGCGCGGTGCAGGGTGTCCCTGGTCCGGCGGACCCGGCGATCGGTGTGCTCGGCCATCGTTCCTCCACGGGACGGATGCACCGGATGTGTCCGGAATCGGACAGATCCGGCGGTTATGGTTCTGGTCGCCGCCGTCGCCGCGTTCGACCATGGACCCATGTCACAGAACCAGCTTCTCACTCCCATGTTCGTCGACGACAGCGACACCGGTCTGGTCATCGCGGGCCTGCGCCGCTACAACCTGTTCACCGCGGTGTTCTTCCTGGGCAGGCAGCGCAGCCTGCTCGCCGAGTTCGTGCGGAAGGCCGGAATCGCGCCGGGCCACCGCACGCTCGATATCGGCTGCGGGCCGGGCAAACTCGTGCGCGCCGCAGGCGCTGTGACCGGCCCGTCCGGTACGGCCGTCGGGGTCGATCCCTCGGCGATCGCGGTGGCCGACAATCGGCAGCGTGACGGCGCGGCGTGGCACCGCTACGAGCAGGCCCCCGCGCAGGACCTGCCCTTCGACGACGGCGAATTCGATGTCGTCACCTGCACTTTCGTCATGCACCACATTCCGGAGCCACATCGCGGCACCGCGCTCGCCGAGATGTGGCGGGTCCTGCGCCCCGGCGGCCGGTTGCTGCTCGCCGACGCCTCACTCACCCCGGGGGCGCGCCGGATACTCGCCCCCTTCTTCGGCGGCGGCAACCCCTTCGCCGACGCCGACATCCGCCACTACACCGACCAACTGCGCGACGCCGGATTCACCGAACTCGACTACACGCAGAGCAAGTACCAAACCGGCATCCTCACCGCGGTGAAACCCGCTTCCCGCTGATCCGGGCCACCTGTCGGTGGCCTCGGCTAGGGTCGATCTCGACAGGTTCGCCGATAGAGCACGGGGGTGCGGCATGGAGTTCGATCAGCGGGAAACCGAAGCACGCGAGTTCGCCGTCGAGGCGCACGGCGACCAGCGCTACGGCGATCATCCCTACATCATCCATCTGGCCGCGGTGCGCGCCGTGCTCGACGATTTCGGCTACAACGGCTCGCTCGCCGCCGCCGCCTGGCTCCACGACGTCGTCGAAGACACTCCCGTCACCGCCGAGGATGTCGAATCCCGTTTCGGCCGTGAGGTTCTTGACCTGGTGTGGGCGGTCACCGGCATCGGCCCCAACCGCAAGGCCCGAAACCTCGACGCCTACAGCAAGATCACCGCACACCCGCAGGCGGTGATCCTGAAGCTGGCCGACCGCACCGCCAATGCCGAAGCCAGCCCACCCGGCAGCAGCTGGATGGGCATGTACCGCACCGAACACCCCACCTTCAAGGCTCATCTGGGCGGGCTGCTCGCCGACGACCCGACCGTGGCACGCATGTGGGAAAGGCTCGAACGCAAACTGGATCTGTCGGTAGCGCCACCGACGGACCGCTGGGCCGAGATCGACCGGCTCGCCGCGGCGGGCGACCACGCGGGGGCGATCGCCGCGGTCCAGGCCGCGTTCGACTGCAATCCCGGCGAGGCGGAACTCATCCTCGCCGAACGTTCCTGAGCTGACTCGCACAGGCAGACTGCTCTCGATGTGCTGGGGCGGACGCGGCGCAGGCCACATGGCGAACTGACACTCGCGGTTGATCGTCCGGGCGCTTGGTCGTCAGCCGGTCAACCGGTCGCATCCACTGCGTGCAGCTGGGCAGCGGCCGCGAGTTCGTCCTCCGGTCGCTCATGACCGAGCACGCCGTCAGCGCCAGGCCCGCCGTCGTCCGGGCCGACGTGGGTGGTCGATCGGCCGACCGAATCCACAGCCCGTAGCTGTGCGGCCACAGCGGCGAGTTGGTCATCCAGCCGCTCGTGGTCGGCGGCGGCACCGGCCCCATCCAGCGCGCTGTCATCGGCGATCCCGGCCGGTCGCTGTTCGAATCGAGGACGTGGCAGCCGGCCGAGCCGGTCTCCGCCGAGGTCGATACCTCGCACGGGCGGCAAGTCAGCGAGCGGCGTCCACGGTGAGCAGCTCTGCCGCCGCCGCGGCCGCGAGCTCCTGATCCAGTTGCTCGTGACCAGAGGTGCCACCGCCACCGGGCCCGCCGTCATCGGCGACGACGCGGCGGGCCGAGAGGTGCACGGCGTCGACGCCGGCGCGGTGCAGGGCCGGTATGTCGCCGACGGTGACCCCGCCACCAGCCATGATCTGGATCCGTCCGGCGGCGTGGGTGACCATCGCGGCGAGTTCGTCGAGCCCGTCCGCGCAGCGGGCGGCGCCGCCGGAGGTGAGTATCCGGGTCATTCCGTGGGTCACCAACGTGTCCACGGCGGCCGACCGGTCGCCGACCTGATCAATGGCGCGATGAAAGGTCAGTTCGATGTCATCGACCGGAACACCGTCGAGCACACGCTCCAGCGCCTCGACGTCGACCCGACGGTCAGCAGTGAGCGCCCCGACGACGAGTCCGGCCACTCCCGCCGATACCGCCGCCCGCGCATCGGCATTCATCACCGCGATCTCGTCGGCCTCGGCATACACGAAACCGCCCGCCCGGCAACGAATGAGCGCATGCACCGGAATCCCCGTCGCCACCACCGCCTCGATCGTGCCGATGCTCGCGGTCAAACCGCCCGTACTGCCCAGCGCCGCACACAGTTCCACCCGATCCGCGCCGACCCGGCGGGCGCCGACCGCACCCGCCACATCCTGCACCGCGAACTCGAGCGCGGTCATTTCAGAAGGACTGCCAGGCAGGCTTGTTCGCCAGCGCGTACTTGTAGTAGTCGGCCAGCTTCAGTTTGCTCGCCGCCGCCTCGTCGATCACCACCGTGACGTGCCGATGCCACTGCATGACCGAGGCCGGGCAGAACGCCGACAGCGGACCCTCCGCCGCGGCGGCGATCGCGTCGGCCTTGCCCGCACCGAGCGCGATCATCACCAGATGGCCGGCCTCACCGATGGTGCCGAGCCCCTGGGTGAGCACGTGATGCGGCACGTACTCGGGGCCGTCGAAGAAGCGGGCATTGTCCTTGCGGGTCTGCTCGGTGAGCGTCTTCACCCTGGTCCGGGAGGTCAGCGCCGACCCGGGCTCGTTGAAACCGATGTGCCCGTCTGTGCCGATACCGAGCAACTGCACATCGACCCCGCCCGCGGCCGCGATGGCGGCGTCATAGCGCCTGCCCTCGCCCGCGATGTCGCCCGCCTCACCGTTCGGGCTCAGCACCCGCGCCGGATCGAGGTTCACATGATCGACGAACTCGGAGCGGATCACCGAGAAATACGACTGCGGATGCTCTTTCGGCAGCCCGACGTACTCGTCGAGCAGGAACGCGCTCGCCGTCGAGAAGTCGATCTCACCCTCGCGATACCGCCGCGCCAGCTCCTGATAACTGCCCAGCGGCGACGACCCGGTAGCCAGACCGAGGATCGCGTTCCCGCGCTCCACATACCCGCCGACGATACCGGCGACCGTCGTGGCCACCTCGTGTTCGTCCGCCCGGATCACGATCTCCATCAGATTCCTTCCGTTCCGGCGACGAACACCCGCCGCGGCTGCAATGACTGGTCGGTGACGAGAAGGTCGGCGCGCGCACCGACCGAGAGGACGCCGCGGTCGTCGAGTCCGAGCACGCGCGCGGGAGTGCGGGTGGCGGCGGTGACTGCCTCGGCGAGCGGGACTCTCGCGTGCTGAACCGTCCACCGCAGCACATCGAGCAAGCGGGCGGTCCCGCCCGCGATGGCACCCGGAGTTCCGTCGGCAGTGGCGAGCCGGGCGACACCGTCGCGCACCCGCACATCCAGCGTTCCCAGCTGATAGTCGCCGTCACCCAACCCGGCAGCCGCCATCGCATCGGAGACCAGCGCGATCTGCCCCGGCCCGACCGTGTCGAACACCATCGCCACCGTCTCCGGCGCCAAATGCACGCCATCGGCGATCAATTCGACCACCATGTCCCCCCGCCCGGCAGCAGCCAGGCAGGCGGCGACGGGCCCGGGGGAGCGGTGATGCAGGCCGGGCATCCCGTTGAACAGGTGCGTCGCGGTGATCGGCCCGCCGACAGCATCGGCGATCCGCGCCGCGGTCGTGGCGGCATCCGCATCGGTGTGCCCGAGACTCGGCAGCACATCATTGCGCCGCATCGCGGCGAGCAGTTCCTCGAAATGCGCGGTCTCGGGCGCGAGCGTCATGGACCGGACAGTGCCACGCGACGCTTCGCAGATCCGCTCGAACAATGCAGGATCACCAGGAACGATGGCTGCGGGATCCTGCGCACCACACCGGATCGCGTTGATGAACGGCCCCTCGAGATGGATCCCGAGCAGCTCGCCATCGGCCACGAGATCGGCAAGAACCGCAGCCTGCTCGACCAGTACCTCCGGCTGCGCCGAGACCAGGCTGCCCAAGAGCCCGGTCGTCCCCTGACCGCGATGATTCGCCGCGGCGACCCGAGCACCGGCGGCATCGGCATTCGGAAATCCGAACCCGCCACCACCATGGCAGTGCACATCGATCAGCCCAGGCAGTACCAGATCCGCGCTCGCTGCCGGAAGCTGCTCCACAGCAGGATAATTCGCGGCGCGCCCGACCCAGCTGATCCGCCCGGCATCGAATTCGACCACACCATCGGCAATCTCGCCGCTGCCGGTCCCCAGGAGCCGCCCACGCACCACGCCTCGCGAGATCACCGCGCCATACCCCGACGTGTGCCCGACCGCACTTGGCCCTGGCCTACCGGTCCACCCGCACCGACGCCGGTGGGCATGCTCGTGAGCAGGTCGTCCGCCCGAGGCCGCGTGATGCCGCGTCGGCTCGCTGTGTCGGCATCGACAGATTCTGGCCAGGTGCGTGCACCGCCGACCTCGACGGCGCGGAATAGGTGGCCGCGCGGCATCGGATCGAACGATTGCCGCAAACGGTCGAAGTGCCGCGGCCCGGCCACCGGCCGAACCGCGCACACCGTCCTCAGATTCATGCCCGCCCGATGATCGCCGCGACCGCCTCACGTGCCAGCTGCGGATTCCTGGCCGCACACGCGACATCCGCCGCATCCCGGCACTTCTCGATGTCGACGGCCGACAACGCCGCCCGCACCGCGGGCAGCGCCGGCATCGACATCGACAGACTCGTCACCCCGAGCCCGACCAGCACCGGCGCCAGCGTCGGATCCGACGCCGCCTCACCACACACTCCAACTGGCTTCCCGGCCGCCGCCCCCGCCGCACCGACCATCGCGATCAGGTCGAGCACCGCAGGCTGCCACGGATCGAGCAGATGCGCGAGCCCACCGGCCATCCGGTCGACCGCGCACGTGTACTGGCTGAGGTCGTTGGTGCCGATGCTGACGAAGTCGAGATGCGTGAGCAGATCGGACGCCCGCAGCGCCGCCGCCGGGATCTCGATCATCGCGCCCACCTTGCGCAATCCCGATTCCCGTGCGAGCTCGGCGAATCCGGCGGCCTCGTCGGCGGTGGCGACCATCGGCGCCATCACCCACAGCTCGGCACCGGTCGCCTCGGCCGCCCTGGCCAGCGCGGTGAGCTGGGTGGCCAGAGTATCGGGGAATACCGTCCCGACCCGCAGACCACGCACTCCCAGCGCGGGGTTCTCCTCGGTCCCCAGATCGAGGAACGGCAACGGCTTGTCCGAGCCCGCGTCGAGCGTGCGGACCACGACCTTGCGCCCGGCGAACTGCTCGAGAACTGTTGTGTAGGAAGTGATCTGCTCGTCGAGACTCGGCGCCGTCGCCTTGCCGAGATACATGAACTCGGTGCGGAACAGCCCGACGCCTTCGCTGTCGACCTGCCCCGCCTTCTCGGCGTCGTCGACGGTCCCGATATTCACCAGCAGCTGCACCGGCGTCCCGTCGGCCGTATGCCCCGGCCCACTGGCAGCGGCCAGCCGCGCCGCGTCCGCCGCCGCCTGCTCGACAGCCGCCCGCTGCCGAAACGGACTCGGATCGATCACGACACCACCGGTACTGCCGTCGAGCAACACCGGCGCATCCGCGACGAGCCGATCGGTATCGGGACAGTTCACCACCGCGGGCAGCCCCAGCGATTTCGCCAGGATCGCGGTGTGGCTGGTCGGCCCGCCCTCGGTGGTGAGCAGCCCGACCACATCGCTGTCACCGAGCATCGCCGTGTCCGCCGGCGCGAGGTCACGCGCGACCAGAATGAACGGATATCCCGGCTCCGGGATGCCCGGTATCGGTTCCCCGAGCAGCACCGCGACGGTGCGCCCGCCGATATCGCGCAGGTCGGTCGCCCGTTCGGCCATGTACCCGCCGAGCGCCTCGAGCTTGTCGCAGAACCCCTCGAACGCCAGGTGCACCGCGTGCGCCGTCGGCATCCCGTCGGCCAGCTGCTTCTCGGTGGCGGCGACGATGCCCGGATCACGGGCCATCGTCGCCGACATCGACAAGATCTCCGCCGCGACACCACTCACGCGACCGGCCCTGGCCTGCATCTCGTCGGCCACGCCGCCGAGAGCCGCCTTGACCCTGGCCAGCTCCTCCTCGGCCGACCCGCCGACCGGATCCTGCGGCGAGGTCGCCAGCTGCGAACCGAACCGCAACCACGGCGCGCACGCGACACCGGGGCTCACCCCGAGTCCACGGATCACCTGTTCGCCCATCAGGCGGCGTCCAGATCCGAGGCAACGAGCTCGGCCAGACTGTCCAGAACCGCGTCGTCGTCGGCGTGCAGGGTGACCTCGGCGCCGTGGCCGGCGCCCAGCGTCATCACCGCGAGGACACTGGCCGCGTCGACCGGTTCACCACCTCCCACCGAGATCCGCACCGGCACCCCCGTGGCCTGGACGGCCTGGGTGAATTTCGCGGCGGGCCTGGCATGCAGCCCCACCTCGGATCCGACGACGACTGTGCGGGTGGTCATGGCCTCACTCACCTTTCAATTTCTTGTCCAGCCTCGTTTCGACTTCGGCGACCGACGGCGCGTCGGTCCGAGTATCGCCGGTCGCGGTCAGCGCGGTCTCGGCTTCGACCGCCGCGACATCGGGCACCCCGGCCTCGACATCGGTCTCGGACTCCCGACCCGGCGTCCGCAGGTTCCACTTCTTGATCACGAAACTGAAGAGCACGTAGTAGATCACCGCGTAGCCGAGCCCGATCGGGATCAGCATCCACGCATCGGTCGCCTTGCCGAAGTTCAGCAGATAGTCGATCGCGCCCGCCGAGAACGTGAACCCGTCGTGGATGCCCAGCGCGTTGACCAGCGCCATCGATGTGCCCGTCAGGATCGCGTGCACCACGTACAGCGGCCACGCCACGAACATGAACGAGAACTCCAGCGGCTCGGTGATACCGGTGACGAACGCGGTCAGACCGGTGGAGAGCATGATGCCGCCGACCAGCTTCTTCTGCGACGGCCGCGCATTGCGCCAGATCGCCAGCGCGGCGGCGGGCAGCGCGAACATCATGATCGGGAAGAAGCCGGTCATGAAGGTGCCCGCGGTCGGGTCCCCTGCGAAGAACCGGTTGAGGTCACCGCGCACGAGCTGGCCGGAGGCGTCGGTGTAGTCGCCGACGAGGAACCACACGGTCGAGTTCAGGATGTGGTGCAGGCCGGTCGGAATCAGCAGGCGGTTGGCCGTGCCGTAGATGCCGCCACCGAGAACGGTGTTGTCGGCGACCGTCTCACCGACCCAGGTGAGCGCGGAGTTGAACGCCGGATAGATGAACGACATGCCGACACCGACGACCAGACCGGTGACCGCGGTCAGGATCGGCACCAGCCGCCTGCCGTTGAAGAAGCCGAGGAAATCGGGCAGTTTCGTGCGATAGAACCGCTGCCACAGGATCGCCGACAGCAGACCCATCACGATGCCGCCGAGCACGCCGTAGTTGATCAGCGCCTGCGCGCCCTTCGGGTCGGTCTTGCCCGCCAGCACGATCGGCGACATCGCCTTGAACACGCCGTCGATGACCATGTAACCGACCACCGCGGCCAGCGCCGTCGATCCGTCGGCCTTCTTGGCCCAGCCGATCGCGATACCGACGGCGAAGATCAGCGGCAGCCAGGTGAACACGGCCTGCCCGGCCGCCGAGATGACCGCCGCCGTGCTCTCCAGCGCGGAGAACCGGCCGAGTAGATCGTCCTGGCCGATGCGCAGCAGGATGCCCGCCGCGGGGAGCACCGCGATCGGCAGCATGAGGCTGCGACCCAGGCGCTGCAATCCCGCGAACACTTTCGATTCTTGCTTGGGGCTGTCGGTAGCGGCAGTCATGTCGACCTTCTTCGTGCCGGGTTTGCCGGCGGTCTCGGCGAGCCGGACGGACTTACGAGCCTGTCCGGGTTAACTGTTGTGAACCGGTCACCCTGACGGGTACTGTCCGGTCATAACCAGTTGTAAGTTTGACCAGGTGGCTACCGGATGTCAACCGCGAAATATGACGTGGCGCACATTCGAGGCTCCCATACTGGAACCGGCAACCACCGCGGAAAGGGAGAACACATGTCCAAAGCGGAAGCGATCGTCAAGGGTCTGGGCGGCGCCGACAACATCGTCGAGATCGAAGCCTGCATCACCCGGTTGCGCACCGAGGTGAAGGACGGCGGCAAGGTCGACGAGGCCGCGCTCAAGGCCGCGGGCGCCCACGGCGTCCTCAAGTCGGGCACGGTCGTGCAGGTCGTCGTCGGCCCCGAGGCGGACACCCTCGCCGAGGACATCGAGGACATCCTGTGAGTGTCCCGGTCCTCGCCCCGCTCGCAGGCAAGGTCGTCGGCCTCACCGACGTCCCCGACCCGGTCTTCGCCGGTCAGATCGTCGGCGCTGGCGTGGCGATCGACCCCGACCGCACCCGCGGCACCCTGACGGTCACCGCGCCCATCGCAGGCAAGATCCTGAAACTGCACCCCCACGCCTTCGTCATCCTGGGCAGCGGCGTCGGCGTCCTCGTCCACCTGGGCATCGACACGGTCAAACTCAAGGGCGAGGGCTTCGGGCTCCTGGCCGCCGAAGGCGACGAGGTCGTCGCGGGCGCCCCGATCGTCACCTTCGACCCCACCGACATCGCCGCCACCGGCAACTCCCCGATCTGCCCGATCGTCGTGATGGACTCCCCGAAGGACTCGATCACCAGCGACGCGATCGGCACCGAGGTGGATCCCGGCGCCGTGCTGTTCGATTCGCCATAGGACACCAGCTGACGTATTCGGAGCGTCAGCTGGTTTCGCGACCGATCCCGTCGTTGTTGCTGTCGAGCCTATTCGGGGCCGGCAACGGATAGGCCGGTGACCGAATCGTTGACCGGTCCCGGATGAACCCTTCGACTCGCCGTTGCGTAGTTCGTGGCAACGGGGCATCACGAAAGGACCGGCAGTGAGCGCAGCGGAGCAGACCAGTGAGCAGTTCGCCGACCGGTTGTTCGGTGCGGCGCTCGGCACCATCGACCTCCTGGCGGTGCATCTCGGCGATCGGCTCGGCTGGTATCGAGCCTTGGCCGATGGCGGTCCCGCCGACGCGGTCGAGCTGACCGAGCGCGCTGGCGGCGACCTCCGGTACGCCCAGGAGTGGCTGGAGCAGCAGGCCGCGACCGGCATGCTGACCGTCGGCGCCGACGGCAGGTTCGCACTCCCGGCCGGCGCGGCGGAGGTACTGACCGACCAGAACAGCCTCAATTACCTTGCGCCACTGGCCCGAATGCTCGCCGGCGCCGCCGTTCAACTGCCCGCACTGGTGCGCGCCTACCGTGACGGCGGCGGCGTCGGCTGGTCCGAATACGGCATCGACATGCGCGAATCACAATCCGACATGAACCGCCCCTGGTTCGAACGCCGCCTGGCCACCGACCTCGCCCGTGTCGAGGACGTGCACGCGATCCTGTCCCGCCCCGGCGCCCGCGTCGCCGATGTCGGTTCCGGCGGCGGCTGGTCGTCGATCGCACTGGCCCGCGCCTACCCCGATCTGACGGTAGACGGCTACGACATCGACCAGCCCTCGGTCGAGATGGCCCGCGACAACGCCCGCGACCTCGGCGACCGCGTCAGCTTCCATCACGCCGACGCGGCAACGGACCTCCCCGAATCCACCTACGACGCGGTCTTCGCCTTCGAATGCCTGCACGACATGCCGCACCCGGTCGAAGTACTGACCGCGGTGCGCCACTCCCTGCGCCCGGGCGGCGCGGCGATCGTGATGGACGAAGCGGTCGCACCGGAGTTCACCGCACCGGCCGGCGACATCGACCGCCTCATGTACGGATTCAGCCTGCTGATCTGCCTGCCCGACGGCATGGCGCACCCCGGTTCGGCGGGCACCGGCACCGTCATGCGCACCGCGAAACTGGCCGACTACGCCGCCAAAGCGGGCTTCAGAGCCGTCGACGTCCTCCCGATCGAGGAGTTCGGATTCTGGCGCTTCTACCGGCTGACGGCCTGATCCACCGGCTGGTCCTGCACGGTCCACACTGCGGCGAGATCCTCGAAATACCGCTGGCTGCTCCACAATCGGTAGTTGCCGATCACATAGACCCGCCGCCGCGCCCGCGACACCGCCGCATTGAGCACATTCGGATTGGTCGCGGCCCAGCGTCGTGACCCACCCGCCGCCGGGGACGTTCCGAGGATCAGCACCACCACCTCGGCCGAATTCCCGTGCATCGCATGGACAGTCCCCACGTGCTGGGTGGCGAACTCCGCCCCGAGAACCTCGCGCGCGATCTCCCGCGCGCCCCGCGCGACATCGCGGAATGGACTGACGACCCGGATGTCGCCCGGGACAACGCCGTCCGCGGTCAGCTGGGTGAGCAGCCCGGCAAGCGCCTCACCTTCCCCGGGAATCCAATTACCTTCGGCCCGTGCCGATCTGACATCGATCCACCGATTCTGCCCGGGAAACTCCGGCCGTTCCGGTGTACCGAAGATCAGCAGGTCGTCGTCGTAGGCGATGCGATGCGTCAACTCGAAGATCGGCAGGTCACTGCGCCGGTGCACCCGCAGCGGTGCCCCGACCCACACCGGTTCGGCCTGATCGGCCGGCGTCAACCACGTCCCGAACCGAGCACCACGATCGGCGGCCCGGCGTGCCGAAGCCAGGTCCGGCATCCATTCCGGATCGAGCCCGTACTGCCGTACCAGCGCCTCCTGCGCCGACGTCGGCAACGTCCCCACCGGCCCCAGCTGACGATGATCGCCCACGATCACCGCGCGCCGCGCCCGCCAGAGCCCACCCGCCACCGACTGCGGCGCGGCTTGCCCCGCATCGTCGACGAACAGCCAGCCCAGCGCTTCCCGCCCGAGCCCGGCGAACAACCGCGGCGCGGCGGTGAAGGTCGTCGCGACCAGCGGCACCGCGAGGAACAGCGTCTGCCACGCGGCCACCACGGTTTCCGGCTTCGGCTCCTCGGCCAGCTCGCCCCGGATCAGCGCGATGGCGACGATCAGGTTGTCGCGCACCCGCGACCCGGCATCGAGCAGGAACGCCCGATGCAACCGCAACGCGGACAGGAACAGCTCACGCCGGGCGCCCGCGTACTGCTCGTCGGCCCACGGATTGCACAACTGGAACTGCTCGTCGTCACCAGCGGCGTCGCCGAACGGAATAGTGTCCGACCAGTT
Organism: Nocardia sp. NPDC055029; assembly: GCF_053608525.1. NCBI lineage: Bacteria > Bacillati > Actinomycetota > Actinomycetes > Mycobacteriales > Nocardiaceae > Nocardia > Nocardia sp. NPDC055029. The sequence continues at coordinate 234,347 of NZ_JBSGVQ010000006.1, forward strand.
CTCCCGCGCCCGTTCGATGATCTCCAGCGCGGCCTCGCGCCGGGTCGTCAGCTCGAGATGATCACGAATGAGCCGTCGCCCGTGCTCGGCCGCCGCCGCCCATTCCCCGCGCGTGTACTCGACCTCGGTCTGCCGCCGCCGTATCTCCGATTCGGCGATATGCCGCTCGCGCAGCAGCTCAGTGCTCCTGGCGCTCCACCGCCGTCCGGCCTGGAACCCGGTCGACAGCGACGCCAGAAACCCCGGCTTCTGCCCACCGTGCTCACCGAGCAGCTTGCCGACCCGATGCTGGGTCGCCACCGCGGCCCGCAGCTGCTCGGTGGCCAGCTGATGACGTTCCCGCCAATGCGCGTGCGCGGTATCGGCATTCGCGATCTCCGCCGCCATCGAGTGCAGGCGCTCGTGCACGGTCGGCAGATCGGCGACCGCGTCGGCGACATCCTGACGCTCCTGCGCGAGCCTGCGCACCTCGGCGCGTCGACCGGCGAAGTCCCGCACCGCGGTCGACCAGTCGGGCAGCGAATCTGGATCCGCCTCAGCGTGTTTGAGAATGTCGAGCATGCCGCCCGCGGTCGACCCGGCCTTGCGCTCGCCGGCGAACCGCTCGCCGAACCAGAACCGCTCGCCGAAAGTCCGGCGCTCGTCGCCCATCGCCGCCGCGACCAACCCCCACGCGGGTTCGTCGCCGACGAGATCAGCCAGTTCGGTGAAGTGGTTCACCTCGCAATCGACCGCCTCGCGACGCTGGATCTCGGTGACGACGTCGGCCGCGGCCTCCTCGCTACCCGTCGTCAGCACCACTTCGTATCCGGTGACACTCTGCGCCAGCCGATGCGCGCCGACGGTGTAGTTCTTCGCGACCTGCACCTGCTCGGTGATGCCGGTGAACGCCTCCAGGGGATCGTCGAAGGTCGCCAGCTGCGCGGCCCGTTCGACGATGATCCCCGCCAGCAGATCACGCAGCATCGTCGTCGTGCCGGTACCCGGCGCGCCGTGCACCGCGAAAATCCCCGCGCCGTCCCGCAATCCGGCCATCGCCCGATCGACCGCGAACTGCTGGCCCGACACCAGCGGGTCGCCCGGCCACCGTCCATCCGGAACCAGGTGGGGGAGCAACCCTTCGACGACCACGTCCTGGCGCTGCCGGACATCGATCCGCTCGTCGACCGGCAGTGTCTCGGTGGCCGCGAGGTAATCCTGTAGCGCCGCACCGATATCGCCGCGCTCCACGGCCGCTGCCAGCGCGGCGAGATCCTCGCCGAGACCGCTGTTCAGCCGGTCCTCGGTGGCGATGCTGTCCGCGTCGCGCGCCGGCACCTGGACACACGCGATACGAACTCCACCCGCGCGCAGCTCCGACCGAATCCCGAGCGCCGCACACAGTTCGCCGGTGAAAGTGTGGAGATCACGACCGGTGAGACAGGGCGCTTCGGGCTGTTCCTCCGTGTCCCGGGGCAGGAGTCGCTCGGCGAAGGCCAGCGCGGACATTCCGGCGAGCCCGGGGGAGATGACCCCGTCCGCACCCGCCGCGATGAGCGAAGCCCCGACACCACGACCCGCCATGTCGAACGCCCGCCACCGTGGTGACTGCCGCACCTGCTCGGTACCGACAGCCGCGGCCTCGCGCGTCAAAGTATCGAAGGCGGCGGTGAAAGCCGCCGAATCATGGTCGAACCCCTCGGCCCAGCCACTGTCGGCCGGACCGGGCGACCGCAGTCGATTCACCGCCCAGGCCAGCCCCGACAAGGTCGCCGAACCCGCGGCGACCACTCCGTCGTCGGTCACGGTGACCGCGAAAGTGGCTGTCATACCGGCCCGCCGCGCATCGGCCTCGAGCCGATCCTCCCCGAACGCGCGAACCAGCGCCTCGCGCGCCCGCCCCACCCCGAACAAGCCGCCGTACACCACGAACTGCCACACCCGCCCTGGCTGTAACGCGGGCAGTGCGGCCTGGTCCTCCCACGGCGCGAGATCATCCGCCGCCGGCTCGACGACGATCCCGTCATCGGGTAGCGCGCCGACGTCGGGAACACGATGCGGACCGAACAACTCCACGGTCTGCCAGAAACGTACGAGCCGCGCGGCGTGCTCGGATCCGCCCACGATGCACCTCAATCCGTCGGCCACCAGTGCTGACAACGCCGATCACGGTACGCGATCGCGATCCCGCCGGTGCGGCAGCCCGATGGTCCCGCCTGCCGTGGCGAGACCATCGGCGCTGGTCCTACAGCCGAGGCAGGCAGCCCGCCGCCCGCATCCGCGCCGCCAGCGACGACGACACCAGCGCGCTCGACCCACTGCCACCGCCGAGCGCGACGAGAACGTCACCACCCAGCCCGGCGCCGAACGAACACCCGAGCACGCTCACATCGATGTAGATGTTCTCCTTCTGCTCCGGCTCCGCGGCGGCGGAACCCGCCCCCACGACTGTGGCGGCCGCAACAGCCAGACCGACCGCTACTGCCTTGACGATTCGCACAATGTCCTCCTGAAAAGCGCTGATCAGCGCCGTGATCGGATCGGTCCTCGCAGCTCCCGGACCGACGGATAGTGTTGACCGTTCCTTTGCCGTGGAAACGTTTTCGGTGAAACTCCGTTGACGCCGACCCGTGCCGACCGCACGCTGACCGAGTGAACGAACTCGACAGTGCCGCCGACCGCTTCGCGGTAGGTGGCCTCGCCGGCGAAGACCTGTCGATGGTGGCCGCCGAGGCACTGGCCCGGGGCCACGACACCCCGGCCCTGGTCGAACTCGCCTGCCTGCACCGAACCGACACCCGCGACGCACCCGCCCTGTTCCGCACCGCGCTGGCCGAACTCGGCCTCATCGCGGACACCGAGGCGACCTGGTCGGCGCGCGAGGTCGACGTGCGGTTACGTCGGGTCAAGAAGGACGCGGCAGCCTTGCTCGCGGGCGAAGGGGACTACGCCGAGCAGGTGAGCCGGATAGCGTCCGAGCTGTACCACCTCGCTGTCACGCCGGAAGCCGGTAGCCCTGAGCTAGCTGATCTGGCTACCGATTTCGATGTCTTCTGCTGGGGTCTCGACGACAACTACTGGGACCCCGATGTGCTTCGCGACTCGATCCACGAGGGATGCCGGACTCTGTTGGCAGGCCCGCCCTGGACCCAGTCGAAGGACATCCCTGTCGCGCTCCCGCCCCCAACCCCGTCGAGGTGGTGGCAGAAGCTGTTCCGCCGGGCTGCGTAGCGGCACCGGAAACCTCAGCGCAGCATCATCTCCGCGACAGCCTTGGGCGCCGCGAGCCACTCCCTGATGTTGTTGCGTACCTCGGTGCTCCGCCGGCAATCGCAGTACGCGACCACCCCGTCGGCTTCGATCCCCGCCGCCCGGCACAACGCGACCGCCCGCGGCAGATGCTGATACTGACTCACGATGATCGCCCGCTCGACCCCGTACATCGACCGCGCCCGCTCACACGTCTCCCGCGTCGACAGCCCTTCCTCATCGGACTTCAGGATCGCCGGGTCGATCCCACGCTCGAGTAGATACCGCGTCATCGAAGCGATCTCGTCTCCGGAGGTCCCACCCGCGTCCCCCGACAGCAGTATCTCGCCGGCCTTCCCCGCGTCCACCAATTCGATGGCGACGTCGAGCCGACCCTGGAGATAGGCCATAGGAGTGCCGTCCGTCGCGACCCTCGCTCCGGGAACGATCACGACCGGCACACCCGGCGCCGCCGCCACATCACTCCGATGGCCGGACGACATAGCCCACATGGCCGCATTCGCGCCCGCGGTGACGAGTACCAAACCACCCGCCACGACCAACCCGGCCCCGAGTACCCGGCGCAGTCGTCGCCGCTTCCCACTCTGTACAGCCATCGCCGACCCTCCCTTTGTCGCGTTCACGAGCCACCGTACCGGCGGTGGTTCGTGACAGCACGGGCGAAACATCCCCTGACTAGGGAATTTGACATTGCATTTGTCGACACGTAAATTAATTCCAGTCAGAGCGACACGGACACCGACCCGGTACCGAGTACCAGGGAAAACGAGGTTGGACGATGAGCGCCGACAACATCAAGTAAGAAGGCTCACCTGAGCCGGATTTGCATCCGGATACGGGCATGAGCTAAGTTTGAACCCTGCCTCGCTGAAGCCCCTTCGAAATGTTGTGGGTAGAAGCTTGTGCGTGTGTTCTTTGAGAACTCAATAGTGTGTCGATGAATGTCAGTGCCAATATTATTATTGGTTCCGCTTCTCATACCCCCCGGTTGAGGAGTGGACATTTAAACAACAGCGAATCTTTTTGCTGGTGTTTGGCTTTGCTAGGTTTTCGGACTCTAGTTAGATATTTCTGATTCGCTCTTCGGAGTGTTTCGAGAGTCTTCAACGGAGA
>NZ_JBSGVQ010000007.1:0-233328 GCF_053608525.1 Nocardia sp. NPDC055029
GCCGCTCCGTGATCCGGAGCGGCGGTGGCGCTTTCAGGACTGCTGCGGTGCGCAGGCCGCGGCGAGCAGGGCGGCGCGGGTGGCCAGTTTGACGCGCGGCCTGCCTGCGGCGGCGCCCGCGGCAAGTTCGGCGCGATCGATGGCCGCCCAGCCGTCCCGGTCGATGCGGTCGGGCTGCCTGCGGTCGAGCAGTTCGGTGAGTGCGGCCCGGTCGCCGCTGGGCGACGCCAGGCGCCCCGCGGCGAAGTCGGACAGAATGGCCTCGACCGTCTCCTGCGCGTCGACTCGGTTGGTCCCGATGACGCCCTGCGGACCTCGTTTGATCCAGCCGGTCACATAGACCCGGTCCACCGGTGCGCCGTCCGGTCCGACGACCCGGCCGTGCTCGTTGGGGATCACCCCACGCGTGGGATCGAAGGGCAGACCGGGTTGCGCAGTACCCCGATAGCCGACCGCGCGCAGTACGAGTCCGGCCGTGAGGGTTTCGGTGCGGTCGGTGGGCTCGGCACGGAGGCGCCCGTCCCGCGCGGTGAGTTCGTTGTGGACCAGCTCGACGGACTCGACCTTGCCGTCACCGGTCAGTGCGGTCGGGGAGGCGAGATAGCGGAAGACGATACGGCGGTGTCCCGGCGTGCCTGCCGACGTCGAGTACTGCTGTGCCACCGAATACTTCAGCCGCAGTGATGGTTCGGCGGCGAGATCGTCGAGCAGGGCGCGACTCCCGGGGTCCAGGTCGAGGTCGGTCTCCTCGACGACGACGTCGACACCGTCGAGATGGCCCAGCGCGAGGAATTCCGGACCGGTGTAGGCCGCCTGTAGCGGACCGCGCCGCCCGATCAGGACGACCTCGGTGATACCGCTCGCCCGCAGGGCCGTGAGCGCGTGCTCGGCGATATCGGTCCGGCCCTCGAGCAGATCCGGTGGCATCGTCAGGACCCGGGCCACATCCAGGGCGACATTGCCGTTGCCGATGATCACCGCGCGCGGGCCCGACAGGTCGAACGCCCGGTCGGCGTAGTCGGGGTGACCGTTGTACCAGGCGACGAACTCCGTGGCGGAATGCGAGCCGGGCAGGTCCTCGCCCTGGATGTCCAGGGCGCGGTCGCCGGAGGCGCCGACCGCGTACAGCACCGCGTGGTGGTGGGCGAGCAGCTCGTCGTGTGAGACATGAACGCCCACTTCGACATTCAAGTGGAGCCCGACGGCCTCGCGGCCGAGGGCCGGCTCGAACCGGGTCGTCATCGCCTTGGTGCTCCCATGATCCGGCGCGACTCCGGAACGGAGCAGGCCCCACGGGGTGGGGAGGCGGTCGAAGATCTCGATCTCGGCGGCGCAGCGCCGCAGCAGTTCCTCGGCGGCGTAGCAGGCCGCGGGGCCGGCGCCGACGATGGCCACCCGCAGCGGGCCGAGGTCCTTCGGCAACCGCAGGGGCGCGACGGGGTCGGCCGCGGGCAGCAGCGGATGCCGCCGGAAGTACGCGGCGTTGATGTCGGCGAATCCGGTCAGCACGTCGGGCAGGTCGTCCTCGGCGAAGACGGCATCCACCGGGCACGCGTCGACGCAGGCGCCGCAGTCGATGCAGGTGTCGGGATCGATGTAGAGCATCTCGGCGGTCGCGAACCCGGGTTCGTCCGGACGTGGCCGGATGCAGTCGACCGGGCAGTCGGCGACGCAACTGGCATCGTTGCAGCAGCGCTGGGTGATGACGTAGGCCATGGTGTTCCGCTCCTCGGGGGCAGGGTGGGGGGTGAGCCGTCGTCGACGGGCGAGAGCGCGCGCCGGAATCGGCCGGAAGATACTGTCAGTATTACAGTAAGAGTTATTGGACGCGAGCTCCGGGGGTGTGTACTGTAATGGCAACAGTATGATTACCCGCCGGCCTGGCCGCCGGGTCGAGCGGATCGGAGACCGGCCGAATGCCCGACGGTGACGGAGCCCTCGCGGGGCGAACGATGATCATGTCCGGCGGTAGCCGGGGCATCGGACTCGAGATCGCCCGGCGGGCGGCCGCGGACGGCGCCAACATCACCCTGATCGCCAAAACCGATCAGCCGCACCCGAGTTTGCCCGGCACCATCCATACCGCCGCCGAGGAGCTCGAGCTGGCGGGCGGCGCCGTGCTGAAGGTGATCGGCGATGTCCGCCGGGACGATGTCGTCGCGGCGGCGGTCGAGCAGACCGCCGAGCGGTTCGGCGGGATCGACATCGTGGTCAACAACGCCTCCGCGATCGACCTCTCGCGCACCGAGGACCTGTCGATGAAGGCCTACGACCTGATGCAGGACATCAACTGTCGCGGCAGTTTCCTGCTGGCCAAGACGGCGCTGCCGTACCTGCGGAAATCGGCTGAGGCGAGCCGTAATCCGCACATCCTGACCATGTCGCCACCGCTGAACCTCGAACCACGCTGGGCCGGAGCTCATCTCGGCTACACCATCGCCAAGTACGGCATGTCGCTGGTCACGCTGGGGCTCGCCGAGGAACTGCGCGGCAGCGGCATCCGGGTCAACTCCCTGTGGCCGCGCACGACGATCGCGACCGCGGCGATCCGCAACCGGCCCGGTGGAGCGGAGCGCGTGGCCACCTCGCGGATCCCGCAGATCTGCGCCGACGCCGCCTATCTGGTGTTCACCTCGCCGGGCGAGGTCGCGGGCCGGTTCCTCATCGACGAGGACGTGCTGGCGGCGCACGGCGTCACCGACTTCGGCCGATACCGGGCGGTGCCAGGATTGGCTCCGCTCGACACCGACCTGTTTCTGTCATCGCGCACCGGGTGACGCCGGCAGGACGGAAGGACCCGATCCACGTGACCGACATTCTGCGCCGTGAGCGCAACGACCGCGTCGTGACGCTCACGCTCAATCGGCCCAGCCGCAAGAACGCGATCACCCTCGAACTGTGGGACGCGCTGCGCGGTGCGCTGGACGCGATTGCCCACGAACCCGGCGTGGGTGCTGTCGTCTTCACCGGGGCGGGTGGCGCCTTCTGCTCGGGCGCGGACGTCGTCGACAGCGATCCCTATGCCGCGCCGTTCCGGAAGCTGCGGGCGATCACCGATGTCGCCCAATACCTGCACGATCTGCCGGTGCCCACCGTCGCGAAGGTGCGCGGGGTCGCGGTCGGCGCAGGCTGGAACCTGGCCCTGGGCTGCGACCTGGTCGTCGCTACACCGGACGCGACGTTCTCCCAGGTGTTCACCCGGCGCGGGCTCTCGATCGACTGCGGGGGCTCGTGGCTGCTGCCCAAGCTCGTCGGCGTTCAGCAGGCCAAGCGGCTCGCGCTGCTCGCGGAAACGATCGACGCGGCCGAAGCACGCGAACTCGGCCTCCTCACCTGGATCAAGCCCGAGGCGGAGATCGACGAGTTCGTCGACGGGATCGCGCAGCGGCTCGCCGCGGGCCCGCCGATCGCGATCTCGCAGACCAAGGCGTTGCTCAACGAGGGTGTGGACCGATCCCTGCGTGAGGCCCTGGCCGGCGAGTCGCGCGCGCAGGCGGTCAATTTCGCCGTCGAGGATCTGCCCGAGGCCTATGCGGCGTTCGCGCAGAAACGGGAGACGGCGTTCACCGGCCGATGGAATGTCCGTCGGCTCGACGAGCTGGCGTAGCGGTCGGGGCCGCTACTCGGTACCCGAGGCCGCGCGGGTACGGCGCGGGGTGGCCGTCTTCCGGGCCGTCGTGGTCTTCTTCGCCGCGGTGGCCTTGGCGGCGGGTTTCGCGGGTGTCTTCTTCGCCGCGGCCTTCGTGGCCGGGGTCTTCTTGGCGGGCGTGGCGATCAGGCGGACCGCTCGTTCGAGAATGCAGTCGAGCCCGTATTCGAAGTTGTGATCGTCCGGAGCGCCGCTGTGGTGGCCCCTGGCGCTCGCTTCGGCCAGCAGCGGGGTGGTGTCCGCTGCGATCTGCAGGTGTTCGTAGTACGCACCCGGCTCGTCGCCGGATTCCTTGTTCTTGTCGTAGAGCCGCTGCAGAACCACCGAGCCTCGGGTGTGCAGCTGGACCGCGGAATAGGTGTCCACCGCGTCATCGATCGACATCCCCGCCTCGACCAGGTTGGCGACGACCTTCTCGGTCATCACGGCGCCGACCTGTGCGGCACGAGGACTCAGCGCGCCGCGGATGAGGATCAGATCGCACAGGATCGGGTTGCTCAGGAACGTCTTGCGCATGGTGCGCGCGTGGTTGCGCAGGGTGTCCTGCCAGTCGTCGGTCTCGATGAACGGCGCGGCATTCTCGTACTGCTGCAACGCTCGGTCGGTCATCGCGTTGAGGAGTTCGTCCTTCTTGCGGAAGTACCAGTAGATGCTGGTGACGCCGACGCCGAGGTGCTTGCCGAGCAGCGGCATGCTCAGGTTGTCCAGCGAGATCTCCTCGGCGAGCTCGAAAGCGCGGTCGAGGATGTCGTCGGGGTTCAGTGAACCCCGCTCGCGCCGGAGGCGCCTGTCCGTGGTTGCTCGTTTCGTCATCTGTGGCCACCTTCGTGGAGTCTTTGGTGTGGGGGCTATATCGGTGCGCGGCCTTTGTTATTTACCACAGTAACCATTACCGATGGAGTTTCCGCTGCCCGGCACGCGGGCGCGCGGCCCGCGCAGGTGAACAACCGAATCCAATACAGTATCATTCACGGGATGATATTCAGTGAGGCCCGCGGCGCAGGTGCCGACCTCGGTCGGAGATCGTGGTTGTTCGCTCCCGCCGACAGCGAGCGGAAGACGACGAAAGCTGCGGCGAGCCCGGCCGATATCGTGATCCTCGATCTCGAGGACGCGGTGGCGCAGGATCGCAAAGCCCACGCTCGCGCCCTGTGCGCGGAATTCCTGGCCGACTGCCCCGCCGCGGACCGGCGGCGGCTGTGGGTCCGGGTGAACCCGTTCGACAGCCCGCACACCTTGACGGACCTGGCGGCGGTGCTGCCCGCCCGGCCCGGCGGCATCATGCTGCCCAAAGCCCGCGGCGGCCAGGACCTGCGGACGCTGGACAACTATCTGTCCGCTCTGGAAGTGGCGGGCGGAACACCGCCCGGGCACACCGCGGTGATCGCGCTGGCCCCGGAGACCGCCGAATCGGTCCACACCATGGGGACCTATCGAGGTGCGCCCCGGTTGGCCGCTGTCACCTGGGGTGTCGCCGATCTCGCGGCCGAGATCGGCGCGGCGGCGGTGAGCGGCGCCGACGGACGGTTCGGTCCGGTCCTCGAGACGGCGCGCAGCCTGTGCCTGTTCGGCGCCGCTGCCGCCGGGGCGGTCGCCGTCGACACCATCCACGCCGACTACCGCGACTCCGCCGGGCTGCGGGCGCGCTGCGTCCGTGCCAGGCAGGACGGTTTCGGGGGCATGCTGGCCATCCATCCGGACCAGGTCGGGATCATCAACGACGTGTTCGCACCGACCGAGGACGAATTGGCCGCCGCCCAGGAGATCGTGGATCTGTTCGCCGCCGACCCCGCGGCAGGGGCGATCGGCCATCGCGGTGCCCTGCTCGACCGGCCGCACCTCACCCGGGCCCAGGCGCTGCTCTCGCGGCGGCGCCCGAGCTGACCGAGCCGTCCGGTCGCACGCGGATCAGGTATCGGCCGCCACGACCGCTGCCTACCGCAAATCCGTGATGGACGGGTTCGAGAGCCCGATCAGGTCGCGCAGGACCGCAGTGGTGTGCTGACCCAGCGCCGGAGCGATCCGGGCGGGCGGGTGCGTCCCGTTGATCGAAACCGGCGCGCCGGGCGCGAGATAGGTGCCGATGCCGGGCTGATCCAGGGGCGAGAACAGGGGATTGGCGGTGACTTTCGGGTCGGCGGCGACTTCACCGAAGGTCCGGTAGCGCTCCCACAGCAGGGATGTTCCCGCCAGTCCGGCGGTGATCTGCGCGCCGGTGTGGGCACGGAACCACGGTGCGACGAGACCGGTGAGCACCTCGCGATGGCGATAGCGATCTCCTTCCTCGGCGAAGTTCGCCGCCAGCGCGACGGCGAGCGCGTCGACGACGTGGCCGGTCCCGGTGAGCTCGGTGAGATCCCGGAAGTGCCGGGCGGTCAGTGCCACCACCATGAAGGTCGCGCCGTCGGTTCCGGTGAAATGCCCGCCGAACTGGCCGTAGACGGCATTGCCGAGCCGGGGGCGGGTGCGCTCGCACACCATGGCCTCGGTGAGGAACCCGAGGTTGCCCGCGGTGGCCAGCGCGACGTCCTCCAGTGGCAGCGAGATCCGGCTGCCCTCCCCGGTGGCGTCGCGGTGCCGGACCGCGGCGGTGATCGCGAGCGCCGCGTACAGGCCGCAGAGCAGGTCCCACACGGGCACAACGTGATTGACCGGTTCGGCGTGGTCGGCCGGTCCGGTGACGAGTGGGAAGCCGGTGGCCGCGTTCACGGTGTAGTCGACGGCGGTCGACCCGTCCGCGCGGCCGAGGATTTCGAGATGGATCAGATCGGGCCGCAGGGCGGCCAGGGCGGCATGGCTGTGCCAATCTCGGCCGGACACATTGGTCAGCAGGATTCCGCCCGCGGGGCCACCGGCCGTGATCAGCCGGCTGACCAGTTGCTGTCCCGCCGGGGACCGGAGATCAGCGGTGACCGAGCGTTTGCCCTTGTTCAGGCCTGTCCAGTAGATGCTGGCGCCGTCATCGGTCAACGGCCACCGGTGGACATCGGCCGCACCGCCGAGCGGGTCGACCCGGATGACCTCGGCGCCGAGCTGACTCAACGTCATCCCGGCCAGCGGTGCGGCCACGAAGCTGGAGATCTCGACGACCCGGACCCCGGCCAGGGGCTGTGTCGCGGACTGCTGATCCTCGGTCACCGACCAGCTCCTTCCGGCTGGGGGGACTGCAGCAGGGTGCGCAGACCGCGGATGTCGACTTTGCCGGTCGCGCCGCGCGGGATCCGCTCGGGCGAATCCGTCAGCACCCACACCGTGGGTATCTTGAAGGCGCTCAACGACTCCCGGACCTGTGCGCGTAGTCCGTCCGGCGTGGCCGAGCTGTCGCAGACCACGAGCGCGCCGACACGTGCGCCGTGCTCGCCCGCGACATCGGTCACGCACGCATCGATGACGCCGTCGACACCGCGCAGAGCCCGCTCGACCTCGCTGGGATACACCGTCGCGCCGCTGACCTTGAACATGTCGTCGGCACGTCCGTGATAGAAGAGGAAGCCCTGGTCGTCGACACGGCCGAGGTCGCCGGTGCGGTAGAAGCCGTCCGGTGTCATGAATTCGGCGCGCTCGCGCAGGCACATCCCGCGCAGCAGGTGAGGTCCGCGGAGTTCGATGACACCCACGTCGCCTGCGGGCACCGCGGATCCGGTGTCCTGGTCGGTGATCCGGAGCTGCGTCCCGGCGAACGGCTGCCCGCAGCTGCCCCAGGCCGACGCGGGCATATCGGTATGCGCGGGATACCCGCTGTACGGGCCGAACGATTCGGTCATGCCGAACAGGTTGGCGCGTGCACCGGGTCTGGGCCGTAGATCGGTGGGCAGCAACGCGTCCAGGCTGCCCGGCAGCAGCGTCGTGACGGCGACACCGTCGGTCGCGGCCACCCGGGCAAGGGCCTCGGCCTGCTCGGGCCAGCCCCGGAACAGCGTCACCCGTTCCCTGCGCAACAGCTCGAGGGTGGACTGCGGGTGGGGGACGGCTTCGGTGACGAGCGTGGCACCCGCGAGCAGTGTCGAGAGCACTCCGCCGCCGAGGCCGCCGACCCAGAAGAACGGCATCGGCAGGTAGAGGCGGGTGCTCGCGTCGATGGCGCGGGCGGATAAGCCGGCCCGGACAGCGCCGAAAGCACTGCCGTGGGAGTGCAGGACTCCCTTGGGCATGCCCCGGCTTCCCGACGTGAACAGAACGGCGAAGGTGTCGGCAGCCGACACGGATTCGGCCAGGGCTGTTGCGATCCGGACCGCTCGGCCGGTCGGCTTCGCGGTCAGGAGCCGATCCGCGGTCCAGATCTGCCTGAGCGCCGGGAGCGACGAATCGGGTGCGACCGTGCCGTCCGGGTGAGCCGGTGGGAGATCCGCGAGATAGTTCCGGCCGCGGAACTCCGGCACCGTCACCACGATCCGGACCGCGGCGACCCGCAGCTGGGCACGCAACTCCGGGGGACGCAGCAGTGTGCTCAACGGGACCAGGGTCGCGCCGATCCTGGTGAGCGCCATAGCGATCCGGACCCAGTCGATGCCGTTGGGCAGCAGCAGGCCCACCCGGGTTCCCTTGCCGACACCGGAACCGACGAGCACGGCGGCGAGTTCGCTTGTCGCCGAGTCGAGCTCGCCGTAGGTGAGCCGGCCACCGGGTTCGATCACCGCCGGAACATCGCCGAACCTCTCGGCCCGATCGCGGACGAGCCGGTCCATGGTCGTGGCCGGATGCTCGCCCGGGTGCGCCCGCGGCGACGGCTCGATACCGCGACCCACCGGGTGGATCACGCCGTCGTCGTCGCGATGGACGAGTTCGCCCGTGTGGAACCACTGATCGGGATCGAAGCACTCCTCACGGCTTCGCCGATGGTAGTTCTGCATGACGAATGGTCCGCGGAAACAGAACTCGCCGACCACTCCCGGATCGACCTCGGCGCCGGTATCGGGGTTGAGGACCGCTGTATCGAAGCCCGGCATCGGCATTCCGCCGGCCCGGCGCTCGTCCCCGTGCCACAGAACCGAACCGCCCGCTTCGATCGAGCCCGGCCCCTCGGGGCAACCGGCGGGGAGCTGCGTGGGAGCGGTGAGGTCACGGCGTTGCAGCGTCGCGCCGGCGAGCACGGCGGGCAGCAACCCGGACAGGATTCCGGCGGGGGAGGGGAGCGGGTGATCTGTACGCAGCACGAACTTCGCGGCCAGCCCACTCGTCCGGTTGCGTACGCGATGACCGCCGAGCAGCGAGCCGTGGGTATGCACGGCACCGGTGAGCGAGTCACCGGTCGAGGGCAGATAAAGCAGGCACAGCGGATCCGCGGCATGGACATCGTCTTCGATCGCGGCCAGCTGTTCGTCGTCGACGGCGTCGGCCCATCGGTGGACGTCCGGGGCGTACCGTGCCGGTGTCGTGCTGTCGGTGACCACGTGGCGCAACTGTGGTGCCGCCGTGCAATACCACCTCCCCTCGGCATCGAATTCCGCACCGCGCAAGGCCTCCGACACCACCCTGGCCGCACTGGGCAGGTGATCTTCCCGCGCCCGCAGGAGGATCCGGACATCACTGTGGGCCAGCAGATTCCGGATCTCGACGGGGCCGGCAGAGGCGGGCAGCGGGACGGCGACGGCTCCGATGCGCGCGGCGGCGAGCAGCGCGACAACGAATTCCGCCCCGTCGGGGTACAGCAGCCCGATGTGCACGCCCTTGCCTGCGCCGAGTCCGGCGAGACCGCGGGCGAGCAGCGCCGAACGATGCTCCGCGGCACCGAAGGTCAGCTGCTCGTCTCCCCGATCGAGCAGCGGGCGGTCCGGGAACGCTCGCGCGTGCGCGAGCAGCGCTCCGCCCAGGGTCGTGGGTTCTGCGCCGGGTCCGCGCCGTGTCGGCTCCACCTCGGTACCGCCTTCCATTCAGGTTCTCCAGTCACGCATGGCCATCCGCGGCTAGGGGCTGCTTCGCATCGCGATCGCCTGCTGGGCGCGGTCGAGCACCGAAGCCAGACCCCACTCGAAGTTGCGGTCGTCGGGTGCGCCGGAGCGGCGCCCTTCCGCCATGGCCGCGGCGAGCAGCGGTGTCGTCTCGGGCTCGATCCGGATCACGTCGTAGTACGCGGCGGCTTCGCTGCCCAGCTCCTGGTTCTTGTCGTGCAGGCGCTGGAGCACCACCGATCCCTGGACGTGCAGGTTGACCGCCGAATAGACGGTGAACGCGTCGTCGAGCGACAACCCGGCGCTGACCAGGTTCGCCACGGTCCGCTCCACCTGTTCGGCGCCGAGGCGCGCCGCGTGCTGGCTCAGCGCCGAGCGAATCAGGACCAGGTCGCACAGGATCGGGTTGTCGAGGAAGGTGCGGCGCATGATCCGCGCGTGCCGGGCCAGCGAATCCCGCCAATTGTGCGGCTCGACCGAGGGAAAGGGCACCGCGTACAGGTAGCGGCGCAGCGCGCGGTCGGTCATCGCGTTGAGCAGATCGTCCTTCTTGCGGAAATACCAGTAGATGCTGGTCACCCCGACGTCGAGGTGTTTGCCAAGCAGCGGCATGCTCAGGCCGTCCACGGTGACCTGCTCGGCCAGTTCGAACGCGCCGTCGATGATGTCCTCCGGATTGAGGGAGCCACGTTCGCGCCTCCGTCGCGGTGTGCTTCCCTGACGGCCGCTCACGCGGTGACTTCCGTGGCGCGGGTGTAGCGCGGTTCGCGCTCTTCCGCGTAGGCGGCGAATGCCTCGAGCACGTCCGGTCCCGCGAGATTGGCGCTCGCGGCCGACGCTTCGGCGTCGAGGGCCTCGGGGAGGGTGCGACCGGTACCTGTGTTGAGCAGGTCCTTGGTCTGCCGGAGTGCCAACGGCGGACCGGCGGCGAGGCGCTGGGCCAGCTCGGTCGCGACGCCGTCGATCGTGTCGGCGGTGTGCAGCCAGGTGACCAAGCCCAGTTCGAGGGCTTGCGTTCCGTCGATCATCTCCGCCAGCAAGGCGAGGCGTTTGGCCTGCTGGAGGCCGACGAGTCGCGGCAGCAGCCAGGAACCACCACAGTCCAGCGACAGCGCCCGGCGGGCGAAGATCTGGCAGAATCTCGACTCCGGCGTCGCGATCACGAGGTCGCAGGCCAGCGCGAGGTTCCAGCCCGCGCCGACGGCGACGCCGCGAACCTTGGCCAGGGTCGGCACCGGCAGTTCGTGCAGCAGGCGCACGGTGTCGTTGATGGTCGCGAGTTCCGCGCGGGGATCGGGGAATTCGTCCATGCCCTCGGCATCGGCGATATCGGCACCGGCACAGAATGTTTCGCCCGCACCGGTGAGGATCACCGCGCGGACCGTCTCGTCTCCGGCGATGTCGCTCAGCGCTGCCCGCAGCGCGTGCCACAGCGGGAAGCTGATCGCGTTCTTGCGGCGCGGGCGGTTCAGCGTCAGGGTGCGCACCCCGTCGGTCTGGTCGATGAGTAAGGTGGGTTCTGCGGTCACTGGATCGTCCTTTCGTCGTTGTTCCCGGCGGGCCCGATCGCGCCCCGGCTGCGGAACTCCTCGACCTCGTCCGGCGTGAAACCCGCTCTCGCCAGGACGGTTTCGGTGTGCTCACCCAGTGCCGGTACCGCGCCCATCGGCGGCTCGAAGCCGGTGATGACCGGTGGTGGCAGCAGCGCGGTGACCGGACCCGCCGGGGTCGGGACGTCGCGCCAGCGCCGCCGTGCCGCCAGCTGCGGATGCGTGAGCACCTCGCCGGGCGTCCGGAACCGGGAATTGCCGATACCGGCCGCGTCCGCCTGCTCCTGCACGGCGTCGGCCTCGTGGCGGCCGCACCAGCGGGCGATCTCCCGGTCGAGCTCGTCGCGCAGCCGCACCCGGTCGGCATTGGTGGCGTACCGGGGGTCGGCCGCGAGGTCCGGCCGGTCGATCAGGTCGCGGGACAGGCGCTGCCACTCCCGGTCGTTGGTGGTACCGAGGACGACCGTCGCACCGTCGGCGGTGCGGTACGCGCCGTACGGGGCGACCGCGGGCGAACTCATGCCCAACGGCTGCTGGTCGACCCCGGTATGGCGGGTGTAGGTGAGGTGGTAGCCCATCAGCTCGGCCGCGGTGTCGAACAGGCTCACCGACGCGCTGGCGGGCACAACGGATCGACCGTTGGGGGTGCGCTTGGCGCAGATGAGCGCCAGGATCGTCAGCGCGGCGTACAGGCCGGAACTCACATCGGCGATGGGTGGTCCGGGCTTCGCCGGCGCGTCCGCTGTACCGGTGACCGCGCAGGTGCCCGACTCGGCCTGGATGAGCAGGTCGTATGCCCGTTTGTGCGACAGCGGGCCGCCCGCGCCGTAGCCGTCGATCTCCATCACCACGAGCTCAGGGAACTCCGCCGTCAGCTGCTCGGCCGACAACCCGAGGGCGGCCGCCGCGCCCGGTGCGAGGTTGGACACGAAGACATCGGCGGTCCCGAGGATCCGCCGCAGGATCGCGCGGCCGTCGCGATCCTTGAGATCCAGCGCGACGGACTCCTTGCCCCGATTCGCCCACACGAAATGCGCGGCGAGGCCGTGGACGACATCGTCGTAGTGCCGGGCGAAGTCGCCGCCGGCCGGATTCTCGATCTTGATCACGTGGGCGCCGAAGTCGGCGAGGACGCGCGTACACATCGGCGCGGACACCGCCTGCTCCAGCGCGACCACGGTGAGCCCGGACAGCGGTCCTTCCGGTCCTGCCTCGGCGGAAATCTGCACAGCTGACCTCGTTTGCGTCGTCGGGCCGGTGACATCGGCCGCGAAGGTGTCTACTGTAATATATACAGTAGAAGAAACTGCACGGGCTACTGTCGTCTGGTGGCCGTGCGGCGTCACGGCGGCGCGAGGATCGGTGAGGCAGAGGTTGTCAGTGATGAAGTACGTTCTGGAGTACCCCGGTGAGCGTCCCGGCGCCTCGGAGGAATTTCTGCATCCCTCGGTGATCCGCGATCTCACGATCGCGGCCGAGGAGTGCGGATTCGCCGCGGTGGCGCTGAGCGAGCACCCCGCGCCGTCGCTGAAATGGCGGCACAACGGTGGGCACAACACGCTGGACCCGATCGCGGCGCTGAGCTACATCGCCGGCGTGACCTCGCGGATCCGGCTGCTCACCAACCTGTACGTGCTCCCTTTCCGCAACCCGTATCTCGCGGCGAAGGCGCTGGGAAGTCTGGACATCGTCTCCGGAGGCCGGCTCATCGCCGGTGTCGGAGCCGGATACCTGCGCGCGGAGTTCGCCGCGCTCGGCATCGATCACACCCGGCGGGGTCGCCTGCTCGACGAGTCGCTCGAGGCGATGTGCCGGATCTGGTCCGACCCCGGATCTCCGGTCACGGGAGAAGGTTTCGGCGCGCCAGGGTCGGTGTGGTTACAGCGTCCGGTTCAGCGGCCCCATCCACCACTGTGGATAGGGGGCAACGGGGCCGCCGCCCGGCGCAGGGTCATCCGGCACGGTTCCGGGTGGATGCCCATCATCGCGGATCGAGGGATGGCCGCGGCGATGCGCACGACAGCGATCGAGAATGCCGAGGACTTCAGCGAAGGCGTCGACGGCTTGCGTCGCGAACTGGCCGCCGCCGGACGTGATCCGGACTCCGTCGACATCCAGATCGTCTGCCCGGTGATCGATTTCGCCGACCGCTCCTCGGTACGGACCGCGATCGACGTACTGGAGGACCTCGGGAAGCGAGGCGCCACCTGGGCCGTCGTGCACGCCGACAGTACGAGTCCCGATGCCGCGGCCCGGTCGATCCGGGCGTTCGCGGACTCGGTGATCGCGCGGTAGACGCGACATGGAAATCGTCACAGCGAACCGAAGATGGAGTGTGTCATGACCGCACAGGTGCCCGCCGAGCTCGCGGACCTGCTCCGGCGGCCGATCGTCGGTGTTCTCGGAACGGTCGCGCCACACGGTGCTCCGGATCTGTCGCCGATGCGGTTCAAGTGGGACGGTGCGCATCTGCGGATGAGCCATACCATTCCGCGTCGCAAATTCACCAGCCTGCAAGCGAATCCGAACTATTCGTTCCTGATCACGGATCCGGATGCGCCGTCGCGATGCCTGGAAACCCGGGGGTGGCTGGTCACGGTGCTCGGGGACGAGAAGGGCGAGTTCTACCAGGAGCTGAACGAACTCTACGGTGACGCCGGAGGCGGACTGCCCGACGACGTCTACGACCGTGTCGTGCTGATTCTCGACGTCACCAGGTTCATGGCCAAATGAGGACGCCCGCCCCAGCACCGTCGTTCCGGTGCTGGGGCGGGCGGGCTTATGCGGTGGGTCCGCCGAGTCAGTCCAGCGTGACTTTGGCGCCGATCAGTTCGAGTGCGTTGTCACGCATCACCTTTCGGGTGTCCTCGTAGGAGAACTCCGGGAACTGCGGGATATCCGCGGTGAAGGTGGTCGGATCGGCGAGACCCTCGCCGTGCGGCCAGTCGGAGCCGAACAGGATCTTGTCGACGCCGATCGTCTCGGCCAGGAGCTTGACGTCGTCCTCGTAGTACGGGGCGATCCAGACATGGTTCTTCAGCTGCTCGACCGGGTCCTCCGTGAAGTGGTACGGCGCGGTGTTCGCCGCCTTCTTCAGACGCTTGATCAGGCGGTGGACGAAGTACGAGCCGTTCTCGATGCTCGCGACCTTGAGCTTCGGATGCCGGGTGAAGACCTGGTGGACGATCATCGAGGCGATGGTGTCGTGGATCGCACGGTCGTCCAGGAGGATCTGATCCAGCGGATCCTTTTTGCCGAATCCCTCGAATTGGGCCTTGCCTCCCCACAATGCGTTGATCGCGAGGTATCCGCTGTCGGACAGATGGAAGCCGACCGGCACCCCCGCCTCGGCCAAGCGGGCCCACACCGCGTCGTGCAGCGGGTCGCCCAGCGATCGTGGGTGCGTGACACCGGGCACCGGCGCCGGGCGGACCAGGACCATCTTGGCGCCCCGGCTCAGCACGAACTCGACTTCTTCGATCGCGGCCACCGGGTCGGCGAGCGAAATGATCGGCGCGGCGATGATTCGATGGTCGGGCCGGTCGAATCCCCAGTCCTCGTCGAGCCACAGGTTGAAGGCGTGCAGGGAGGCCATCGTCGCGGGGATGTCGTGCTTGAGGGCTTCCTCGACCCCGCAGGCGAAGGTGGGCAGCATGAAGACGGTCTCGAGCTTCTGCCGGTCCAGGACCGGTACGCGGGCGTCGCGCTGCTGGTACTCCGGGTGGTCGGCCAGGCGGTCGACTTTCATCAGCGAGGCGGGATCGACGCCGTCCGGGATCTCACCGCGGAACAGCAGATCGAGGCAGCCGGGTTCGATGATGGGGTCGAACGTCGGGTTGGGGACGAAGTGATTGACCTTCCCGCCCATGATCGCGAGGGTGCGCTTGCCGTCCTGGACCATCTGCACTCCGCGCTGCCGGAATTCCTTGGGCAAGTGGCGGGTGAACGCATCCAATGATTCGTAGTAGTGGTTGTCGACGTCGATGGCCAGATAGTCCAGCGTTGTCATTCCCTGTCCCTTCGTTGCGGATACCGCCGTCGAGGCCTCGTGGCAGACCGTCACAGACGCTGCGGTGGGTCATACTGTAGCGTTTCCAGTATTGCATTTGGAACATCGGATGACGAGGTTTCCGGGGGCGCTCGGCTGCAGCGGCTATCGATCGGGCGAATCGCGCGTCTGACTCGGTGCCGCCGGATCAGACCGGGCGGGCGGTGCAGCGCTCGGCGGGGTCGGGGTCGAGGCAGCCGGTTGCCCACCCACGCTTCTCACCCGACGGCAATACCTACTGGTCATCTGGGGTCACGCCCGGACTGGTCAGTGGCCGATCGGTATCGGCTCGACCGATCGGTTCAGTTCGAAACCCAGGCCGGGCGGGCGAGGTATTCGGCCAGCGCGCGCTCACCGGCACCGATGCCGCCATTGCCGTGGGCGCGCCGGATCTGTGTGGGTGGTGGCCGCATCTGCGTCCCGGTGAGCTGGCCCGGCGCACGGCGCGCACCGTACCGGCGCCTGCCGGCCCGCGCCCGGCCATTCGGCCACCGCCGCGTTGCTGCGGAACAGGTCCAGCTTTCGGTGGCTTCTGCCGTAGGCCTGACGACTCGACCATCCGGGCCAGGGCCGCCGGAGCCGATCGATACCGCGACGCGGCGCTGGGGCCGCTCGAGGTACTGATCGGCGGCGCTGGATTCGATGGGAGGGCCTGCCCGCAGTGTCCATGCCCGACTCCGGACCGGGTGCTGCAATCCGCCGACGCGGCGATTTGGCGGATCTCCGAATACGCGGAGGATCAATTGTAGGCGGCCGAAAAGACCGCTGAGAGAGGCAGCGCTACGCCGCGACCTCCGACTCACCGGATCGCATACACAGAACAGCCCCGGAATCTCGTGGTCCGGGGCTGTCGTTGTGTGTAGGTGCAGGTTAGCGGACCACCGGATACCGGCCGGATCGCCAATCGGAGAGGCGGAGCCGGATGGCGTCCACCATCGGAAGCGTGTCGGTGTCGTCGGGCGTGAACCACGCGACCTCGTGCGACTCGTCCGACGAGCGGAGGTCACCGCCGGTGGGCTTGCCGAGCAGACAGATCGAGAACTCCTGTCGGACCTCGCCGTCGTCGTAGGCGAAGACGTGACCCGGGTCGGTGTACGTCCCGACGATCCCGACGATTTCGACGTCGATTCCGGTTTCCTCCCAGGTCTCGCGGATGCCGCACCCTGCGAGCGATTCCCCGAGTTCCATCTTTCCGCCGGGCAACGCCCACATCCCATTGTCGACGCGGCGTTGCAGCAGGATGTGCCCCCGGTCGTCTACGACCACCACCGAAGCGGCAGGCACCAACGAATTCGCTGCTGGTGCGGTCGGGTCGTCTTGGTAATCGATCCTGCCCATGCGTTCAGCCTTCCCAGATGTCGCGGCCACGGGTCCAGAGTTCTTCGACGTGCTCGGTGAACCGGTCGAACATGCCGTCTGGCTGCTCGCGCCGTAGGTGCATCATCGGCGAATCGTGGCCTACCCGCCGAGCGAGGATCGGCGTGACGATCATGTCGTTGTCGAACCTGAACACCGAGATGTTCACGTGCCCCGTCTCGTACCGAGCGGCGAGGTTTTCTACGCCCCGGATCCGTGACAGCTCGCCTACGGTCACCGCGATACGCGCCGACAGCGTGAGCGGCACCGATTCCTCTTCCTCGCGGTCACGGGTTACCCGATGTTCCGGATCTCCAAGCAGGAAGCGGATACGGCATCCGACGGCGGCCTTGCGCTGGAGGAGTTTTCCGAAGTTGGCGTGTTCGAGCCACAGGAAGTAGTTCGTGTACCCGGCAAAGGTGAGTTCAGTTCGGGCGTTGTTGATCAGCGAGCGCCACAGTGAAGCAGGGGCGGCCGACCGATACGGGTAGACCTGGACGACCTCGCGGTCCGGCCCCGACTTCACCTGTAGCCGCACCGAGGACGGCCACAGATCGCTCTCGGTGGCCCCGAGTAGTTCGCACACCCGCCAACGATGCTTGGCGTGCGGTACGCGTGCAGCATTCGACACCCAGCGGGCGACGGTTTTCGCGTCGACTTCGCAGGCTTCGGCCAACTGCTGCTCGGTGAGTTTGGCTGCTGACATCGCCTGGCGCAGACCGTGGTTCATGCTCTCCACCTCGTGGGAAGGACGAACGGACGGATCGATCGTAAACGTCCCAAAAGTCCCGAGTACGCGGTGTAAACGGCCCTAACCGTGATCGATCCTTAAGGCGGGAGCGGGAAGAGATTCTGCACCACAGGGCCGCCCGGGCGATTAGACCCAGTTCGGTTGGTTGTCCGGGCGGAGCCCACCACCCGACGAGGGGGGAGCCGTGCCACTACCCAGCCGTACACCCAAGCCCAAAAACCCCGACGACGAGCAGGCAGTCCCGCCGCCGCCCGCGATCATCCGCAGACTCCTCGCCGCGCTCGATGCTTGGCAGCCCTACGGATCAGCGGAAAACTTCATGAGCGATGCGATACAGGCGCGCCTAGGCGCACTGAGTGCGCGAGCAGGACTGCGGTCCATGGCGATCCGCCGCGCACCGGAGCCGCCCTACGGCTGGGAGCTGAGTTCACCGTTCCGGGTGGTCGTCTCGGGTTCGCTGGACAACGTCGACGCGTGGCTGACGGCAGCCGAAGCGCGCGACCACGAACCACTGCCGCTGGACTCCGAGGGCGCGAGGGCGGACGGGTGACCACGCTCGGGTTCGTCGTCGCGGTCGGCCTGCCGTTGGCTGTCCTGCTCGGTATGATTGTCTGGCCCGAACGCATCCCGAAGGACCGCACGGTGGAGGCGATCCGGGCGCGCATTGAGAACGAGGCTAGGCAACCCAACTCACCGCCGGGTGGTGCCCAATCACCCCGGTAGATCCCAAGCTTGCCGTGCCGACGCTCCGGCGGTGATGTTCATCGCCGCGGTGGTGCTCATCGTCGTCGGTTCACTGTTGGTCGGGTTCAGTGCAGCGCTGCCCGACCGTGTCCCGAGCCGCGCCCGCGGAACCTTCGCCGCGGTGACGCCGGACTACGGTGCAGGAAGGAGTTCGTCGCCGTAGATCTCGAGGCAGCGCAGGGCCAGCTCGATGTGGACGCGCCGGCGATCGATCGGATGACCCATGCGGCGCTCAGCCTGCTGGAGTCGGTAGCGGATGGTGTTCGGGTGCACGCCCAACAGGTTCGCGGTCGCGTTGATGCTGCCTCTGGCGTAAAGGAATTCGCGCACGGTATCGCGAAGCCGGGCGACCGGCTCGCTCCGGTCGGCGAGCCGGCCGAGCTCGCGCTCGACGAGCGCGCGCACGGAGTCGATATTCCCGTCACCGGTGAGCAGGCAGACCAGGTCGACGTCCTGGTAGGCGGTGACCGTGGCGGCGTGGCAGGCGCTGGTCGCGATCCGCTGTGCGGCGCGTGCTTCCAGATGGCTGCGCCGGAAGCCGTCCACTCCTGGGCAGGGGATGCCGACAGCGACATGGGTGTGGGTCGTCGGTGGCGCAGGCAGGTCGGCGGTTTCCGGGCGATGCGGCGTTCCCACCCAGGCCCACATGCCGTGGGCGCCGCTGCTGACCAGCAGCGGAGGTGGCCCTCCGAGCGAGTCGGCGATGTGCGTAGCGTGTTCGCGAAGCAGGTGGGTTGCCTGCCGGGCGGGCACCTCACGGTCGGTCCAGAGAACCAGGGCTGTCTGGTATTCGTCCATCGGGTGTCCGAGGTCGTCGGACGAATCGGCAGTCGGCGCGGGCTCGCCGTGCAGGATGGCCTGGACGGTCGCCGTGCGGTGGGCATCGGAGTCGTGGGTGTGGTGTTCGCGCTCGTTCATGTACGCGGCGACGATGTCGTCGAGACAGTTGTCGAGCCATAGCGTGCTGCGTTCCCAGAAGGTGATCAAGACGACCCCGCGCAGCTCGGCATCGGGAATCTGCTGATTCAGCACCTGGGTGATATACCGCCACAACCCTCGCTGTGCTGCCCGGTACGTCTTGAGCAGCATGTCCACGCCGTAGCCTCGGCGTGCCACTGTCCGCGCACCGTCGACGGCCTCGGTGGGCGGGTGTGCCTCGAACCGCGTGCGCCCGACCACGGCGAGGAAACTCAGCCAGTGCGCCCTGGTGGCCGCGCGGACCTCCCGACGGAGTTCGGCGTCTGCGAGAACCTGCGGAAACGTCTCCTGGATCGCGGAATCGACAGCGGACAGGATCAGCTCGCTGGCGGACTCGGAGCGCATCCGCAGCGCGAACGCGGTCAGCCATTCGAGGGCCGATGCCTTGTCCGCCGCGGCAGCGGGGATCGATTCCTCCGCGCTGGGGTGGGTTGTCCTCACTGCGCCGCGGTGTGGTCGAACCGGGGTGCCTGACCGGTGTGCGTGGATGTGCTGTCGGGAGTAGCGGATGCCGGCATCACTGCACCCTAGCCCAACCGGACTCACTTGTCCGGATGTTTCGGATGTTCGGTGTACCACTGGGGCCGGCATTGTGTGGATGCATCAGTCGTGCGTCCACATTTGGAGGAATAGACAATTTCCCGATGCACGGTTGGTGCGGCTGTGTGTCGCTGCTACATCCGAAGCGGTCGACATCGGGCGGCGTATGTCTCCGGACGGCGTGGTACCGGAAAAGCTGCCCGGCGTCCGACCTGATTTGCTGAAATACGGGAAACAGTGAATTCGGTACCCGGTCGTCGATAATATCCGAACGGGGAAATGGTCGGCGCGCTATTCGACATGGCCGCATGGGAGGAGCCGATCGATTCGTTCCGCCGGTATGTGGGCGTGCTGTGAACGCGGGTTGCCCCCTGCCCGCGGTTTCGTCGCGGTTTGTGACCGGATCGGATCGGCCTATGGGTAGCGTTGTCCGGATGAGCTCGCCACGCCGTGTCAACAGAGGACCTGCCGCCGCCGCCGAGAATCGCGCCGCCCTCCTTGCCGCGGCGAAGGCCACGTTTGCCGAACACGGCCTGGACGCGCCGCTGAACCTGATCGCGCGCACGGCGGGAGTCGGGCAGGGCAGCCTCTACCGGCATTTTCCGAGTCGTGAGGCGATCATCCTCGCGGTCTTCGACGAGAACCTCGGACAGCTGGAGGCGATGGTCGCGAAGACCGACTCGACGCTCGACGAGCTGCTGGCGGAGATGTTCGACCAGATCGTCGAGGTGGCGGTCCTGTTCGACCTGTTTCGTCTCGCCGACAGCAGCGACCCTCGGCTGGCGGACATCATCGGCCGCCTATATGCCCTGCTCGACGACAAACTCGCCGACGACAGTCGGCGAGGCAGCGTCCGCCGGGGTGTCACGGCAGAAGAGGTCTTCCTGGCCGTAGGAATGCTGGGCGCGCTGCTGAACAAGACGCCGGAACGGGAACGGGTATCGGTGGCGGGCAAATGCTGGGGACTGTTGCATCGCGCGCTGTGCGAGTGACGCCCGGCGCACTTGGCGGTGCCGGGTGATCCCGTTCGCAATGTGTCTCGCAACCGGATATTCATGTCCGGTTGCGGTCGGTGGATTCGTATCGGCGGACTCGCTGGTGTGTCGGCGGGGGACAATTCGAGGCATTGTGTCGATCCCACGCCCGGCCGGTTGGCATGACAGCCGGATTTCATCCGGTGTCAGGTATCGGATTGCAGGGGAAATTCTTGAAGAAGGCACGTACAGTTGCCCCGATGATGTCAGCGATTGCCGCGCTCTCGGTGGCATTCGCTTCGGCAACAGTGTTCGCGCTCTCGCCCTATCTGAGCGCTTACGGCATACAGGTCACCACCGCGCTCCGGTCCGCGTCGATCGCCAACGTCTTGTTCCAGTACCCCGGCCTGACCTGGCAGCAGCTGATCAAGCCCGAGTATGCCGATTCGAATTCCGTTGCGCCCCTGGTCAAAGCGGTAGACAAGGTCAACCTGGGTGCGCGCCGGAGGCGTTTGTCGGGCTGCGACGCGCGGGGGAAGGTCCCGGCGTTGGGGCCGGTAGACCAGCGCCTGCCTCGTTCCAGCATCAGCACGTGCTGCAAGACGACTTAGCAAGTTCTAGAGCCTGACCGTAGTAACGGTCGTGCTGATCGTTGCCAAGTGCTCGACATAGATATCCGATTGCACCGAGCAACAGCAACTTTGGCTCGGATCCAACGGCCCCGCGCTGCTCTCGATCTCGGAGGCGTCTCGGCACCAGCGGGACTGATCTGCGAATTCTGACTGTCGCCGTTGGATTTGGTTGTTCGGATTGAGTCATCGGCGGCGATCGTTCCGAACTGGATCTTTTCTACCATCGCCCGAATAGGCCGAGCGCGCCCGTCAAGGGTTGGAGGACGGGGTCGAGTTGTCTCGATGCAGCCAGAACGGCCTGTGCGAACGGGAGGCCGTCTGCATAGCGTTGGTACGCGTCAGCGAGGAGCGCGCCGCTAGTCCTGTCATCGATCTCCCACACACCTCCGAGTGCCAGTGAGGCTCCGCCGGCGATGGTTGCCAGAGCTGCAGCGATCGAGTTGTTGTTCAGCGACGTTCGCCCTGACCAGCAGCAGCCTAGGTTGACTACAGGGGGTAATGGAAGTTCGAGAAAAGCGAGCAACGGCACCTTTTCTGTGCCGAAGTTCATCACGAATTCAATACCTGAGGAGAACGATCCGTGGGCGGCGATGGTGAGGACATCGAAGCTCGACTCGGAGAGTATCGTGTGCAGCTCGGCGAGGCTGTTGGCTGCGCGATAGTCGATTCGACGCTCGGCATGCAGTGATACCAATGCTGCGTGCTCAACGGCAGCGCCCTCCATGCCGGCATCGAAGTAGGAGACGATGCGTCGGGCAGCGGTCGGCGGGGGTGGTTGTAGGCGCAATGCCGCTGCGGCAGAAGGAATGATCGAGAACTGATCGACGAAATTCGGAATGATTCGTATCCACGGGAGCTCCCATGCGGTCCCGTCGGGGATGACGAAGACGCCGCTGGGACTGTCGGCGGCGTCTAGATCCTTGAAGATCAAGTCTTCGAGCCATGCGATCTCGCTCGGGTCGGCGACCTCGGACTCTTCGTTTCGGGAGCGGGTGAACAGGGCGGACTGGCGGTGGGTCAGAGCGACATTGCGAACAGTGCTACGGTCGCTGGTTGCCGGGAGTGTGAGTACCCGTATGTGATTCCCGGACAGGGCGGGATCGACCGGGTCGCTGGTGTCATGGATGATCTCGACCCAGACGAACGCAGCTCCGGGAATCGCGATCTTCAAGTCGGAGGCATTGATCAACTGCGGATCACGCTGCAAGGCATCGACGATGGAGGTGTCCGACAGTGATTTGGCTACGGTGGCAAGGTCGGCGAGGTTGTGGTCGAGTGCGACGCCCGCGCGCACGTCACCGATGAAGTCGGTTACCTGGATGGCGAGGTTCGACCCAGGGTGCGCGTGGTCTACCGCCGCGGCGGTCGTGCCATAGTCGGCGAAGGCGTCGTCCAGAGGGAAGAGTGGCTTCGCTTTCGTGACGTGGTCGCTGGCCAATCGGAGCATGCTCGCGCGGAAATCGGACGGCGTCTCGAGTTGCCCAACCCGTAGCCGGAAGATCTCTGAGAACAGCCGGAACAGGCCAGCTTGACCAGGGGTCTCTGCATCGCTGGTCGCGAGTCCATACCAGTGTGCGGCGGCAGCATAGTCTGCCGCTTCTGCGGCTGCGGCGGCCTGGCTGATGGCCGATCGCTGTCGGCCGTTTTCGTTTTCGCTCAGCCAGTGGGCGATGCGTAGCACCCGGTGGCGGGCAGGATCGGACCAGGTTACAGAGTGGAGTTGCACCTTGCATTCGGTCCGTAGCCGGGTGAACTCCGCCGGTTTCATTCGGACCGCTGGGAGTTGCGTGTGATAGAAGGCGAACAGGGCGGTGTAGCCAGGCGAATGCTGTCGGCGGCCTGCCGCCGACAGGACCTGTTCGAGAAGCTCGGTACGCCCGACATCGTGTGCAGCGGCCGCAGCGACACACAACGGTTCCGAACTACCGTGGTTGTCACCAATTCGCTCGACAGTCAACAGGATCGCTTGCACGACAGCGGAAGTGGCCGCGGAGTCCACCTGATAGGCGCGCTGGTCGTCCGCACACCGGGTCAGTGTCTCGAGCGCAGTACGCAGGCCAGTAGCGCCCCGACTGGCGGCGGCGAAGGGTTTGGCTTCGTCGATCTGCAGCCCGGTCCGGTCGACGATGCTCGCGAGCTCATCTGCAGCGATTCCGACTACTAGTTGTGTGATGGCGCTTGATGTCTGAGCTGACGTAGATCGGAGTGTTTCGAGAACGAACTCGGCGTCGTGGGCAAAGAAGGCGGGGCGACCCATCAGGTCGAACGTACGCTCGACGATCTTGAGCTGTGCGACCTCGTCGTCGCTCAGCGCGCTGAGAAGGACGAATTGTGAGGTGTTGCGCCGCCGGAAGATCCCCAACTAACCTTCCCCGGCTTCCGGGAAGAGCGTCTTGGTCAGCAGTTGTGCGATGGTCTCGACATCGACATCCTCAGTCAGTGTGAGGGTCACCTCACCGCCGGGCCCTTTCGCCGTGATTGTGGTGTGTTCTTCCTCGGCCGTTGCCTGCCTTGGTAGGAGCTTGTGAATTCGAGCTGACACGTCAGAGAACGTCGACGGCGCTTGGAGGACGGTGAGCACCGTTGTCGCTCCGGTCAGGGCCGACAGGGCAATCTGCCATGTGCTCCTTCGCGGCGGTGCGGGCGAGACGCCGGGGACCCCTGTGAGAGCCTCGGCGATCTCAGCTGGAACGGTGACGCGAATCGTGGTCATGCATCTCCAGAAACGGTGGTGGAAGAAGGCGTTGGCGCGGGCGGTTAGGTCGACCGCCAAGCGGCGATCCCGAGAACGATTCCGGTCGACGCCATGAGAGCGGTCACGATAATAGTGAGCACCGAAACAGTGCTCGAGGTCAGCGCTGTGGTGAACGAGCCCATCGCACCTCCGGACATGATGCCGCACGTCGCGTAGTACAGCTCGCGTCTTCGGGCGGCAGCAGTGGATTTCGCGCGCCTATCGAATGCTTGTTTGACATCGCCACCGTCGAGCACGGTGCCGCTGCGGTTCTTGGAAATTGCCACTGCGGCAACACCGAGTTCGGTGGTGAACTCGTCTTGCAACTTCAGCAGCTGTGTAACGGCGTCGGGGGTGACTGTGGCGGGGCCGCCGTGGCCGGCCATCGCAGTTTGGATGGCCGTTGCAGGATGCGGGCGCAGAGAACCTGTCACGCGGGGTCCTGCCCGTTCTCCCGGGTAGGTGCGACGAGTTGTTTCAGCTCGGCCTCTCTGATCCGCTGGGCCTGCTGGAACTCATCGGAATGCTTGACCGGCGAGTCCTGCAGATCGACTAGTTGTCCGACCAGGTTGCGCACCGCGTCGCGTGTGCTCGGATCGTCCTTGAGGCCGTCGAGCACAACCTCTCGTCGTCCGCTGGGACCTTCGACCGTGACACGTATTTCGGTCGGCGGTTTGCCTAGGGTTAGTCCCCACAGGACCCGGAGACTCAAAGCTAGTGCGCCGGTTGCCACGGCCGGAGTAAGCGCTATGAGTACCTCGTCCATCATCTGCGCAATGGTACGCGGGCCGCGAGCCTTGTGCACGCGAAAGTGACTGGTAGACAACATGTTAGGTGTGCGCACTATCGGTCGACCGAACTTTGACGCAGGAGCTCGTGTTGGTGCAGTCCTGCGGGCCGTGCGGTGGTATGGGTGATGAGCGGTACAGCGCCCGGCCACCCCGCCTGGGTAGATTCCGCAATGAACGAAGTGCAGGAGCAAATATGGTCGGAATCGGAATTCATGCGAAACATATTCAGGCTCAAATTAATACGCTGCCTCGCGAGGCAAACAGAAGACAGTCCGATTCGAGGAAGTGCTGCGGGAATCGGAGCGTGCGCCGGCGACCCACACCATCGTCACCTATCTAGGTACTCAATCACCGCGAGGAAGGGGCGCCGATGGCGCGCGGCCGGCGTTGAACTCGTGGGATGATGGCGCGAGGTCGGGGACCAGGACGATGCGCCGGTCGGCATGGATGTGGTGCCCGGCAGCGATGCGCCGAAAGCCTCCGAGGGGTATCGCTGTAGGTCAGTCGCAAGCCGAGTTCGCGGTAGGCCTGCGGCTTGTCGGCTGGTTCGGCTCGGCGGAGATCGTCGAGGATCTGGTTCAGATATCCATTGATGTCGTCGATCTCATGTTTGCCTCCGGAGTCGGCGGTGGATCCTTGTTGCTGCATCGCCATGAGTCGAGCTTCGGTCGAGTGAAGCTCGCCGAGGACCTCGCGGGTCCACTGGGCCACAAGTTCCGGATCCGCGCTTGTCTCCAGTGCGTCACGGTATTTGTCCAGTTTGTGGTGTTGTTGCGCGAGGCGGGCTTCTGCCTCGTCGATCGCCGGTGTGTGTGGTGATGGAGTGGTCGGTGATGCCGCGAGGTCGTGTTCGATCCGGCCGGGGGCGAAGGTGCGCGTGAGCCATTCGTCGAGTGGCCCGATGATCCTGTCTTCGCGGAGGTAGACAGTCGATGGGTGGTCGATGTTGTTGGCGAGAGCGTATTCGGTGGGGTACCGGCATCGGTAGTGGGCGGTGCCGTGGTTCCAGTTGCCTTGCATCCGCCGACCGCAGGTTCGGTGAATGATCAAGCTCTTGAAGGCGTAGTCGTGTTTGCGGGTGGTAGTGGCGCGGCCGGTGGATGTGGGCCCTTGTGCCGCCAGTCGTTTGTTGGACTTGGTCGAAGGTGGGTCGGTCGACGGGTGCTTCATGGGCGGGTCGGTCGGAGAAGACCCATTGTTCTCGGTCGTTCCAGGTGAGGCGAAATCGGTCGCCCAGCGCGATATCATCGACTTCGATGAGCGATTCCTGGCGGTGTTGCTTGTTCCAGACTTCGTGACCTGTGTATCGAGGGTTGGTGAGGATGGTGCGGACAGCGCTCTTTGACCATGCGTGTGCGGAACGGTGGCGGTTGCGTGCGCGGTCATGGGTGGATGGACAGGCGATACCGTCGACGGTGAGTTGCCGAGCGATGGCGAAGATCCCCGCGCCGGCAGGTATGCGTCGAAAATGCCTTGCAGGGTACGATCTGGCCAGGCGGTGGTCGTGACCCGTGGGCGAGCCAACGCAGGTGTCGCGTAGTCCTGACTTGGCCGTGCTGTCCGGGATCAGCGCTAGGTGGCAGGTGCCGCCCGCGTATCCTCGACCAGGGACTGCGGATGGGGGAGGGAAGCGCTGGGTGGGGAACTCACTTGAGCGAGGAAACATCTTTGCCGGCTACGAAATCGAGTACCTGCTCGGCTCGGGTGGGATGGGTGAGGTGTACCTGGCACGGGATCGCGACCTTCCCCGCAAGATTGCGCTCAAGGTGTTGCCCGCGCTTGCGAGTATCGATCCAGCTTCCAGGAAGCGGTTCGAACGCGAGGCGCATGCCGTTGCGGCGCTGACCCATCCCAACATCGTTGCCATTCATGCAGGTGGGGAGGAGCGAGGCCAGCCGTGGATCGCGATGGCATACATCGATGGAAGCGATCTTGATGCCGAACTTCGACTGGGCCCGATCGCAGCGGAGCGCGCGGTCTCGATTGTTTCTGACATCGCAGAAGCGCTCGATTACGCACATGACCGCGGGTTTCTTCATCGCGATGTGAAACCGGCGAATGTGCTACTGACAAGCGGCCGCCGGGAGCGGGCGATCCTCGGGGATTTCGGCATTGCGAAGAGTCTCGATGAGACGAGCCAGCTTACTGGCACCTCAAACATGATCGCCTCCATCCGATATGCGGCACCGGAGAGGTTTGACCCACAGGCGACGGTTGATCACCGTTCCGACGTGTACTCCCTCGGATGCGTGCTCTTCCAATTGCTTACCGGAGCATTGCCCTACGACGGAGATATGTTGCAGATCATCGCAGCGCATGCGACGGGTTCTGTACCGAGGGTTAGCACCCAGAATGCGTCTGTAGCAACCGGATTCGATGACGTGGTCGATCAAGCTCTGGCCAAGGACGCGGCCGACCGCTTCGAGTCCTGCTCGCAGCTGGCGACAGCTGCCTTTCGAGTGCTCGAGGCACAGCCGAAGCCGCCGCACCGACTTGAGGAGATTCAGCAGGCATGGCAGGAAATCAAGGCCACAGCCCGCCAGCATGGAACCACACTCCTAGCTTTGCTGTCTGGAGTGTCGTTGGTTGGGCTTGAAGGGTGGACCATTGTTCTAACACATCAAAGCCCACCCCTGATGCAGAGGTTGGAGACAGTCCAGAACCGTGCAGGGCTGCTTGCTGCGATCCAATCGGTACTGGGTAGCACCGACTACGACATTCGGTGGGAAGCGCGTACGGCCAACGCCCGTCAGCAACTGGGTCGAGGTTGAGGTCTCCCCGCTTGCTCCGGAGGTTGTCTTCCCTCGGTTTCCCGTAGTCACGTTAGTAACAGCAGGTCAGGCTAGGCAATGAGTCCGAAGCAGCTACACCGAGCCGATCCTGCACCGCCGTCGCCGCGAGTTCAAGGCCGCGCAGAAGTAGTGGTGTCGAGTGCATGAAAAGTAGCTCATAGCAGCTCTTTTCGCTTGCGGCCCCGAGTCGGAGACATCCGACGCGGGGCCGCTGCCGTCACTGGAGATCACCGTGGATACCGGCTCGTCAGCCTCAAACGGTCACCAAAACGGTCACAAACGGAACGTGCTGACATCGTCCACAGAAGTGGATGAGCCGATCAGCGAGGTCGAACCACTGCACATGCGTGCGTCCTGAGCAAGGCGTGTGGGCGGCTCGGCTGGTCGAGCCAAATGGGTCAGGACGGCCAGTGCTGATGCCGACGGGGAATCGGGTGGGGCTGTGCAGGTGACGAGGGTCTGGTCGGGGTGTTCGACCGACCTCAGTGTTTGTTGGGTGACGGTGAGGTCCCCGATCAGCGGGTGGTGCAGCTGGTAGTGGGCGGTCGCGCATGCCTGGACCCTGTGGTCGTTCCAGAGGGTGCCGAATTCCGGGCTGGCCATGGTGAGGCTGCCGATCAACGACGCCAGTGCTGGGTCGTCGGGGTGGGCGCCTGCGATAAGCCGCAGGTTGCCGACGACTGCGCGGGCCTTGCGCGGCCAATCGGTATAGAGGGCGCGGGTGTCGGGGTCGAGGAACACCATCCGGGTCATGTTCGGCCTGCGACCGGGGACCGCCGGGCAGTCGGGGTCGAGATTCGGGGCGAGAAGGGCGTGGCCGAGAGGATTCCAGGCGAGCACATCGCTGCGGCGACCCAGCACGAGCGCAGGTACCGATGGCATGGCGTCGAGCAGCTCGAGCAGAGCTGGGTCAGCGTGCTCGATGGGTGCCGGGCGCGTATGGCGGCGGCGGCCTGCGGACTCGGCCAGTGAGTGCAGGTGTCGCCGTTCGGTGGCGGTCAGCGCGAGTGCGGCGGCGATAGCGTCGAGGACCTCCGGGGAGGCGTTGCGGGATTGGCCCTGTTCGAGCCGGGCGTAGTAGGACGGGCTGACCCCTGCCAGGAGGGTCAGCTCCTCGCGGCGCAGTCCCGGAACACGGCGACGTTCGCCGTAGGGCGTGAGCCCCACCTGCTCGGGACGCACCCTGGCCCGGCACGCCTTGAGGAACGCCCCAAGCTGTCCGGACTGGTCTTCGCGGTCGCTCATCACGTCATTGTCTCTGCCGGATGCAGCGTTGTCCTGACCCTGCCGGGGTGTGGACACCGTTGACGCACCCGTGCCAGCGGCACCTTCGCAGGGTGTGGTTATCGACGTCGGGCACTTGAAAACTCGGTGGCACGGCCCATGAGCCGTCCGGCACCCGGTCACGGCGTCGGGAACACACAGCGAAGGAACCTGATGAACGAGATTGTGCTCGGCGATGTCACCGTGTCGCGGGTCGAGGAAATGCACGGGCCGGTGGGCATGACGCCCGACCAGTTCTTCCCCGGCTCACCCGACCAGCATTGGGACGAGCAGCGGTCGATGCTGGTTCCGGATCACCTCGACCCGGTCGACGACATCGTCCAGGTCGCGATGCAGACTTGGGCGCTGCGCAGTGAAGGCCGGATCATCCTGGTGGACACCGGCATCGGCAACAACAAGACCCGCCCGGCGGTCGAAGCTTGGGACCACCTCGACCTGGGGTATTTGACCAATCTCGCCGCGGCAGGAATCGCGCCCGAGGACGTGGACCTGGTGATCAACACCCACCTCCACGTCGATCACGTCGGCTGGAACACCCGCCTCGTGGACGGGCAGTGGGTGCCGACATTCCCCAACGCCACCTACCTGATGCCACGTGCTGACTACGAGCACTGGAATCCGGCCAACAACCCGAACATCACGGGCGGTGTCAACGAGAACGTGTTCGAGGACAGCGTCGCACCGGTCTACGCCGCGGGCCAGGTGCAGCTCTGGGAGACCGAATACGTCGTGGACGCGAATCTCACGTTGCGGGCGGCACCGGGGCATACTCCCGGTTCGAGCGTGCTGGAGTTGGTGTCGGGCAGCGACAAAGCACTGTTCGCGGGAGACCTCGTGCACACGCCCCTGCAGATCGCTCACCCCGAACACAACAGCTGCTTCTGCGAGGACCCCGCCGCCGCGAGGGCGACCCGACTTCGGCTGCTGGGCTGGGCGGCCGACCACACCGCATTGGTGTTGCCCGCGCACTTCAGCGGACACAGCGCCCTCGAAATCGTCCGCGACGCCAGCGCGTTCGCGATCAAGAACTGGGCTCCGCTGCCCGCCTACTGACCGAAGTCGCGCCGCCCCGCACCCGCACGGGGCGGCGCTGCACCCCTCACACGCTACCCAGATCAAGGTGCTCCATGACGGCTTCACAACCCGCCGATTCACAGCCCGCCGATGTCGTGCGCGACGTGGAGAGCGGACGGCTCCGCGGCACCGCATTCCCGACCCACACGGTGTTCTACTCCATCCCCTACGCCGCCGCGCCGGTCGGGATCGGCCGTTTTCAGGCGCCGGCTCCCGTTCGGCCTTGGCTCGGTGTGCGTGCGGCCACCGCGCCGGGGCCGACCGCCCCGCAGCTACCGCGCGGCCGTTTCGGATCACTGGATATCTCGGCGTATTTCGACCCAGGGTGGCGGGTCGGACCCGACTATTTGACTGTCGACATCTGGTCTCCCCGCGATGTGTCCGGCGGTGCCCCGGTGCTGGTGTTCTTGCACGGCGGCGCGTTCGTCGCAGGGTCGTCGCACTCGCCGATGCTCGACGGCTCCCGGTTCGCACAGCACGGCGTCGTGGTTGTCACGGTGAACTACCGCCTGGGCATTGCCGGGTTCCTCGACATCCCCGGCGCCTTCCCGAATCGGGGCCTCGCCGATGTCATTGCCGCGTTGGGGTGGGTCAACCGCAACATCACAGCCTTCGGCGGCGACCCCGCGCGTGTGACCCTGGCCGGTCAGTCCGCCGGGGCGATACTCACCGCCGCCGCGATCGCCGCACCCGAGGCTGCCGGCCTGTTCGGCCGTGCCGTGATGCAAAGCGGCAGCGGCAGCGCAGCATTCAGCCGCGACCAGGCCGCGATCGTGCGTGATGCCGCCGCAGCGACCCTCGGGGTGGCAGCGACTCTCGACGGATTCGCCGACCTGACAGATCAGCAGCTCATCGATGCCGTACCGGAGCTCACCGGTCTCGACCTCGGCACCGCGACGGTCCGTGACCCGCTGCAACGGATTACACCGTTGGGTGTGGTCCTCGACGACCAGCCCGTCACCACCGTGGCCCGCGCAGCGGGCCAACCTGTCGACCTGCTGATCGGCCACAACACCGAGGAAGGAAATCTGTATCTGCTGCCCAACGGCGTCGCGGCGGCGACAACCCCGCAACATCTGACCGAAGCCGCCGAGTACGCCGACCCCGACCCGGACCGGCTGCTGTCGGTCTACAGGAGGCTGCATCCCACCGCCACGCCAGGCAGGCTGCGCTCGATCATCCTCGGGAGGCGGTGTTCGGGGCCGGTAGCCGGGCCATGGCCGACAGTCACTCGGCGGCGGGCAGACGCACCTACGCCTATGCGTTCGGCTGGCGCTCGCCCGCACTCGCCAGGCAACTCGGCGCCACCCACATCGTCGAGCTGCCCTTCGTCTTCGACAACCTGCTGCCCGCCTTCCAAGGTGCGGACGGGCTACTCGGCACGCCTGCGCCTGCCCCGCTGGCCGCCCGAGTACATCGCGCCTGGGTCGACTTCGTCACCATCGGTACACCCGGCTGGCCCGAATACCGCCCCGACCGGCGCACCACGCAGCTCATCAACGACGAATGGGCCGTTGTCGACGACCCATTCGCCGCCGAGCGCGACGCTTGGACCCACGCCCACCACACCCGAACAGGAAACACCCACTGACGTAGCGGGAGGGAACTGGAGCGGGCTCAGGGGGTGATGGTGGCCGGGACGTCGAAGTAGTGACCTTGACCGAGGTCGTCGATGAGGCCGGGCTGGACGGGCTTCCATCCGAGGAGGTCCCGGGTCAGCGTGCTCGAGGACGGGTTGTCGGCCGTGGCGTGGGCGCTGAGGAAGCCGAAGTGGCCGTCGGCGTGCGTCGCCGGAATGCTGACCACGGGCACGTTCAGCCCGCGGCCGATGGCCTCGGCGATCTCCCGGAAGGGGATCCCCTGGTCATCGACGGCGTGCAGCCGCGATCCCGTCGGCGCCGATTCCAGCGCCAGCCGGTACAGGCGGGCCGCGTCGAGCGTGTGCACGGCGGGCCAGCGGTTGGCCCCGTCACCGACGTAGGCGGCGACGCCCTTGGACCGGGCGATGGAGATCAAAGTCGGGACGAAGCCGTTGTGGTCGAGCGTGCTGTGCACGGTCGGAGCAAGCCGGACGACGGACGAGCGGATGCCGCGCTGCGCGAGTCCGACCACCGCGTTCTCGGCGTCGATCCGCGGCCCCGCGTCGATCACATCCGCTTCGGTGGCGGCGTCCCCCAGCCCCGCGAAGGCGAGCAGCATGGTTCCCGACGTGGTCACCAGAGGCTTGCCGGTGCCGGCGAGCGCTTCCCCGAGCGTGTCTATGGCGCGCAGATCCGCTGCCACCGCGCTGCCGAAGTCGCCGGCGAACATGACGTCGTGCTTGAAGGCCAGGTGGATGACACCGTCGACCGCGGCGGCGGCCGCGGCGAGGCCGTCGAGATTGTCGAGGTCGCCCCGGTGCACCTCGGCACCGGCAGCCGTCAAGGCGGCGGCGGACTTGTCCGAGCGGGCCAGGCCGACGACCTGGTGTCCCGCTTCGAGTAGTTCGGGGACGACGGCGGAGCCGACGTGTCCGGAGGCTCCAGTGACGAATACGCGCATGGCGCGCCCTTTCTGCTGCGGCAATCCCACCCGAGGCGGGGCACCTGATGTCAGTTCGTGACATCACCGTAGCAGTGATGTCAGACTCTGTCATCACTTGATGTCAGATTCTGTCATCGGTATGTAGGATCGGAGCATGAGCCGATGGAAACCCGACGCACGAGGCCGTCTGGAGAAGGCGGCGCTGGAGCTCTACAACGACCAGGGCTTCGACGCCACTACCGTGGCGGAGATCGCCACACGCGCCGGCGTCACCGAACGGACCTTCTACCGGTACTTCGCCGACAAACGGGAAGTCCTCTTCCTGACCAACCCCCTCGCCGACATCCTCGCGAGCGCTGCGGCCGCCGCCCCTGTCTCGCTCCCGCCGCTCGAGGTGATCACCCACGCGCTGACCGAAGCCGCTCCCGTCTTCGAAGAACGCGGGGACCTGGCACGGCAACGCCACGCCGTCATCTCGGCCAATCCCGAACTCCAGGAACGCGAACTGGCCAAACTCGCCGCACTCGCTTCCACACTCGCCCACGCGCTGCGCGAACGCGGTCTACAGACCACCACCGCGGCACTCGCGGCCGAAATAGGGATCGCCACGTTCAAGGTCGCCTACGAACGCTGGGTCGACGACCCCGACCGACACCCCCTCGTCCAGCGCATTCGGGAAACCCTGGACACCGCCAGGCACCTCACCGCACCTGCCGAACATGTCGCCGCGACCGACGATGTGAGCTTCCCGGCGGTTGCGCGGGGCACCATCACTGCCCGGCGGGTACCCGAGCCCTGAATGTCAGCGTTCCTCGGTCTCCCACCGTTCAGCATGCGGCACACCGGAGTGTTCCGCATCGGAACCCTCGGCCGCCGGGTGCACGGACGTAGCTTGCGACCCGGTCCATGCGGCGAGCAGCCGCAGCGCGGTCTCCGACGCCGAGCCCGCCTCGGCGGTGTAGATGCACAGCGTCTGGTCGGGATCGCCTGGTAGCGAGACGCA
The DNA here is from genome assembly GCF_053608525.1 of Nocardia sp. NPDC055029. NCBI lineage: Bacteria > Bacillati > Actinomycetota > Actinomycetes > Mycobacteriales > Nocardiaceae > Nocardia > Nocardia sp. NPDC055029. The sequence goes on from NZ_JBSGVQ010000007.1 coordinate 33,312, forward strand.
TTCGTAGTCGATGGTGAGATCACCGACGAGGGGATGGTGGTAGCGCTTGCTGCCATGACTGCGTTCGCGAACGTTGTGGTCGGCCCACCAGCGCCGGAATTGCGGGCTCTTGACCGCCAGTTCGCCGACGAGTTCGGCCAGCAGCGGGTCGTCCGGGTGACGGCCGGCATCCAGGCGCAGGACCGAGACGTTTTCCCGGGCGACCTCTTCCCAATCGAGGTACAGCTCGCGGGCGGACTCGTCGAGGAAGGTGTAGCGCAACATGTTTCGGTCCCGGGGCGGGAGCGCCTCGAAGTCGGTGATCAGCGCCCGGGCGAGATGGTTGGCGGCGAGAATGTCCATGCGGCGGCCGAAGACGAAGGCAGGCATCACGTCGTCGAGCGTCTCGAGGATGCGGCGGATCCCGGGACGGACCCGCTGCACTCGCGCCGGAGTCCGGCGCCGGGCGCGCCGCGGATTCGCCCGGGCGATCTGGAACAGATAGGAGCGCTCGACCTCGTCCAGGCGCAGGGCGCGGGCCACGGCGTCGAGGACCTCGTCGGAGACGTTGATGTTGCGTCCTTGCTCGAGGCGGCTGTAGTAGTCCACGCTGACCCCGATCAGACACGTATTAGTTCATACTACCTGACCTGCGGAAATGTGGCAGCTCAAGGCTCCTCACACTTTGCTGTGGTGTTGTGTGGCAAGCCCCGAAGGGGTGCGGCAGTGCATGTACCTCAGCGCCAGCTAATCGGTCGGTGCTGGGTTTCGTCATACGATCGCAGTCTTCGAATCTTTCTTCAGCGGGCTTGCCGAGGTTGGCGGCACAATGCACTGGTGTCCATACCCCGTACCTCGGCGCACCGCCTCGCAACGATCATGAGCAACGTGATGGCTCAGCCTGGCAACCAGGCTGTAGTGGTCACACTAAAGAACGTCCTCGGCTGCCGGAACGATAGCGAGTTCTATCCGCTGTACGGCGAGCTGCGTGAGCTTCCCGAGAAGATCGAACTCTTGGTTCGGCAGCACATCAGCGAGGAGTATCACAGTTACGAGGACCTGTTGAGCTGGCGTCCTCAGATCGACGCGGCCCTCAACGCGACGTTGTCGTTGGCAGGCCCCACACACTCGATCACGAACCACTACGGTCCTCAAGACATCAAGGAACTGCGGATTGTCGGTGGTTTGTTGGGAGAAGCGCAGGTTGAAGGGCGAGTCGATCCAGACACGCTAGCCGAGCTGCGTGCGAGCGTCGAGGAACTTCACAATCAAGTTCAATCGAATCCAGAAGTACCATCGGATCTTCGGACCTTCATCTGCGATCAGCTCGACACGATCCGGCGCGCCCTGCGCGAGTTCACCATTCGTGGGCCGGAGTCACTCAACGACGCAGTCACTGAAGTGGCGGGCGCGATCGTGCGCAACAGACACCTGTTCGATGACGCAAACGAGGCATCCCGCTCAGCGTGGGATGGGCTCCGTCGGACTTTCGATCTTGCAGAGCAGTGCGGTAATGCCATGCAGGCACTTGGAACCGGGGTTATCCAGGTGACGACCGCTGCGGCAGTGGTCTGGGGAGTACTGCACGGCGCTGTGCCACAACTTCAACTGCCACCGGCACCAGCCGACATAACAGTCATAGATGCTGTTGATCCTGGTCTCCGCGAAGTGCCCGGAGCTGAAGCTCATCGGTAGATGTGCCCAACCAGTCAGCGCGGAAAGCACCTCCGATGGCATTCGGAGCTAGCGGTTGCCAGGACTCCGGCCGACTTGATGTGTGCGCCTCTGCGTACAGGTGGCCCGGCGGGAGTACCGCCGGGCCACACATATCTGATCGGTCAGCCGATGCCCAGTCTCTCCATCGCCCAGTCTCCCGCGCCGCTGTCATCGGTCGCGGCGAACTTGCGCGTGTAGTACAGAGGCGGCGTGACCCAGCGCACCGAGCGCCACCCGCGATCGGGACGTACCGCCCACCCGCCATACTCGCGCCACAGCGGATACGTGGGCCGGTCGCTGCGGTACAGCCGCCGGTCGCGAACGGCAATGATCCGGCGGCGGAGCCATGAGGTCAGGCGGGTCGCAGCGTGGTTCATCTCGAACATCCTCAGCAGGTGATGATGGCGGGCGCTGACGGGAAATCGGTCTGGATTGTCGCCCCATTGGCGGCAGTCTCCCATATGGTCGCGACACCCTTCCAGAGCCCGTTTTCGCAGTCTGTGGATGTCGCGATGTTGCGCCGTGGTGCGGGTATTTCTATGGACGGTTCACTGCTGCGCGTGGTCCAGTCACCGCCGCGCGGTTTGTAGCGCAGAGTGAGGTTGATCGAGAACGCGGCTGGTGTGATGGCGCAGTCGACGTATCCGCCGCCGACGACTGCACCGTGTTGGGTGTAGACGGTGTTGGTGTAGAAGGTGAAAGTGCACGACGGTGCGGGTGCGGCTGTCGCGGTGCCGCTGGCCGGGTTAGTGATCAGCGCGACCGCGATCGGCAGTGCGGCGGTGAGGGTCTTGAACGTCATCAGGTGTCCCCTTCGATTCGGCATCGGTGATGGTGGCGCGCCCGGTCGTTGTCGATGCCCGGTCGGTTTCGGGAGTGCAGAGGCAGGCCCCGAGCGGTGTTCCGGCGTCTGGTGCGCAACCTGTCCGGGCCTGCCGGTACGTAGACCGGGCCTAGTTGGAGGTGTGGGTCGCGAGTGCCCGGTTGAGGATTGTTCTGGCGTCCTCGCCGTAGGCGGCTTGGGCGGCGAGTCGATCGAAGCTGCGCTCGGCCAGGGCGATGTCTTCGGCGCTGGTGGCCGTGACCGCGCCGGTGACGGTCTCGATATCGACCGACACCGTGTCGTTGATGACGAAAAGCGTTGTGGGAGTGACGAATGTGGCGTTGATCGGAATGATCCCGATTTCCACGTTGGTTCGCGCCGCAAGGATTTCACGGAGAAACCGGATCTGGGATGCCATCACCAGTGGACTGCCCACCGTGCGCAACAAGGCGGCCTCGCTGAACAGCAGCCGGAAGCGGTGGTCGGGGGCGTCGAGTACGGCTTGCCGGTGCAGGCGGGCGGTGACGGTCTCTTCGGTGTCGTCTGGCACCTCGAGGGCGGAGACGCACGCGGAGATGACGGCGCGGGCGTAGGCGGCGGTTTGCAACAGCCCGGGGATCAAGTCTGAGCTGTACCCGCGCTGATTGGTGGTGGCGTCCTCGAGGTCGACCAAGCTGCGTTGCAGGGTCGCCAATCCGTCGTCACAGGTTTCGTAGTAGCTGGTGTAGGACATGGCGATCTAACCCTTCAATAGGTTTGATGGTCGACGGGATCGATGGGTGGTCCCGCCCGGGGATCGTGAGTGCGGGTATCCCCCGGAGGTCGGGGCGGGGGCTGCGACCTCCGGGGGAACCTCCCCACCCTCGAGGCCGGTCGGCCTCAGCGCTGGGATCGCTGACGGCCTCGAGGTATTCGGGTGGTTTCGGTGTGCGGTGTGGTCAGTAGGGGCCGTGGTTTCGGGGCTTGGCGGCGTCCAATAGTTCGCGCACGCAGGCCAGGACGGTTGTGCCGGAGGGGCGGAACGGTGTGGTCGCGGGGGCTACCCAGGTGCGTGCGATGTGGTGCTCCGGCCCTGGGGATGGCAATGCGATCTCGCCGTCTCGGACTACGGCTACGTGTGCACGCCACAGTTGAGCGACCGCGACTGGGTCACCGATCGGGTCCATGTCGGCCCGGATGAGAAAGGACCACGTTCCGGCGCGGGGGTGGCCGATGATCGGGCACGGTCCTACGTTGCGGCGGTGTAATTCGACCTTGACCCGCTGGGCGAGGTCGGCGGGCATCATGACCGCGCCGGTTGATCCGGCCGACATCATGATCCGCCCCGTTGTCGGGTCCACGAAGGTCGGCAGGCCACAGACCTTGCGATAGAACAGGCTTCGCGACTGCGGCGAATCCTGCGTGGCGGCTGATGTGTGCGCGTGCGTCACTGCTCACCCCTCTAGCGAGGTCTCGCCTGGGGTAGCGGTGGCGAGAGCAACGATGCGGTCGATGTCGGTGACCTCGTATCCGAACCCGGCGGCCTCGAGTAGATCGGTGAGTTCACCGACTGTCAGCGGCCATTCGCCGTAGGTCGACAGCAGCGCGACCGCTTCGGCGTGGGGCAGGTGTGGGTAGAACGTTTCGGCGACAGCGGCGCGCATCGCCTCGACGGACAGGGGCGGGTCGGGTTGGATCTGGTCGGCCAGGATCAGCCGTCCGTCTGCGGCGACCACGCGCCGGAACTCCCGCAATACCGCCAACTGTTGGGTGGGCGGGACGTGGTGGAGGGTGAACGTCGACACGACCAGATCGAACGTGCCGTCGTCGAACGGCAACGCGCACAGGTCGGCGTAGACGAACGCCAGCGCTCCCCGCGGCTTGCGGGGTGCGTGCAGCCGGGCTTGGTGCAGCATCGCCGGTGACAGGTCGCAACCGACGATCTCGGACTCGGGGTGCAGGTCCTGGATCAGTCGCGCCATCGTCCGGCCGCTGCCGGTGCCCGCGTCCAGTGCCACGCATCGGCCGGTGGGCAGCTGCCGCGATATCTGGTTCAGGACCTGTTCCCGGACGGGGGCTTGGGTGAAGTCGGAATCGAACCCGTCGGCTCGGCGGTCCCAGTGGGCTTCTCGCGCTTCGATTCCCGGGTCCTCGGTGTGGGTGTCGAATTCGGTACTCATGCCAGGGCCTCGAGGTCGATCGGCGAACATGCACCGAGGTGATCGGTCAACAGCGCGGCCAACCGGTCGCGCGCGTCGGTCAGGTCGCCGGGCTCGCGGCCGGGGCCAGCGTGGACGATGAACAGGGTGTCGGTGGTCGCCGAGGTGGCTTTGGACTTCTCGCACTGACGGACCTCGAGGCGACACAACACGTCGGTGTCATCGAGGTAGGCGTACTCCCCGGCAGGCACCGGTACCGGTTCGGTCGCGCCGAGGGGTACGAACCGTTCGGTGCCGGTCGTCATCGCCAACCGCACATCTCCGGTGATCGTCGTGAGGTCGTGTGCGCCGAACGCCAACCGGGTCTGTGCCGACACGAGGTTGTAGATGTCGACGAGTGGATTGATGCGGGGCAACCGACCGGCGCGGTGCAGCAACCGGTGCAGGGTTTCCGGCGCGGCGACTTCGCTTTTCGCGGCCTTGCCGACCAGGGTGTGTACGGCGCGGAAGGCTTTGAACTCGGGTTCGGTCTTGAGGGTCTTCGGATCGGTCGCGGCTAGCAGCGCCTTTTCGGCGGTTTCGATGGTGTGGTCGAGTTCGGGGCTGGACTGTTCCGGCACGGTGATGCCGCCGACGACGAACGCGATGGCCCGGATGCCGAGGTCGCTGACCTGTGGATCGATGCTGAACGCGGTCACTACTTCTCCTGACTGGTGTGGTGGCGAAAGTGCGTGCTCAAGCGCGGGCGGCGCGATGGAACCGCGCGTGCCGCGCCAGTCGGTACATGCGGGACATCATCGAATCCTGTTGTGGTGCAGCGGGTGTGATGGTCAGCCAGGGTGGAAGCAGTGCGGAGGCTGCGTCACGCAAGGTCTCGAGGGACTCGTCAGCGGTGAAGTCAGCGGTGCCGGGAGATGATTCATCCCGGCACCGCGACGGTTGTGCGGCCCACTCGCGGACAGCGGCGGCAACCCGGGACAACTCAGCTGCCGGAACCCCGGTGTAGTCGGCCGGGGCGGGACCGAATCCAGCGAGGTGGCAGCCGGGATCGCGCTGTGGCAGTGGGTCCGACTGGATCAGCCCGAGGCCCTCGAGGCTCTCCAGCATCTCGGCAAGCTCGGCGCGGCTGCCCTCATCACGGGCGGACAGGGGGTCGATGGAACGCGAAGGTGTCAGCGGCACAATCTCGACTGTGGTGGTCAGATCTACTGCTGGGTCAGGCTCGTTCATCGTTCCTCCGTGTCATCCGTCTCGGATGTCCGTTTCTGTAACGAGGTGCTCCGCTCGGGAAGCTCGGCGGAACCACGAACCCAACATTGACCGATTGCAACGGCCAAAAGAAGGCCAAACAAGAGGACATAACGCGGCCGTGGGTAAACCTCGACCTCGTCAAATGTCCTGATAGCGGACTACTCTCGCTCGCATGGCAAACAATGGGAATGCGGCACTGCGCGCGGCCCGGCAAGCATTGGGATACAGATCCCAGGCTGCTCTGGCTGATGCGCTGACAGAAGCAGCTCGCGCGATCGGGCTCCGTATCGAGGTAGCCGCCCGCACCGTACGACGCTGGGAGTCAACAGACCCGCCGTGGCCGCATCCAGAACACGCCGCTGCGCTGGAGGCCCTGTTCAAACGCCCCATTGCAGAGCTTGGATTCACGCCACCGTGGCCGAATGGTGCGGACGGGCGTAGTCCACGGGAATCGTTGGGCCCCAATGGAAAACGTTATCGGCGCGTGGTGGGCAGCGTGGAGTTGCCAGCGGCTGTCGCAAAGAACTATGTGGCGATCACGGTCGCTCATCGCGGGATGTACTGGTCATTGCCTGCAAAGCAGCTGCAACGGTCCGTCGCTGATCATGCTCGGCTGGGGGCGGATCTCATTCCGCAGATCGATGTACGTGCTACGACCGCCCTGGCCAGAGCCGTGTCGGAATCGGCGCTGCTCGCGGGCCGCCTCGAGTTCTTCGACCTCCAGCAACCCGAGGAGGCGCAGGCCAGTTTTGTTCTCGCACTTCAAGCTGCCCACGAAGCAGCGGATACCTTGCTGGGCTGCGCAGTGCTCGCGCACATGGCATTCATCCCCGCGTTCTCAGGTGAAGTCAAGCGAGCTGAGGAAGCAAGGGAGCGGGTTCGTGCGGCTCGGGCATTCGCACGACGGGGCGAGGGGAATCATGAGCTGACGGCGTGGCTCGATGCGGTGGAAGCCGAGGTCGAGACGCGGTTCGGCAACACTCGTCAGGCTCTGAGCCTGATCCGGCACGCCGAACAGTCCTACGCCCAGCACGATCCGCAGGATCGGCCGTCGCCGGAGTGGCTGGATTGGTTCTCTCCGACGCGGCTCGCGGGCTTCAAGGCCAACACCCTGATCTCGACGGGTGATGGTCGTTTGGCGTTGGAGACGTTGCGGCAAGTGCTCGACGAACTTCCTGCTGAATCGGTGAAACAGCGGTCGGTCTACCTCGCCGATGCCGCAGCTGCGTGTGTGTTGGACAAGCTTCCCGAGCAGGCGTGCCGCTTCCTCGAGGATGCGTTGGACGGGATCAGTGAGTACTGGTACGCAACGACTCTCGACCGAATCAAGGTGGTCAGGCAGGACCTACGAAAGTGGGACTCGCTGCCTGAGGTGAGGGCGCTGGATGAGCGGTTGTACGACTGGCATACAACCGTCAACTCGCTGTCTGGCTAGCGCTCGGCCTTCACGATGTCGGGGAGCTCGGACAGGCTGTCGATTCGCCAGTCCGAAAGCTCCTTGACATCCTGGCGGTCCCGGTGAATCCATCCCCACGGCCCGCGCTGAATGTAGGCGGTCCGCATCCCCACCTTCACAGCAGGCGTGATGTCGTTGTCGATGCGGTCACCGACATAGATGATCTGATCGGCCGGGCATCCGGCGACTTCGACAACCTTCTCGAAGAACGCGACATCAGGCTTAGCCACACCCCAGTCATCGGAGGTCGCGATGAAGTCGGTCGGCAGATCGAGCCCACGCAGAAGGCCGCCCGCACGCACAGTTTGGTTCCCGACGATGCCCACCCAGACACCCATCTCACGCAGCTTCGACAGGGCAGGGCGCACATCCGGGTAGAGGTCGTCCTCTCCGAACCACTCGGGCTTGCCCGCGTCCGCGCGCGCTTGGCGCTGCTGATCCAAATCGAAACCCGGCTTGAACACCTGGAACGTCTCTCGGTAGTCCAGCCCTTGGGCGATCACGGCGCCGAACACCGAGACAAAGGTGTGGCGCGGAACGCCCAACCAGTCAGCCCAGGTGCCGTACTCCCGGGTCTCGTCTACAAGGGTCTCGCCGACATCGAATACAACAGCCTGGATCACCACAACTCCTACCTCGACCGCCAATCGCGCGGCACCGACCTTGCCCGAGCCAGTGTAGGGCGCGCAGGAATGACGGGTACGCCCTAAGCTCCGCTCGTTGTTTCCGGGCATGACGACGGGCTACCAGTCCAGGTCGTAGCCTGCTCCACGCGGACGCGGACCGTTTCCGGGGTCGAAATCGGTCCCGAAATCGGCATCGGTTGCGCTCACGCCATCACCGAACGTGGCGTTGACCGCAGCGTCGATGGCTGCGCCGGGTTCTTGAGTGGGGGTGGTTTGGCTGGGCTCCAGGCTGGCGGGATCGACGTCTAGGCGTGCCCAGAGTGCGGCGGCGGGCATCTCGTCGGGCAGGGGTTGGGTCCGGCCGGCTTCGGTGAGCTGGTGTTCGATATCGATGCCGGCCTGAGCGGCGGCGTCGATGTGGGTGGCGATGACAGGCCAGATCGGGTCGGCGCTGATGCGGGGGTCGATGCGGTCGACGGTGGCGGCCCACTGGTGTTGAGGGAGTCGGACGTTGCCGTCGGCCTCGAGGATGCGGCGTTGCAACCGTTGTTGGTGAGCGCGTTCGATCGCGCTGTGCCGGACAGGTCCGGTCGGCCGGTGGTCAGCCTCGGGGACATGCAACCCCGCGCGCCAGATGGCGAGTTCGGCCAGTAGCTCGGGGTCGCGGCCGATCAACGGTCGTGCCCACTTGGGGGCCGTGCCGGGAGTCCATGCGCGGGCAGCGTTGCTGACTTGTTGGGCGAGTTCGGCCACGATCCGTTCCCGCGCCTGTACCGGTGCAAGGGTGCCGGGGTCGGTTGTTTCGGTCGCGGTGGTGGGGAGTCCGGGTGTCCAGGCGAGCGGGCCCGGCCCGGCCGAGTGGTTGCCGGAGGTGTCCAATCGCCAGTCCAACACGGCGGCGGGATCGGTCACGGTATCGAGTTCCCGCGCGGCGATCGCGGCGCGGAGTTCGGCGATCGGGTCGGCCCCGGACAGTGCGAGCATCGCCAAGTGTTGGCGTAGCACCGAGTACGCGTCACTGTCGGCCAGTCCCGGAACCAGTCCTTCGGCGATGCGGTCGATGATCTCGAGTCGCCTTGTGCCGATAGCTTTTTCGGCGGTCAAGCCGAGGGTGTCCAGGTAGATGTCGATCGCGCGGCCGATGCGGCGGGCGGGGTCGAGTGCGTCGCGGAGTTCGGTGTGGGCGGATTTACGCGCTCCGTCGCGGTCGAGAACGTGGGTCAGGTGTTCCACTGCGGTGCGGGGGTAGTGGGCGTCCACGGTGTAGATGTCGCCTTCGGCGCCCTCGAGCGCGGTCGCGATATAGGCGTGATTCGCCTCGCGCCCGCGCGTCATCGCGACGTAGAACTGTTGGCGTGACTCGCGCCCGGACAGGGCGACGTGGCAGGAATCCGCAGTGATGCCCTGCGCGGAATCGATCGTAGCGGCGTAGCCCAGGTGCAGGTGATCACGCACATACTCGCTCGGCAAACGCACCACGTCGGCGGTGTCGCGGCCGTGTTCGCGCCGGATGACGGTCACCGATTCGTCGGAATGAACCTCGCGGATGGTCCACGTGTAGCCGTTGCGGACCCAGTCGTGTTCGCTCAACCGGAGCCGGGGATCGTTGCGGCGGGTGCGCACGGTGTCACCGACTGAGGCCACCAACCCGTCACCGAGGAACACGTGAGCGTCGATAGCGGGGCGCGTTCGCGGGTCGCTGTGGGCGATCCGGTGGGCGCGGGCACGCACGTTCAACTCGTCCACGATGTCGTGGGTGGGTGCGAGCATGACCGCATCCGACCCGCTGGCGGTGTCGGCCGCCCATGCCTGGTAGGTGTCGTCGTAGACGCTGCCCATGTGCCCGGCGTGGATGCGGCCGTTGTCCAGATACCACGCGAGTGCGGTCGGGTCGCCTTCGCGGAGTCCTTTCGAGGCCAGCGCTTCGCCGCGATGAGTGAACCGGACGACTTCGGTCAGCGTTGTTTCCGGGGCCGGTGAGGCGTGGGCCATGTCGGCGTGGACGCCTCCGGCGTCGATCGCCGAGAGTTGCTGATCGTCGCCGATGCATCGCACGGTCGCGCCGCGCCCGGTCAGGTATCGCAGCAGTTGCAGGCGTTTGGCGGTGGGCACGGTGACGTGTTCGTCGACGATGACCAATGTTGTGTGGTCGATGTCGAGTACCCATTGGGGCAGGAACGGCGGGTGCTCGCCGGTCATCGCGGCGGGCCGGTGGGCGTCGATGACGTGCAGAAGCTTGTCCACGGTCTCGGCACGAGTATCGATCGACTCGCCGAGGACGGACGCGGCGGCGGCGGTGGGTGCCATGCCGAGCACGGTTCCGCCGCTGGATCGCCATGCGGTAGCGAGGACTTGCATGGCGGTGGTTTTGCCGGTTCCGGCTGGGGCGTTGGCGGTGTGCACGCACAGTCCGGCAGTGGCGAAGGATTCGATGACGCGGATTTGACCGGAGTTCAGGGGCTCGTCGGGGTGCGTGTTGTTGTAGGCGTCGACGGCATTGAGGATGTGGGCGGGGTTCAGGATGCGTCCGCCGGGTTCGACCGAGAGCGCGATGAGTTCGGCTTCGTCGGCCAGCACCGATTCGGTGGTGTAGATCCGGGAGTTCGCGCGGGTATGCATCGGGGTGCCGTCGCGGCGGCGTAGCCAAGTCGGGACCGCACGTAGGCCGGGTTCGGCGGTCACATCCGGGTCACCACGCGCGACCGCCGATGACGGTGAAAGTGCTTGCATGACAACTTCATCAGCGACGCGTGACCAGTCTTCGGGAGCGACGATGCCGCGCAATTGGCGTTCGACTTCGGCACGGAGGTTGAACTCACGCCAGGTCGCGCGCCGTTGCGAAACCGCTGCTAGTACCTGGTCGGTGACGTGGGTGATGAACGCCTGATCCGGGACTGGACTCGCCGTGGCGGGCGCGGCAAGCACGCGCGGGAGTATGGCGTCTACCGCGTCGGGGCCACCCAATAGTTCTTCGGCTTCGGCGCGCCAGGTGGCGAATTGCTCGGTACGAGAGCCCGGAGTGTGTTTCCTGGGGCGGGTTTCCAGGGTCGCGCGCTGGGCCAGTCGGTGTATGTCACCGGGTCCTGGTTCGTGCCCGAACTTGGCTTGCCACTGGGCGGTGAGGGTGTCGAGTCGGTCTGTGATCGCGGCTGCGCGCTGTGACCAATGCTGGATCAGTTCGAGGGGAACGCCGACGATATCGCGGACTCGGACTTGGTCGGGGGTGCGGTCGGGGCGGGTTTCGAACCGGATTCCCAGCGCGATTTCCAGGTGGTGCTCTACCCGGGTGTCGAAGATTTCCGAGGCCGTGACAGTACCTTCATAGAGGATTTTGCCGTCGATGGTGCGCCACTTGCCATCCGAGGTCAGCACGCGATTGCTCACCAGGACATGGATGTGTAGGTCGGGGTCACCGGCGCGGGAGTCGCGATGTTCGAACGTGGCCGCGATCATGCCTTGCACGTCGACTTGCCGGATACCGTTGCGGCCCAGCCGGGTGAACAACGCGTTGTCTTCCATCCAGGCCAACGCCTCGTTGGCCGCGCGGCGGATAGCGGTCTCGATGATCGCCCTAATCTCGGGTGTGCCGATTGCCCATAACACCGCGATGCTTTTCACGGCGCTGAACGTGAAGTCGAACCCGGCGACCGCTGTGCGGTCCGGGCGGGTGTTCTTGGCGATCCATCCCGAGAGTTCGCGCGCGTCCAGCGGTGGGCGTTTGTACTCGGTGGTGAACATGGTCTTGGCTACTTCGGTGCGGATGCGGGCGCGGATGTCGTCGGGGATGTGGGCGGTGACGCACGCGCCTGTCATGGTGTTGTAGTCGCGGTATGCCTGCCCCTTGGCCCGCCTGTAGTCGGAAACCGTTGTGTAGAGGGCGTATCGGTTGCCTAGTTTGGTGGCTTTCTCGGCGCGGCGGGCGGCTTCGGCCGGCCGGATTCCGGCGTTGAGGTGCTGGGCTTTGACGCGTTCGCGGACCTGTTCGGCGTTGGGGTGCATCCCGGCCCCGAACATGTTCTTCATTTGGTCTTCGGTGACTTCGGAGCCCTCGGTGAGGCCGAGCGCGGAAAGTCCGGTGCCGTGCCAGGTTCCGGGGGCTTCGCCGTGTTCGTTGTAGTAGTCGGCCAGCGAGGCGCGCCCGCGCGCGGTTCTGTCGTTGGCGGCGGTTTTTCGCATGTAGTACTCGTAGCCGTTGCCCGCGGCGACCTTGTGCATAGTCGCGACCATGCCTCCATGAGGCAGCGGTCAATTCGGCTGCCGCAAGGGAGAATTGATGCGATGCGGGTCACATTTCGCGGTGATGGGAAACTTTCGACAACTTTGGACAACTTTCGACCCAGGCGTGACCGAATTGTGCCCTGCTCCCGGTCCGAGAAACGGTGGAAATTGGACACATTCGAACAGTTCCAGCGGGCGCGCTGCGGTCACTTTTCCGTTGACAGTGCGGGGTTGGCCCTGAGATGCAAGATGTCTGATTGTGAAGTAGGGGGAAAATAGGGGTAGGGGGTATGCGGTGCGCGAATGAGAGTTGTTGTGTAGGAGTGGAAATGGGCAGCGGGGGTGCGTGATTTGTGTGGGCGGGTGCGATGGGCGGTGAGCGTGTGAAGCGCGGGGGTGTTAGTGGCGGGTTGGAATGTCCCGGCGTTAGGGCGGCCGGACCGACGCGCGAGCGGCGGCCACTGGCCGGGTCGACCGTGCGGCGAAAGTCTGTGCGCCAAGCCACTGTTGATCAACGGGCACACTGGAAGGTGGGAGAGCCACTGGCCGGGGACAAACGATCAAAGGAAAATCGCGAATGTCCTCCCACAACAGAAGAGATCGAGCGCGCACCGGCAAGACCGGTGACGCACAACTACGCCATGACGCGCAGGTGGCATCGGCGGGCACAGGTGAAGGGCCGTCCGATCAGCCGCCGTCGCGCACGACGTTCGAAGGCTGGATCGCCTACTGGCGGCCGATCACTCAGGAATGGCCGCCAATGGACCCCGAAGGAATCGCCGCTGTCGCGGCGGTCGTTGCCCGCATCGACCGACGCCGCGCCGACGGCGGCGAGGGAGGCGAGGGCGGCGACGGCCAGAATCCGGGGGCACAGTGAGACCACTCAGGTGCAGACGACAGCGCACCGCCGCCGCTGAGAACAGCGGCGGCGGTGACGGTGTGGCCGGTCGACGCGCGGCCTGATGCTCAAGCGGCGATCGGGTCGACCACGATCCGGTTCGGGTCGAACTTCGGACCGCGTTCGGTGGCGGGCATGACCCGCACCCGGCGGCCCCGCAACGCACGCTTGATCATCACCCGCTTCTCCTGAGTGCTCGCGTCGTTCCAACGCTGCGTCCACTCCTGCACCGATTCCGCGTGCGCCCCGCTCTGCTCGACTTCGTCGAGCTCCGGCGCGACGTCGAGTTCGGCCAGTTCCTCGCGCAGCGCGGCAATGCGCCGATCCAGTGGCGTGATCGCTTTGTCGTAGCGAGCCAGACTGATTTCCCCGCGCCCCAACCGGTCCGATAGTGCCTCGGCCAGCTCCTCACACTCGGCCAGCTTCTCGGCCACCGGACGACGCGCCTCGTTCGCTGATGTCGCTGCGGCGGCAACGGCTTCACTGTGGGCAGGGTCGGACAGGATCGACACCACCAACGCACCCATGGCGGTATCGAGCTGACGCATGTCTATCGACACCTTGTTGCACCCGCCACCGGTCAGCCGTTTCTGGCACCAATACCGCCGCCGCATCGCCCCATCGGCGTACAGTGCCCGGTTCGGCTGCGGGCGGCCGGTCAACCCGCGACCACACCCACCGCAATCGACCGCCCCCGAACACGCATACTCCGCGCTCGCCGGTCGGCCCCGTCCCGTGGCGTCGAACATCGCGGTCAGTTGTTCCCATTCGGACTCTGCGATCAATGGCGTGCCCGGCATCTTGGACACGAGTTCACCGTGGTGCACCACGTACCCGGCGTTGCGCGGGTTCGACAGCACTCGCTTGACCTTCTCCCCGCGCCACTTCGCCCCGACCGAGGTCGTGATTCCCCGATTGTTCAGATCGATCGCGACAGCGCGGTAGCTGTCCCCGGCCAACCGGCGGGCGACCATTTCCCCGATCACTGCCGCTTCGGACGCACGCGGGGTGACCCCGTCCGGTTCGAACCCGAATGGGCGGTGAGTGTGATTGGGTTCGCCTCGCGTGGCCTTCAACCGCTTGCCTCGCTTCACGCGGGTAGACAAACGATCCGACTCGTAGGCGGCGGCGGTGAGCTGGTCACGAAAAGACTTGCGCCCGTTCGCAGTCAACAGATCGTATTCGCCTTCACTGTCGAGCACCGTGAGCCCCTGCTCAGCGGCCAGGATCAACCGTTCACCCTCGATCGGACGGCGAGAGAAGCGCGCCATGTCGAACACGACCACGCCGCCGGTCGCGCCGGACTCGAGCCGCGTCATCAGTCGTTCCCATTGACGGCGGAACACGCGCCGGTTCCACGCCGATCGATCGGAATCGATGTGGACTTCCCCGACCTGGCCGCCATGCTCGGCAACGCGCGCGGTGCAGTCTTTGACCTGCCCGTCGGTGGACCGTTGCCGGTCGTCAGAGAGACGCGAAACCCGCGCGTAGATGTCCAGAACAGGGCCTTGACCGGCTGTGACCTGGTTGTTCGCCATCGTGACGCTCCCTTGTGAAGGGGTCACTAATTGTAGAGTGGCCCCGGCCAGCTGGGCAACTTCCTCGCGACGCAGCCCCGGTACCCGGCGTACCCCGGCGGTTCCGCCGATCTGCATGTCATCGACGTTCAGACGGGCGCGGCGGGTGCGCAAGAACTCCTTCAGCTCGGCATTGTGCTCCATGGATCCAGTCTGACGTGCACGGCGGCCACACATCGCAACCAAGGTCGGTCTGCTGGACCCAGGTTCGCCGGACCTAGGTCCAGCAGGGCCCAATTAGGCCGTCCTCGGGCCCTGTTCCCGCTGTTGTATCGAATACGCGGCGCATCCGCCGCGGACGACACACAGGAGAGATCACACCCATGACTACTCACAACACCTCCCCCCTCGCCGGTCGCGTTGCCGTGGTGACGGGCGCCTCCAGCGGCATCGGCGCCGCCACCGCCAAGCGGCTGGCCGCGTCCGGGGCGACGGTGGCCGTGCTCGCACGCCGGGCCGATCGGCTCGAACTCCTGGCCAAGGAAATCGAACGGGCAGGCGGGACGGCGCTGGCCCTGACCGTCGACGTCACCGATGCGCAGGCCATGCGCACCGCGGCCGAGCGGGTGGCCGCCGAACTCGGTACCGCCGATCTGCTGTTCAACAATGCGGGTGTCATGCTGCCCGCACCCGTCGAGGAGCTGCCGGTCGAGCAGTGGCAGCGGCAGATCGATCTGAACGTGACCGGCCTGATGAATGCCATCGGCGCGTTCGTACCGCAATTGATCGCCGCGGCCGCGGACAAGGGCGTGGCCGACCTGGTCAACACGTCCTCGATCGCCGCGCAGAACCTGTTCCCGACCTTCGCGGTGTACTCGGGCACCAAGGCCTACGTGACGCACCTGTCGCGGACCCTGCGCGCGGAACTCGGCGCCAAGGATGTCCGTGTCTGCGCGATCGAGCCGGGCATCGTCGGCACGGAGCTGCAGAGCCATGTCACCGACGCCGGCGCCCGGGAATGGCTCGAGGGTTCGAAACAGGAGATGACCTGGCTCGACCCGGAGGATATCGCCGAGGCCGTCAACTTCCTGGCATCCCAGCCTGCGCACGTGAACCTGCAGCAGGTCACGATCATGCCGACCCGGCAGCCGTCGTAAGCGAATCTTCCGCGACTACATCGCACCTCATCGATTGATCGTTGGCTGGCCACCCCTGTTCGATCGGACCCATCGCGATCGCACCATCGCCCGACTGACCGAGACCGAGATCCGCAAGCGGATCGACTCACTCGGCGAGATTTCAGCTGTTCTCCCGCAGGTGCCCGATCCGATGTCGGGCTGACAGGATTTGAACCTGCGACCACAGGACGGCAATTCCAGTTCCTCGGAAGCTGCCCAACAGTTCCCAATAATGCTGGTAGTCAACATATTTCATGTGGTCGATGCGCTGGCTGGTTCTCATTGGTTCCCGTCGATTCCGGTCAAAAGTGTGTGTTTGTTGTGTGTTGGTTTCAGGTGCGCATCCGGTGGCGGTGTGGGCTGATCTTGTTCGGAGCTGAGCAGGAAGGAACAGGGATAGCCTGAAGGCAGAGCGACTGAAGGACTTGGGGGAGAAGGCACCCCGGCCGTCGTCCACTCGCCTTGCAGGACAACAACGAAGGAGGCGCCACCCTGTGCGAACAACTCAAATCGTCGTGTTCGCCGTCGCTTCACGGACTCTCAGCCTCTGCGCGGCCGACTCCCCGATCACAAACGCCCGAACTTATTGCGAGCAAGGGGCATTCGGCGTTCTGGCTGTCGGGGCAGGCGGTTCAGGGTGGTCAATCGGCAGACTGAACGCACCCGACGTAGGGGCGTCGGCCGGTGGCCTGACCGGCGATGAGTTCACCTTGCCGGTGGTCACCGCGAGCATGGCCGGCAATGATTCAGCGGAGTTGGAAGGGCCGCGGCCAATGGCATTCTGCGCAGGCGACATCGGCGTCTGCGCCTCCGAGCTGAGCCGGCCACCTCGGCCGTTCAGTGTCGGCGGCCGTGATAGCGGTTGGCCCGTCAACACCTGCCGCGACAGTCGGTCACGCACGTGTCGGGGTCGCGTCTCTCCATGAGGAATGTCAGCAGCAGGTATGGTTGCCAGCGACTGGGGCGGCGGAGGCGACGATGGCGTTTTGGTGGGCGAGTCAGGGCAACAACTACCCCACGGCGATCGGCCAGGGTTCGCTCTGGACGTGTCCGAGAATCAACGGGGCGCTTCCATCGGACCGGGCACTGCTAAAACAGCTCCGCGCCGGTGATTTCGTTTTCCACCACTACCGCAGTCACCTTCGCGCGATCAGCGTCGTCACCGCACCGTGGCGCAATGCGCCACGGCCACCGGGATATCCGAGCAGGTACGGTGATCGGCTCAATGACGGCTGGCTGGTTACCGTCGATCCTCTCCTCACGGGGCTCGCTGTCCATTTTGGGCGTGTGGCGCAGCTGTTGCCTCTCGGACCTCCAGGACCGCTGGACAAGAACGGGACGCCTCAACAGAAGTACATATCGTCGCTGACCGAGAACCAAGGCCGACAGCTGCTCAACGAGGCCGGGCTCTTTGTGCCAGCGGCAAGGCTTGAAGACGAAATCATCACGGCGGCCTCCGTTTCCAGTGATGCTGCTGTGCAGGCGACGCGCAGGGTGGAGCAGGCACTGCTGCGGGCTTATCTGCTTCGTGGTGCTTCGGAGGGTGCGTGTGGACTGTGCGGGCGGTTCCTTCCCTCGTATCTTCTCGTCGCTGGGCATATCAAGCCGCGTGCCCTGTGCTCGGAGGCCGAGCGATGGGCGTTCTCTGACGTGGCGATGCTCATCTGTGTACTCGGGTGTGATGCCCTGTTCGAGCACGGGTACGTCGTAGTCGACGCTGCAGGCAACATCATCGCAGGTCGATCGTCGTCACATTCCAGTGTCATAGACACCGTCCGCGTCTTCATCGGCCAACGATGCCCCGCATACACACCAGAACGTGCTGAAGCGTTTCGCGCACACCGTGAGCAGTTCATCGAGCGTGGGCAGTGACTACGTCATCGAATCATCCGCGTTCGTAGGGGTTTTCGCGACCGCTGCGGAACCGGACCGCTCCGGATGGAGCGAACTCGACCAGGGAACGAGTCTGTAGCGGCATCGGTCGAGGTGGGTGCGGATGGTGGTGCGGATGTGGTTGGGGATCAGTACTTCTCCGGTGGATCCGTGTTTGGGGTTCTCAAACAAACCTGACATTGGGAGATTTCGCGAGCAAGGGCCACTAGCCGGGGGCGCGGACGCAAGGGCAGTGTCGATCGAGGGAAGACTCAAGCGGTAGCCGCACTAGCCTGACGGGCTCATCCCGGTCGAGCTCGGCGGTCGCCATCGACAGTGGCATCCTGCCCGGCCCGAGCAATTGTCGATGACAGGGCGATGCGACAGGCCGACGTCAGCCGCGGTCTGGCCTCGCTGGTTGTGTCTGGCGCTTACCCACCCGCTTGGTCGATACTGCCGCAACGTCGAGCCGAACGCCGTCGGGTTCGATGGCTCCAGCGAGGGTGGTGGGCACGGTTTGCGGGCGGTCGACGTCAGTGACCGAGAAGGCAAGCTCCTCGCCCACGAGCTCAGCGGAGCCCGTGTACGCGATTTCCCCGTCGGTCCTCACCACGTCGACTCTCACCGACAGCCCCACTGGGCGGGTCATCACCAGGTACTGCGTGGTCATGGCCAGGGCAGGAAGCGCCCAGCGGGCCATCAGGGCGGCGATCCAGGGTCGCTCGAGCATCCGTTCCCGCGCCGAGAACGAGCTGCCGAGATCACGGTTCACGAAGACCGACCACTCGGCCCGGCCGCACCGGAGTCCGTATGCCCGATCGGTGAGGTCGATGCCGAACGTTGGTCCGCGAAATCGCTCGGCGTCCTCGGTCGTGTCCTCCGCCGACTTCAACTCGAGGCTCACCTCGCGCGTGTCATCGTCTCCTCGAGTGCCTGGGCGACTCCCGCTGATGTCGGGGAGGAACGGCCCATCTGCTCCTTCTCGATGCGCGATCATCGCCCGGGTCAGGGTCAACTGACGTTGTGACGCGTTGTCACCAGTCTCATCGAGGGCCATGAGCGCGTTCAGGGCCGACGTGCCGGCGAAGGTGCCGAGGGCGGCGAAGGCCTCCCGGCGCACGGCGGGGTCCGCATCGGTGATGTGCCCGAGGAGCAGCCTTTCTGCGGCGGGGGTGGCGACTCTGCCGAGACCCCGGAGTGCGGCGACGCGATCGGTTCGCCCGGCGGCGCGATCACCGGCAACCTGCTCTAGCACCGGGAGGACAACCTCTGCGCTGGCCACGGCGGCGAGCACGCCCAAGGCCCGGTGGCGGCTAAGGGGAACGTCGACGCCCTGCTCGTCATGGGCAACGGCAATGAGTAGCTGGAGTTCGGCATCGCTGAGGGAGCGAACGCGGCGCCGCCCGGACGGTTCGTCCATTACGAGCTCACGAATTGCGGGGGTGAGCGACCCGACGTTCACTGAAGGCATCATCTCTCCTAGGTCCCTAAGCAGACGGGCTCACATCTACGGAGCAATGGCTGCGCATGGTCGTCCCCTGCTCGGCAGTCAGACCGGTGCTGTTGACGCCGATTTCGTCGATCCCGTCGGGAGGGTTGATATCGACGCCCATCACGTTCGTGGCCGATGTCCCGGTACCGAGCCCGAGATAGTGCCCAACCTCGTGGCCAAGCAAGATGCCGGTGATGCGCCGCGATCCCGAGACCTCGAGGACCGCTCCAGTAAGGTCATCACTGGAATCCTTGTCGCATGGCCCGTCCACGTTCGACCAGCCATCCGCGTCGCCGATGGACTGTACGAAGAAGACGTCGATCCCCCCGAGCGGGCCGGAGAAGTCATCGGTCAGATTCTGGGCCTCGGCCCGGTTGCGGATGTTGGCGTAGGCGCTCGGCGTCATCCGCGTATCCGCGATGAACTGCCACTTGATGCGCCGGATCCCCACGTTTCGCTGGGCGTAGATGTCCCGCGCGATCTGGATGGCGTACTGGACCCGCGTAGCCTGGTCGGGCGTGAAGGTGCCCGAGAAGTCGTTCTGGTGGCCTACGAAGATGGGCACCAAGTCAAAGGCGCTGCCGTTGATTGTCTGCAGGTGCCGTTGGAGTGAACGATTCGTGGCCGTGCCCGAGCCGGGCAGGATGTCGCCGGCCTGAAGCTGACCGAACAACGACCCGTCGATATCGCGGAAGATGTAGCCGAAGACGTCGCGATTCACCGACATCGATCCGGTGACGCCCAGGCACCGCCGTGCCACATCACGCAGGCTCAGCATCATGTACTCCTCTTCCTCGCTGCTGCTGTTTCAGGAGGTGGGCCTCAACTGCCGTTCCCTTCGCCGATGAGAGATCGACCTGAGGCCTTCAGGTCTGGAAGCGTCGAAACGATTGTCGGTCGGCAGCCGATCGAAGAGTTCGGCGTCGGGTGGTCACCTCAAGCAGAACAGCGCGAGGACCAGCCCAGCGTCTGAAGCGAGGGTTGCGCCCAGCCCCGCGTCGAGTCTCACCACGCAGCGGTCGACCGCTGCAATGGTAGTCGGGGCTTGATGAGGTGAGCAGATCGCCGACCTCGAGAGGTGGCGCTGTGGCGTCAGCCAGGCTCCACGCGCTCACCGTCAATGCGACCGGCGTCCGAAGGTTGTCTGATTCCTGCCGATCCAGGAGCAGACCAGGTCGGTTCGCGCTGGTTCCGGAGGCGACACCCGCGACGCTCAGCATGGCCATGCACCTACCTTCAGCTTGCCTACTGCAGTGCCACGAGCATGGGGATCATGCCGCGGCCGGACGTCAGCGTGCCCAGCGCCTTGCCGATGACGGCGCCGAACGCGCGCTGCGGATCGGCAGCCCGCATCGCATGACCTGGAACGGCCGAGCTGGTGAGGAGGTCGCCGACCCGGATCGGCCCGGTATCGGCGTCGACCTTGCACATGATGCGCCCGATCAACGCGATCGGCACGCCAGCGGTGGCTGCGGTGCCGCGGCCCAGCACGATCCCGGGCCGAAGGTCGCCGGCGCCGGCGACGACGCCCGCGACACACGTGTCGTACGGCGCGTCGCTCACACGGAGCTTCAGGTCGTCTCCGACCACCATGATCGTCCCTGGCTCGCTGGCTCCAGGATCCTCGGCCTGAAAATCCTCGGCGCAGTCGGCATTCTGCAGAATGATGTCCCCAGCGATATGGATATTGCCGGCGCTGTCGAGGACGAGGTCATCTCGCTGCTCGCTTTCGTTGCGGATCACAAAACAACTAGCTCCGGCGGCATCTGCAAGGTCCGTGGCACGCAGGCTGTAGTTCTGGACGCCGAGCCCGCGCGGCTGAATCGCTAGCCTCCGGTCGAGCTGGAGATCCCCAGCGAGCCGGACATCGCCGGCGTTGTCGAGGATCAGGTCATCTCGCTGCTCGCTTTCGTTGCGGATCACGAAGCGTCGGCCGCCGACGGCGTCGGCGTCGTTGGTCGCGCGCAGGCTGTAGTGCTGGGTGCCGTTTCCCCGCGACCGGATCCCCAGCTTCGGGGAGCCGTTCTTCTCGAGCCGCACGTCCCCGGGGGTCTGGATGTTGCCGGCGTTGTCGAGGATCAGGTCATCTCGCTGCTCGCTTTCGTTGCGGATCACGAAGCGTCGGCCGCCGGCGGCGTCGGCGTCGTTGGTCGCGCGCAGGCTGTAGTGCTGGGTGCCGTTTCCCCGGGACCGGATCCCCAGCTTCGGGGAGCCGTTCTTCTCGAGCCGCACGTTCCCGGCAACCTGCAGCAGCGCTTCTGGCGACGTCGTTCCGATACCGACTGCCGTCGATGAGAGCGCAAGTACGCTGCTGTTTCCCCCCGCATCCTCGACGGTCTGAGCGACCGCGTTCAACGTCTGATCGACCCGGAGATCCACCATGCTGATCACTCCTTTCTAGTGCAAGGCTCGAATCAATTTTGATGGTGAAGTGAATCCAGCACATGAGTAGCCGACTACTCGGTTCCGCTCCACCTGGCCGGGCACGCACCATGGACCGAGTTGCTCACCACCGCCGCTGCCCGGTTGCAGCCTGGCTGAGCACCGACGAACCTGTCCCTTTGACTGAGGAAGACCCGGAATTCTACGATCGAATCGGCAATCCGAAACCCCGAGGTATGCCCGGACAGCTTCATCAGCACCGGGGTCGACGCGCCTTCCTCTGCGGCATGCGTAAGCCGGGAATGCCGCAATTGATGCAGCGTGTACGGGGTCCCGGTAGTAACCGCGCGAAAGCAACGGATATGGCGTAATGCCCTGCTAGTAGGCAGTTTCCACGTTCAGTGTGCGGGTCGGGCTGGTTGGTGCTTGGCTTGCCGATGATGTGGATCGGCGCACTGGAGGGTGGGAATCCCCGCAGACGTTCAAGTTCTTCGGCTGCGAACAAAGCTGCGCCGCATCGACTTCCAGCTGCTGCGCCAGATGCGCCACTGCCACCGTCGGCGCCGCGGTCACCTCGTCCGCACGAACTCAACCACGGCAGCGTGCACATCGCCACCGCCAGGCCGAGACGGACTACCGCGCCCCGCTCACGCGGCGCGACGAACGCCAAATCCGCCGGGGTCAACGTGAAATACCGGAACAACTCCTCACGGCTGATCTCCGGGTCCCCCCAGACGCTCCAACTCCTCGCCCGCGAACACTCGCGTGGCCACGAACCCGACCCTCCAGCACACCGACCAACCCCGTCAGCAGCCAAGCCAAGCACCAAACACCACGTACCGCAGGCAGAACCATCAAACGCCCTGACCAGTCGCTACCCGGACTTCGTTGGTTTCTGCGCGGTTGCTGCCGGCACGCCGTGCGCTCCGGCCTCGGCGCTCGCAGCTACCGTCGGGGGGTGACTCGCAGCTTGAAGCCTCGCGGCTTGAGGGTGATCTGTTCGGCGATGTCGAGCGCGTAGTCGGGCTCGTGCTCGAAGTCGAACTGATGAAGGATGTAGGTCAGCGCGAGCATGATCTCGTGGTAGGCGAATTGGCGGCCGACGCAGGCGCGTAGCCCGGTGCCGAAGGGTTTGTAGATTCGGCGGTTGTCGGTCTCGGCGAGGTTCGTCCTGAGCCAGCGGTCGGGCTCGAACTGGTCCGCGTCCTCGCCCCAAGCGCTCTTATCGCGATGGGCTTGCAACGTGAGGACGAATACCCAATCGCCGGGCTTGAAGTGGTAGCCGTCGCCGATAGTGACGTCGGTGATCGCCTCCCGGAAGTATCCCGGGGCCACGGGCCAGAGCCGGAGTGTCTCGTCGACGACGCGACGGACCGACCGTAACTTGGCCACGTCCTCGAACGCGATCGTCGGCCGGTCGCGGCCGGGGAAACGTTCGTCGATCTCGGCGCGTACCTTCGCCGCTGCCTCCGGGTTTCGCGCGAGTTCGTAGAGCGCGAACGCCAGGGCTCCGGCGCTGGTCTCGTGGCCGGCGACCAGGAACGTGAAGATCTGATACCGGATGTTGGTGTCGGAGAGCCGCTCGCCGGTTTCGGGGTCCTCCACCGTGAGCATGCGATCGAGCAGGTCGCCGTGTTCACCGACGGTGCCGCCGGCTTTGCGGGCAGCGATCACCTCGTCGACGATCGCGTGTGTCGTGGCGATGTCGCGCTTGTGCTGAGCAGCTGCCCGGCGCCCGACGGTCTTCTCCAGGAAGGTAGGCAGATTGGCATAGCTGTTGATGTAGCGCAGCGAGCGCAGCATCGCGGCGACGAAGGGGTGCGGGGTGCCGCGGCCGAAGGACTCGAAGTCGTAGCCGCCGAAACCGGCTCGAGCGATGACCTCCAGAGTGAAACGGTTCATGTCTTCGGCAGTGTCAACCCACTGGCCGGCGCGATCGCTCCAGTAGTCCACCAGCTCGTCGGCTACTCCACACATCGTGTCGTGGTAGCTGCGCATCGACTGCGCGGTGAAACTCGGCGCGAGGATGTTGTGCGCTCGGTGCCAGTTCGGCTCATGGTTGTAGGCCGTGAACAGGCCGTCACGAGCGATCGGCCGCAGCTTCTTGAACAGGACCCCGACGTGCTTGGTCCAGAACTTCTCGTCGTTGACCTCGTTGATCAGGTCGGTGCCCGAAACCACGACCATCGGCCAGTTCATGATCTTGCGCTCGAAAATCTCGCCGAGGTTCTGCGCGTCCCGCCACGACATCTGGACAGGCTTGACCGGATCGGTGGTCAGCAAGTCGCCGAACCACGGAAGCCGGAACTTCGGGTGGGGGAGAGCGCGGTGGGGCGTCGGGGCCGAGGTGGTGGTCACCATGGCGTAGCTCCTATCTGGCCACAGACAGATCGAGACGTCTGCGGTCATCGGTTGTGAGCATGCCGCGGGCGCGCGGCCATGCTTTGGCCAGCGCCAGCAGCTCCACAAGCTCTGCAGTGAGATCGTGGGTCCCTGGCTGGATTTCGGTGCGGAATGATGTGAGGCCGATCCGCGGTTCGCGGCCACCGGCTTTGGCGGCCATCGCCACCGCGACCCTCCGTGCGTTGTCCTGTGCACCGCCGCCGCCGGGCCGAAGAGTCTCGCCGGCATCGGTATAGCGCTCGAGGTCCAACAGGCTGTCGCGGATCTCCACGGTCATGCGATGCAGAAGAACCGCTGCGTCGATGTCGCTGCCTCGGCCCCGCGGCAGATCCAGCACGACCTCGGGTACTGCAGCGGTCAAATCCGCCCACAGGGGGTGCAGGCGTCGCCGGTACCGGCTGACGCGGTCCCAGCCCAGCCTCGTGATGAGAGTACTGACCAAGGGGACTACCGTGACGCCGACCAGGAGGACCGTCGCGGCCACGAACGTCGCTGCGTCTCTTCGCATCTCGGGATCGGCGATCGACTGGTCGGTCAGGACGCAAGTGATCGCCTCGACCACGCTGAAGGTTATGTCGGCGCAGAGCCCGACGCCGGTGATCACGATGACAGCGAAGACCGCGCGTTCGTAGACGGTGGTGTCCGCATGGCGCATCTCCCGGATGCAGATCCGGACGAGCAATATCATGGCGGCCGCGATGGGAAGGCAGTAGACGATCAAGAAGACGACCGCCGGCCAGCCCAGAAGCTGATCGACGAGCAGGTTCGCTCGCCGCGCTGGTGTGCCGGCGATCATGAGGATCACGGTGCAGGCGACAACGAAGAGGTCGTATCTGCGCTGTCGTTTCCATGCTGTTGCCGGGTCGGCGCCGCCCCACAGTTTGGCGATCCCGTAGAGGCTGGACACGATCAGCAAGACCGGTCCATGCGACACCTGTCTAGCCAGATTCACGACGTTGTTGTCGTCTCCCGGCAGCATCCAGGCCAGGGCGTGTTCGACCCATGACTCGCGCAGCAGCATGCCGACCAGCGCGGCAGCGATCGCGCGGTTGATCAGCCGGTCCACCGTGGTCTCGTTCAGCAGCAGTGCGCGCCCGGTCAGGGTCGCAAAGATGCCTACGATGATCGGCACGCTCAGATACAGCGGAATGTGGGATGTCATCTCACCGGTGCCGGGCGCGGAAGAGCGTCGAGCGGATCCGACTCGGCGTCCGTTGGGGAAGCATGGCGTGGACCATCAAGAGGTCGGCGAAAGTCTCGGCGTCACGCTCGCGGTCGCTGCCGTAGTCCTGTCTCCGCAGTACGCTGCGGATACTTTCGGCTGTCAGGGACGGCATCAAGTCGTTCAACGGCAGAGCATCGGCAGCCTCGGTCGAGCCGGCCCCCGCCTGGTCGTGGCCGAGCAGCATGTGCCCGATCTCGTGGGCGATGATGTGGTAGGCGTGCGACTCGGTTGCGCCGCCGTACATGATCACGTCGTCGTGTTCGCGCGCGATCCACAATCCGCTGCCGGTTCCGCATCCGGTACCTGCCAGCGCTTGTGGATCGATCGGGCACAGCACGATCGGACGTCCGCGGGCTTCGGCGACGCGGTTGACGTACTCGGTCGGATCCCACGGGTAGGGGATCGGCGCCGTGCGCGTCAGTTCGTCGAATTTCTGTTGGTCCATCATCACCCCCCTGTCGGCCCTGGCCGACTTAACGCTTCTCGTCGATCTCTGCAAGATGGGCCAGCGCCGCGGCGAGCTGTCCGGCATCGACATTGGCACCTCGCAACGCGATGTGCTTGACACCGGCATCACGCGCGGCGGCCAGCAATCGCAGGTCCTGGTCGATACCGGCTACGACATGCGGCTCGGTGCCCAAGTAGATACCAGACACCGAGAAATGCTGCGCAATGCCGGAAAGCAGATCAGGGTCGGCGCTGCCGTCGTCGTGATCGCCCGCACGAAGTCGGACGATCTCGATCTCCTCGACAGATCTGCCGATGAGGTGACTGATGGACCGGGCGACGATGGTCACGGATTGTTCAGGTTCCGACCTTGAATGGAAGGTCCTGAACAGCTGGTTGACCCTTGCACTCAAGGGAGGCAGCAGCGGACTGTCACTCGGCATGCATGTCACCTCCTCTGCTGCTTGGCCCGACGCTCGAACTTCTGCTGCAAGTCCGCAGAGAGATTCTCGGCGTACCTACCGCCGGCGAGGTATCGCCGATACAGCCGATCCTCGGCGTTCGGGTCGTCGCTCGCAACGGGAGTCGACAGCGCCTCCCCGAGAACAACCTCCAGTCCTGCGTGGAGAGTTCCCTGAGATCGGTTGCGCGCCATCATATCTGAGACCCATTGCCCAACAATCAGGTTGACCTCGTAATCGAGACGCTCAGCGAGTCCGCGTAGGCTGGCGAGTTTGGGATCACCATCGAGGGCAGTGTGGAAATCTGCTTGGATCTCCATCAACCCCGAGACCCGTTCGAGCGGAACCTCGATTGTCCCGCCGGTCAGCCTGAGCGGCTCACCGCCTCGACGCTCATCCTCCAGCCCGACCGGTGTGGCCGCGTACCAGTAGGCGCCCGCCGCCGAGCCGGGCACCCATTGCAGGGACGTGTCGAGGCGGTTGAAGGTCTTCTTCTTGGGGTTGGTGATCTCCCCGGCCTCGATCTTGACCATCGTCGGCTTCGACGGCCCACCGGCATCGGCCACATCGGCCAAGGACATGTTGAGCTTCTTCTCGCGGCGGTCTCGGACGAACCCCGCGAGGATCTCGGCATGTCCTCCTGGCATGGAACACATCGTAGCGATAGTTGACCGATTTTCTCCTACATCTCACTGTTGATGCGTGGCACCGAAGGACTTTCGGTAATTTTTAACCGAAATTTCTTGCCGGTAGTCGTTGCTGTGACTAGGCTCGGCGATGTCGCCTCCGGGCTGAGCTCGAAGGTCGAAGAGAGACAACAAGAGTCGAACGTTCGGGGGAGATGCCGAGGAGACGGAACAGGGTCAGCCGGTCTGGTCCGCGCCGACGTGCGCGACAGGCCCGACCCCATTGCGTGTCAGAGGACCGGGCCATGCGAGTCGTGGTGCGCGGGCAGACCGTGGACGCTGGAGGGGAGCGTCCACGGTTCTGCCGTACGGGATGTCGACACGGTTCATCGGCGAGTGGGCGGCTACGAGCATCGGCCTAGCCAGGGCATCCACGATACGTCGGTGCGCCGGGATGAGGCCGGTCAAGCTGCATGATTCACCCGTTCGGCGACGAACGAGATCGGCCGGTCAGGCGTTTCGCGGCGCGTACATGATGACCGCGACCCCGGCCAAGCAGATCGCCGCGCCGATCACATCCCAGCGATCGGGTCGGAACCCGTCCAGTGCCATGCCCCACAGCAGCGATCCGGCGACGAACACCCCGCCGTAAGCGGCCAGGATGCGTCCGAAGTTGGCGTCGGGCTGCAACGTCGCGACGAATCCGTAGATCCCCAGCGCGATCACCCCGGCACCGATCCAGGCCCATCCGCGGTGCTCGCGCACTCCTTGCCAGACCAGCCAGGCACCGCCGATCTCGGCGATCGCGGCCAGGACGAACAACAGGATCGAGCGCACCACCGTCATCCGCTGAGCCTAATTCTCCGGTGTCAGGAGGTGGTGACCGTCGTCATGCCACCCGCCGAACTGTTGGATGTTCACCTCGACCCAGAAAAGCTTCGATGCGACGGTGGCGGCCGTCGCACAGCCCGGCGTGATTCACAGTGCTGCCTGCGAACGCCGAACGGTCTCGGGATCGATCTCCTGGATCTGCAGAACGACGCCGTCCGGATCGGTAACCCGGATGCTGCGGCCGAAATCCTCCTCGACGAGGGTGTGCTCGTAACCGTCGGCGCTCAGCCGGGCGGAAACGTCCTCGAGCCGTTGATCGGTGGAGAAACCGAGTTCGACCGTGCCGGGCGCGCGCCCCTTCGAGACCGCGGCGTCGTGGATCCCGACCGCGCCGGCGGAGGCGTCCAGCTGCGCCCATACGGCGACGCTCTCCTCAGCGCGATAGGTCAATCCGAGACCTTCGTAGAAGCGACGGGATGCCGCTACATCGGCGACGTAGCGGATGGGCAGAACTGTCAGCACGAGAGTCTCCTTGGCGTTCACGGACTTCCGGCGTAGCCGGGTCGCCCTGGACGGGTACACACGACCACTGTGACCTGTACGAGGGAGATCGTCGTTCACGGCGGTGTCACATGGCGGATACCAGCATTAGAGTTGGTGCTCATGGTGGAAGTCGTCAGTCTCGACGAGGATGACCGGCGCATACTGCACGCGATCCAGCTCGACGGCCGTGCCTCGTTCGCACGCATCGCGACGGTGCTCGGCCTGTCGGAGCGCGCGGTCTCGCGTCGATACCACCGCCTGCGTTCCCGGCTGGTGCTGCGGGTGGTCGGCGTGACCCGGCACGACCCGCGCGCGCAGGCCGACTGGTTGCTGCGCATCACGGCTCCACCGGCATCGGTCGACGCCCTCGCTCGAGCACTCGCCGCCCGCAACGACACCTCCTGGATCGCGTCGCTGGCGGGCAGCGGCGAGCTCACCTGCATGCTGCGCACCACCGCGACAACCCGCGAGGCCGGCGACGTGCTCGAGCAGTTCCGACGGCGCGCCGATATCAACACGATGACCGCCCAGCGACTGCTCACCCCTGTCGCCGGTGTCGGCGGATGGCCAGGCCGACTACAAGCGCTCACCCTCGAAGAGCAAGCGGCCATCGCCCCGGCTCCCGCGACGCTGACACCTGAGCGGTCGTGGACAGACACACCCCGCTCGGCCGCCGACGAACGTCTGCTCGCGCTACTCGCCATCGACGGGCGGATGAGCATCGCACGCCTCGCCGCCGTCTCCGGCATCCCCGAATCGACTGTGCGCCGCCGAATCGGCGAGCTCACCGAACGCGGCGTGCTGATGTTCGAGGTCGAAGTCGATCCCAAGTTCTACGGATGCAACCTCGACGTCATCTGCTGGCTGGACGCGCGTCCCTCCGCACTGCGTGTCGTGACCGATGCCATCGGCTCCCATGCCGAAGTCGCGTTCGCCGCGACGACCACCGGTGCGAGCAACGTCCTGACCCTTCTCGAATTCACTGCCGCCGATGAACTCCACGACTACCTCGCCGACCGCATCGGTGGCCTGCCCGGTGTGCACCATGTCCGCAGCGAGATCATCTCGGGCTGGATCAAGCGAGCCGGCCCACTGCTGATACCTCGCGCCTGACACATCGCTGCGAGTAGACCGCCCGGCCCCGGGCAAGAAGTCGCCTGCACCGCCGTCGTCGCGAGTTCAAGGCCGCCGACAACGGCTGATCCAACTCCACGTCATCGAAATCCCCTGGGAGCCTTCGGGTTCCCGAGGGATTTCGCACTGTGGGTGCGCTTGCGGTTCTGAGCGAGGGGATCGGCGCGGGATAGTGTGGCGATATGACTTCGGTGGGGGAGATGCCGCGGCCGGGGCGACAGCGTCAACGACCGCCCGGCTGGTGGTTGATCACGATGGGCGTGGTGACCGCGGTGACTTGGCTTGCGGCATTGATCCTCTCGATCACGCAAGGCCTCGACTCGAATCTGCTGCTCGCTGTCCTTGCGATGGCGAC
Organism: Nocardia sp. NPDC055029; assembly: GCF_053608525.1. Lineage (NCBI taxonomy): Bacteria > Bacillati > Actinomycetota > Actinomycetes > Mycobacteriales > Nocardiaceae > Nocardia > Nocardia sp. NPDC055029. The sequence goes on from NZ_JBSGVQ010000007.1 coordinate 62,883, forward strand.
CATTCTGGCGGCGGGCATACCCTGGCTGGTCCTGGCGCTGGTGGGCGTGGTGAAGTACCGCGCCTTCGCGGTGTCGTCGATCCTGCCGCTGATCCTCGTGGGGACGATGGTGGCGGTCGATCAACGTCTTCCGGAGCGGGCGGCGTGGCGGTTGTCCGAGGGCGCCATGACCGACGAGGCGCAGGAGTGCGCCGAACGAACCCAGCCGACGTGGATCGGCGTGCACCGAGTCGATTCGGTCCGCCGAAACGATGACGGCGCCTGCCTGTTCCGCGTCGGCAATGGCATCGGCTCGAACGGATTCGCCTACTTCGCGCCGGGCACCACCGCACCGGAACGAACCGAGGCGGAGGCGGCGATCTACTACCTGCCCTTCGACGAGGCTTGGCACAAGTACGACTACAACTACTGGTGACATGCGGGGTGCGGTGTCGGCGCAGCGGACGACATCGATTGAGCTCGGCGGGTCGTGCCAGTTCTCACCAGAAGTGGGGTGTGAGGCCCCAGAAGTCGAATTCGGCGGTGTGCAGGGTGCGCAGGGCGGTGCGGGTGGGGAAGCGGTCGGGGTCGGCGCCGGTGGCGGCGAGGGTGACCGTGTGGCCGTCGGTGGAGAAGGAGAGGTTTACGCCCACCTCTACGCGGCGGAACATATCGGGGTCGCCGGTGCAGACTACCGGGCGCATGAGGACGGCGGCGGCGTGGTGGTCGCCGATGGCGGCGACGCCCTTGGCTGTTTCACCGAGGTTGGTGCACAGGCATTCCGGGGCTTTGGCGGTGCGGGCGAAGTGGTGCAGGACGAAGCGGGGGAGGATCATCTGCAGGGGTTGCAGGTGCTGGAGGGCGGGGGTGGTCGCCGGGTCGCGGTAGGCGGTGGCGGCACGTTTGACCGACGCGCGGACGGCGCCCAGGTCGATGCGGTCGGTGGTGCTGTATCGGACCGAAATCGGTAGGCCGGTGGTGGCATTCGCGCGGGGATCGTTCGTGGTGCGCATCGAGTGGGGGATGTCGACGCGGATGTCGGCGGTGTCGCCGACGCGGCCGCTGCGACCGAGCAGGCCTGCCCCGAGTGCGATCAACAGGCCGTTGGTCGTGCCGGAATGCGTTGCGGCGACACTGTTCCACTGGTCGAGGTCGAGTTGCACGACGACATCCGCGGGCGACCATCGCGCGGGCAGTGGCAACGGGGGAGTCGTGGGGCGGGGAGTGCGGTCGGGCTCGGTGACGGCGCGAGCCGCGACTGCGGCACGGATGCCTTTCACCACCGCGCGTAGCTGCGCGCCCGCATCGGTGGCGGCCCAGGGCTGGCGTTGGCAGTTCTGGCCGGTGATGAACTTCACCGGCACCGCCGTACGGTGTGCCGTATGAAGCCTTTCCGCTGTGTCACGGGAAACGGTCGATCTTGGATCAGCGCCGGGCCGAGCGAGGCGAATCCGTAACTCCGAAACGGATTTCTGGAAACACGCCCGAGGAGCACCACTCTGAGACATAGTGGTAGACGCTCGCGTACCCCACTCATACGCGGGCGTACCTCACTCGATGTTCGTGAATTGGATCAGTAACCTTATGAGGACGAGCACATCCCCCGCGGCGGCCCGCGCCGTCGCCATCACAGCCCTGATCGTTGGTTCCGCAGGCGGATTTCCCGGGGCGGCCTACGCCGACAACGCACCCGGTTCTCCCACGGTGATCACGGTCGACACCACAGCAGACGGCGTCGCGGCCGATCCACAAAGCGGGTTATGCCGTACTGCCTCCGGCACCTGCACACTGCGAGCGGCGGTTCAGACGGCCAATGCCCGGCCGGGGAGCGCAATCGTGGTGCCCGAGGGGCGCTACATCTTGACGATCCCGCCCGACCCACAGAAAGTGCAGGGCCGCAACCCGGATCCGACCACGGGAGACCTGAACCTCACCGCGCCGACGACGCTGCGTGGCGCGGGCCGCGACCGGACAGTGTTGGATGCCAATGGGATCGACAGGGTGCTCAGTATCTCCGCGCCCGTGACGTTGACGGGATCGACCGTGACCGGCGGAGTCACCGCGCAGCATGAGATCCCGTACTACGACACCGGCGGCGGCGGAATTTCCAATTCGTCGAATCTCGTACTCGACGATGTCGTGGTCCGGGGTAACAGCGCCGGGTACGGCGGCGGGATCTTCAACGTGCCGGGGTCGGACCTGCAGACGAGAAACACGACTATCACCGGCAACACATCCGGCGAGGCGGGCGGCGTGCGATGCGATAACACCTGCACCTTCACCGACTCGACGATCTCCGACAACCGCGTGGTCAATCCCGAAGTGTGGTACCGCCCGGGTGGATTCGCCGGACGCGGCGGCGGCGTAGACGTCCGGGGCCGGGGCGTGGTGACTTTCGATCGTGCGACCGTCACCGGAAACAGCGCCTCGGACGCGGGTGGTGGCATCAACGTGGCGCCCGCCTACCTCGACACCCTTCCACAGCAGGTGACGGACGTGGTGAATTTTCCAGTGGGCACCGTGATATTGCGGAACTCCACCATCCGGGGAAACACCTCCGACACCGTTCGGGCCAACTGCGCGAAGGTGTTCGCGAGGATTGTTTCCGAAGGCGGCAACACCAGCGACGACGATTCCTGCGACCTCACCGGGCCGGGCGACAAAGTCGTGCCCTAGCCGGCAGGGATTTCCAGCCCGAGCAGCGTGCGGTGGATGTACAACACCATGTCCTCGAGCTCGAGCAAGTCACCTCCGGCGCGCAGGGTCCTGCGGACGGCCTCGTTGGTCGCATCGGTCACCGCCAGATACGCGTCGTCCGGCACCGATGGATCAACGGGGCCTGCCGCTGCACGCCATGATCGGATGAACCCGGCAAACCAGTGCTGGCATCGCTCGAACGACTCGATCGCGCGCGGCCCGGCCGGGGCGGTCTCCAGATAGAACGAGCGGGCGAACGACGGTTCGTCACGCAACAGGGTGAGGTATTCGCGAATTCCCAGCCGCAGTGCCTCGAACGGCTCCACCGGTCCGGCGAATACCTCCCTCATCACGTGCTCGAGATGCTCGATCATCAGATCCCGGCCCGTCTCGGCCGCGGCGAGGAAGCACGCTTCCTTGTCCGGGAAGTGCTGGTAGAACGTCCGGCGCGAAACCTTCGCCGCCGCAGCGATATCCGCGATCGTCACAGTGAGATAGCCGCGATCCGCGACGACGACCGTCACCCCGTACAAAAGCCGCTGCCGCTGCGACCCGGCAACCAGCTCACGAGCAAGGCCATGCGGCCCGTGCGGCAACTCCGCCAGGGTCGGCTCCAGCAACTTCTTACGTCCCACCCGCACCTTCATATCAGGCGCGCGCCTGGCGTGAAGAGCCGGTTCGGCAGACCAAAGGAGACTCCGGTCCGCACGGATCGGAATCTCTACCGCCTCAGCGCCAACGATCACCGTGGCCGGAATCGCTCACCGCGTTCGGCGATGTTCTCCGGTGCCGCCGTGAATGGCCAAGTCCCGCAGCCGGAGCCAATCGATCGTGGGCGCGGCGGCAGGGGTCCCCGGCCGGTTTCGCGGTACCAGCACGCGCAGCGCGCCCGGTTCGATGACGCAGCGCACGGGGGTGTCGAACTGAAGGGATTCGCCGTCGACGCCGACCGGGATCCGCGGTGCGTCGGTGTCGACGGTGACTTCGATCGTGGTCCGCTGTGTCAGGCCGTGGCTGCGGGTGCGACGGATCAGGCCGACCGCGTCGCGGGTGTTCGCGACCGAGAGGGTGACCGCGCCGAGCGCGCCGCGATCGAGGCGATCCCGTCGGCTCAGCCCAGCGAGATCGCTGGTGCCGTAGGGGTTGTTGCTGACCAGGATCGCCTGCGGCCCCGTGATCGTCGTGCCGTCGACGCGCACGACGAGCCGGTTGCCCGCGTGCCCGGCGAGGAGATCGGGGAGTAGGCGCAAGACTGTCGCGGTCTTGTCGTCGCGGTAGGCGGGACTGCGCACGATCTCGGCGTAGACGCCGAACGACGCGTTGTTGACGAAGGGCAGGCCGTTGATGCGGCCGAGGTCGACGCGCAACTCCACCCCGTCGCGGAGGGCGTCGAGCCCGGCGGCCGGATCGGCGCGGTCGAGGCCGAGGTCCATCGCGAAGTGATTCCGGGTCCCCGCGCTGATCACCAGGAACGGCAGTCCGTGCTCGGCGGCGATGCCTGCCACCAGCGCCTGGGTGCCGTCACCGCCCGCCACCCCGAGCAGATCCGCGCCTCGGTCGACGGCTTGCCTGGCCAGCGCCTCGACATCGACGGAGCCCTCCAGCAGGGCGACTTCGGCCCCGAGTTCCTCGGCTTTGCGGCGCAGATCGAACTTCTCGACCTTCCCACCGCCGGAACGCGGATTCATGATCAGGAACGGATGCCGGGCCTGCGGGGCGGGATGCTCGACCGCGGCGGTGCGCGGACTCCCGGTGCGCAGCGCGACGCGCGCGCAGGCGACCGCCAGCAGGGCCGATCCGGCGGCGAGCAGCGCCACCCACAGCAGGTGGGCGCGCACGAAGGCCACGATGACGAAGATCGGCGACAGCACCGCGATCGCCAGCGACACCCAGCGCGCAGGCCCGTACATGGTCAGAAACCAGTACAGCGCGGCGACCGTGACCACAACGCCGCCGGTACCCACGATCAGCAACCCGAGCGTCCCGACCACCCCCGCGAACAGCACCGGGATCACGGCTGTCATGGCGGCGAAGAGGAAGGCCGCCCTGGCCGCCCAGCATCGGATCCGAGCCGCGGAGTCATCGTTCACCGTGTGGACCGCCGATCGTCGTCGCACATCGCCGGAATGGACTCAGTGTTGGGGCTGCCAGGCCATGACGGCCCAGATGACGGCCACGCTGAGCCCGATGATCACGAGGGACCAGGCCGGGTAGTAGGGCAGGGACAAGAAATTCGCGACGATCACCAACGCGGCGACTCCCAGCGCGCTGTATCGGCCCCAAGTCGTCCCCATTACCAGGCCGACGCCGACGACCAGCGCCAGTACGCCGAGCACGACATGGACCCAGCCCCAGGTCGTGGTGTCGAATTTGTACACATATTCGGTTCCGGCGATATATATTTCGTCGCTCTGCAGGGCGGAAATACCCTGCAGGACCGAGACTGCCGCCAAGATGAGAAGCATGCACCCGGCCACGACGGATATTCCCTCCGCGACGGCCTGCCGTTGAAAAGGCTCTGCCTCGGGCGGGGGGCGGTGCGCCGGTGGTGTATCGCTCGTCATTTTCGACTCCTCGTGGTTGTAGAAGACGGCTCGGCCTCGGCGCGATCGAGTTCCTCGTCGAGCGCGAGGGCGGCGGCGATCAGAGCCAGGTGGGTGAATGCCTGCGGGAAATTGCCCAGTTGCTCGCCGGACGGACCGATCTCCTCGGCGAACAGGCCGACGTGATTGGCATAGGTAAGCATCTTGTCGAAGGCGTAGCGGGCCTGTTGCAGCCGTCCGGTCCGCGCGAGGGCTTCCACGTACAGAAAGCTGCACAGATTGAAGGTGCCTTCGGTCCCGCGCAGACCGTCCGGCGATGCCTCGGGGTCGTAGCGGTAGACCAGGCTGTCGCTGACGAGCTCCCGGTCCATCGCGTCGAGGGTGCTCAGCCACATCGGGTCGGTCGGTGACAGGAAGCCCATGCGGGGCATGAGCAGCAGCGACGCGTCGAGGACCTCGGTGGCGTAGTGCTGCACGAACGCCTGGCGCTGCTCGCTCCAGCCCCGCTCGACGATCTCGCGGAAGACCGCGTCGCGTTCGGCCGTCCAGCGGGCCAGGTCGGCGGGTCTGGCCTGCTCGGTCGCCATCCGGATGCCGCGGTCGAAGGCCACCCAGGTCATCAGCCTGCTGTAGGTGAATTCCTGTTTGCCACCGCGTGTTTCCCAGATTCCCTCGTCCGGTCGGTCCCAGTTGTCGGCGAGCCAGTCGAGGAGACCGGTGAAGGTCCGCCATCCGGAGATGGCGGCCAGATCGGTGGCCTGGGCCAGGGCATCGGCCGCCTCGCCGTAGATGTCGAGCTGAATCTGGTCTGCCGCGCCGTTTCCGACCCGTACCGGCGCCGAACCCTGGTAGCCCTCCAGATGAGTCAGGATCACTTCGTCCAGCCGGGGGTCGCCGTCGACGCGGTACATGATCTGCAGCGGTTCACCCGAGACGGTCCCGCCCGCCTCGACCCGGTCGCGCAGCCAGTGGCGAAACGCGTAGGCCTCCGCGGTGAACCCGAGGTCCATCAAGGCCCGGACCGAGAGGGAGGCATCCCGGATCCAGGTGTAGCGGTAGTCCCAGTTGCGTTCGCCGCCGATCTGCTCGGGCAGTCCCATGGTGGCCGCCGCGATGGGCGCACCGGTCGGCGCGTAGGTGAGCAGTTTGAGGGTGATAGCGGAACGGTTGACTTCGTCGCGCCAGCGGCCGCGGTAGGTGGACGAGCGCAACCAGGCCTGCCAGAAGTGACGGCACCGGTCCAACTCCTCGGCGATGTCATCCCACGACGGAGGCGCCGCGGCGGGCCCACCCGCGGCGGTGGTCGTCAGCACGACGGCGGCTCGCTCACCCGCGGCCAGCGTGAATCGCGCGGTGACATCGGTGCCGTCGGGGTGCAGCGTGATCGGGTCGGTGGTCTGCAGGTGGAGGTCGGCGGTGGCGGACCGGAACACGGCGGTGCGGTCGTCGGCTCGGTCGAGGGTGTGGGTGGCGCGTCCGTAGTCGAACCGGGGGCGGCACCCGAGGGTGAAGGTCAGGCTTCCGCGCACCACCCGCACGACTCGCACCAGCCGGTGCCGGTCGGTGGGCGCGGTGTTCTCGATCGGTTCCATGAAGTCGGCGACCTCGCCGACGCCGTCGGGCCCGGAGAACCGGGTGACCAGGACGGCCGTGTCCGGGAGGTAGAGCTGCCGGACGGCGCCCGCGGCGGTGGTGTCGACGGCGATCGAGCAGTACCCGCCCTTCTCGCTGTCGAGCAGCGAGGCGAACACGCTGGGGGAATCGAATCGGGGAGCACACCACCAGTCGATCGTTCCGGCGGCCGAGACCAGCGCCGCGGTCTGGAGATCACCGACGATGCCGTGCTCGTCGATCGGTGGGTACGCGTTCACGAGCGCTCCTCCCTCGGACCGTCCGCCCGGTGGCCGGCCGACTTCAGCCAACCAGCGGACCGCGTCGGCGGCCTCACCCGGAACGGGTGAATCTCGTGGCCGGTCAGTGGGTCAAGATCACCTTGATCGCCACGACGGTGGTGGCCGCGCAGCTCAGGAGTACCGCTCCGACCAGTGTCGAACGGTCGGGACCTCGCCCCTGGAGCCGATGGATGACGAAGGCGATGCCGCCGATCCGTACCAGCATCACCACCTCCGCGAGTATTTGCGCGGTGCGCGGTTCGAGCCACCCGAAGGCCGCGGCCGCCAGGATCGCGCAGGGCACCACCGCCGAGCTGAGGATGGGCAGCGAGTCGCGCAGATTCGCCCAGCGCTGTGGGGTGAAGCGCGGTGGGTAGTGCCGCACCGATCGACCGACGCTCTCGGCGAAGGAGTGCGCGATGAACGTGGACAAGGCGGTGCCGATGACGACGAGGATGCCGACATTCTCGGCGGACGGCGAGACCGGGATCAGCGCGGCGAGGATCAGGACGTTGCCGTAGATGTAGGCGCTGATGCGACTGGCCGCGTTGCCCTGATCGAGCGGGGCGCGGGCGAACAAGGGTCGGTGCAGGAGCTCGTATCTGTTGCCTGCCATCGGTCCTCACCGTGTTCGTCGGGCGTCACCGGTCTCACTTCGGAAAGGTTTGCTCCCTCGGTACTATATATTTCGACGGCGAAATTCTGTGGACCGTCCGTGCCGGTCGAAAATGCGCCTCGACCGGCAATTGATCGTCCGACGTGCCGATCGCGAGCGGAACTCGGGCATCGGGCAGATTCCGCGTCGGCACCCGCCTCACCTGCTGAAACGGCGATCACGTTGTCGGCGAGACGAATACACGAGCGCGCTCGCTGGTAATGCTCCAACGTCGGCGATATCGCGTCGTGATCAGCGGCAGCGAGTTGCTATGGTGGGCAGGCGAATCGTTCGTCCGAATGTTAGGAAGCTTGATGGGAAGCACTGCTCTCGACGTCATTGCCCTGCTGGTCAACCGTGCCGCCGGTTTCTGGAACTGGATGGCGACCGGCTCTGCGGGATTCCCGCCGCTGTGACGGTGTGACCTGTGCGCGCGAAACCCCCGAAAGCCCCTCGGCTTTCGGGGGTTTCGTCATTTCCCCGGCGGGCGGATCGGCCGGGGCTCCGTAGGGTGGGGCCATGACCACCGTGGAGACCGAGGCCCTGCCACCGACCCGGCGCTGGGTGCTGGCGATGCGCACGTCGGTGACGCTGGCGACCGGGGCGATCCTCGCCCTGCTGCTGAACGACGCCACCGAGTTCGACCTGCTTGTCGTGGTCGTCGCCGTCCTCGCGCTGCTGGTCGCCGGGGTGCTGTGGATGGTCTTCGCGCCGATCGGGTGTGCGCGATACCGCCGCTACGGCACCGTGGCGATCGCGCCGCTGGTGGTCCTGATCGGGATCGGCATCGCGGCGGCGGGCATCCCGGATCGGGTGGCGTGGTGGCTGTCGGAATCGGCGATGAGCGAGGCCGCGCATGGGTCGTGCGACGACGCCGACGGCGGCTGGGTGGGGGTCGTCCGGGTGTCCTCGATCGCGAGCCGGGACGGCGGCTGCCTGTTCGGGATCGGTGACTCGCTCGGCGGCCTGGCGCACTTTCCCGCCGGTGCCCGCCCGCCGGTGCACGTCCCGTCGGCGTACCGGCCGGTCTACACGCCGTTCGACGGGAACTGGTACCGGTTCTCCGTGGACACGCATGACGGGCACTGAGACGGACGTCCGGTTCTGTCGGACCCCGGCGTTACCGTTGGCGCACAGCCCATGTCGAGGAGGGTGACGATGACCGACAGTGTCGACGGCGTGCGGGAACGAGCGCAGCGTCCGGAGGATCTGAGCCGGCTGGTGGTCGAACGGCTCAATGCCGGCGACGTGGAGGGCCTGGTCGAGTTGTACGAATCCGATGCGGTGCTCGCCCTGCCGCACGGGGTCGTGGCGACGGGGATCGAGGAGATCCGGGCAGCCTACGCGCGCCTGGTTGCCGACCGTCCGGTGTTCCAGCCGGGGCCCCAGGCGCCCGCTCTGCAAGCAGGCGATCTCGCACTCACCTCGTCGCGGCTGCCCGGCGGCACCGGCGCCACCGTCGAGGTGGCGCGCAGGCAGCCCGACGGTAGCTGGCGCTGGATCCTTGACCAGCCGAACGTGCTGGGCTGATCAGGCCCGCGAATCCGTTGCGTCAGTTCTGGTTCAGGCCCGTCGACAGCACGACGACGACCTTGTCCTGGGTCACTTCCCTGACCCGGACATCCATGCCGTTGGATGCCTGCGACTGCCCGACCGGCACCGTGACCTGCTGACCGCCGACGCTCAAGGTGACCACGTCACCGTCGACGGCGACCAGTTCGGCATCGATGCCGAGGACCGAGGCCTTCGCGTTCACCCCGCGATCGAAGGTGACGGTGCAGCCGCTGACGGTGCACTCGGAGGTGGTGCCGTGGCCCGTCATGGTGCAGGCGGACGCGGCGAAGGGAAGCAGGAGGGCAAACGCGGACAGCGCGATCAGCCGACGAACAGGCATGACGGTCAGTGTAGTGCGAGTCGGCCGGTCGCCGTGAAAAGCGTGGACTAGGGATCGAAGGTACAACGGATCGGTCTCGCCGTGTTGCGGGTGCCCCGTGCCGGTAATAGCGTCGCTGAGAGGTAACTGGCATCGCAGCATTGGTGCCGATCGTGTCCGGTGCGTGTCGGGGTGACTGGTCGAAGCTGTCGATGGCGGACAGATCTGCCGGTCCGGGTGGTCGCTGGAAGCGGCGGCGGAGATCGGGAGGTGGGACCATGATCGCGGGCGAGATGACTGTTGCCAGCCGCTGGTGGTGGCGACCGGGGTGGACTCCGGGACGTTCGTTCTATGACTGGCAGGTCACCCCGACCCAGCCGGTCGCCGACAAGCTGGTGGAGATCTTCGCACCCACCATCGCCCGCCTGCCCGGGCTCGAGCAGGTCGACGCGGCCCGCCTGCGCATCGGCGTGCAGGGGATCGGCTTCGTCGACGGGGTGAAGGGGGTGCACCTGGCGGCGCTGGTCGCCGGCGCCAGGGCGCGGCTGGCCGACCACGCGCCGTTCCAGATCGCGTTCGGCCCGCCGGTGGTCGCCGCCGACTCGGTCCGCCTGCCGATCGCCCTGCCCGCGGAGCTGCTGAGTGTGCGCACGGACCTGACCGGCGCGCTGACCGACGTGTGGATCCGGGAGCGGATTCCCGAATTCGGTGAGCCGCTGCGCCCGTATCTGGCACTGGCCCACGCCACCCGCCCCATGCCGGTCGAGCCGCTGCGCGCGGCGTTCGCGGAGGACGGCTTCGCCGACTTCACCCTCGACGACACGGTCTCGGCGATCAAGCTGGTCGAATTGCAGTGCGAGAGCGGGCGATACGACTTCGCCGAGGTGAGTACCGCCGACCTGCTCCGGGTGCCGGAGCCGGTCGTCGAACCCACCGTCTACGACGATCCGCTCTTCGGCGCGCTGAGGTGGCCGGAGGACGTTCTCAGGGGTTGAGCCGGGGCGGCGGTGCGCCGTGCGGTAGGCGTGGACCCACCGCGAGACGGGCGCCCGCGGTTCGGCCGTTGCCCCAGCCGAGCTTCTCGCGGTATCGGCCGATCTGCTCGGTCGGCAGCGTGGCCGTCGGTGCGAGCGGCGCGGCATCGGGAGCGACGTAGAGCGCGTCCGCCGGGCAGTAGGCCTCGCACATGAAGCAGGTCTGGCAATCGGATTGCCGTGCGATAACCGGTATTCCGGTGTCGGTGCGGTCGAAGACGTTGGTGGGGCAGGCCAGCACGCACTTGTCGCAGCCGATGCAGTCCTGTGCCCGCAGCAGTTCGATCACGACGCCACCGCCAGGCCGGAGTTGTGGGTCTGCGCCGTGCCGGTCCACGGTGTGTCGAGTCCGCCGGCGACCACATGGTGATGCTGTGCCGGGTCGGTGCCGGGATGGTCGGCGCGTTTGCTCATGCCGCGAGTCTCGGTGCGCGACAACGTCGATCGATACATCAGCCTGCCCACCGCGGTGATCGCCGCGGCCTGCCTGGCCCGCACCCGCTCGTCGCCGGTCGCCCCACCCAATTCCGCGGCTGCCGCGTTCCACAGCTCGTCCAGGCGGGCGAGCGCGGGCCGCAGCCGATCGCCGTGGCGCAGATAGTTCTTCTCGAACGGGATCAGCTCGTGCTGCGCGGCCGTCACCACCTCGGCGGCGGTCAGTGATCCGGAACCGGTGGGCCGCAACCCGACTCGGCCCGCGCCCTCGACCTCGCCGCCAGGCGACGCCGAGCGGGCATGGCGCGCGGCGCCCGCCCCGGCCCAGCTGCCCGACGACATCGCCCACGCCGCATTGTGACTTCCGCCGCCGGTGAAGCCGCCACAGATGCGCTCCCTGGTCGCCGCGTCGCCTGCCGCGAACAAGCCGGGAACCGTGGTGGCGCAGTCGTCGTCGACCACATCGAGGCCGCCGGTGCCGCGTACGGTGCCCTCGGCGAGCAGGTCGATCTCGAAACGCTGGGTGAACGGGTCGATGCCGCGCCGGTCGAACTGGAGGAAGAAGTTCGGCTGACCGAGGCGCATCTGCGCCTGCACCGTCGCGTCGGCGCGATCGAGCTGAGCGAACACCTTCTCCTGCACCAGGGTTCGCGCGATCACCGACCGGCCCCTGGTGGAGCCCGCGTCCTCCAGTACCCGTCCGTCCTCGCCGAAGAAGGTGGCGTAGCCGTAGTACGCGGTCTTGGTGATCGTGGAGCCCTTCGGCACGATCGCGTAGGCGTTGGAGAATTCCATCCCCGAGAACCTGGCGCCGACCTCCGCGGCCATCAGCGCGCCGTCGCCGGTGTCGACATTGGTGCCAAGCGCCCCGGACAGGAACGCGCAGCCACCGGAGGCCAGCACCACCGCGCCCGCGGTGATCCGGTAGTCGCGGTCGAGCTGACGCTGGTGACCCGCGGCGCCGCGCACCGCGCCCGCGTCGTCGACGAGCAGTTCCAGTGCGGGGGAGTGATCGTGGATTCGGACGCCGATCCGTTGGAGCCAGGCGCGCATCCGGCGCATGTACTCCGGCCCCTGCACACCGGTGCGCCATTGCTCGCCGGTCGCCGGGTCGACCGGGAACGGGTAGCGGCCTTCGACGGCGAGCCGGTTCATGTTCGTGTAGGTCTGGTCGAGGACGCGGTCCATCCAGTAGTGGTCGGCGAGGTGGCCGCCCAGCGCTTCGCGGGCCGCCTTGGCCGACGCGCGCGCCTCGGCTTCCGGTGCGACGTACCAGACGCCGGTGCCCGACGGTGCCGTGGCGCCACTGGTTCCGCAGTACCCCTTGTCGACCAGGATCACGTCGGCGCCGGACTCCCGGGCGTGGATCGCCGCCCAGGAGGCGGCCGGACCGCCGCCGATCACCAGGACATCCGTACTCGCGTGCCAGGTTTCGCTCATCGAATCGTTCTCCTGTCGAAAAACCGGTGCCCGGCCCGGAAGACCGGGCACCGGAGGGGTTGTCAGGCGCCGGTGAATTTCGCGCCGGCCACCGAGCTGGACGCCACACCGTCGACGCCGACCGGGATATCGCCCTCGAGGGTGGTGCGGTAGAGCACCCGGGTGACGTCGAGATGATCGAGGTCGCTCGGGGCCAGGTGGGCGGTGGCCCGGTTGTCCCAGAACGCGATGCTGCCCTTGTCCCACCGGAACCGGACGGTGTAGGCGGGGTGGGAGATCTCGTCGAAGAGCAGCTGCAGCAGGGCATCGCTCTGTGGTGGGGTCAGGCCGATGATCCGGGTGGTGAAGCCGGGATTGACGAACAGCACCCGCTCACCGGTCACCGGATGCACCCGCACCACCGGGTGCTCGGTCACCAGCGGCGAGGCCGCGATCTTGCGGGCGTAGTCGCTGTCGGCGTCCCACGGCGGGATCCGGCCACCGAAGCGGTGTTCGGCGCGCAGGCCGTCGAGGAAGGTGCGCAGCGATTCCGGCAGCCCGGCGTAGGCGGCGGCCAGATTGGTCCACTGGGTGTCGCCGCCACGCTCCGGGGCGATCTCCGCGCGCAGGATGGAGGCGGCGGGCGGGTTGATCAGCGGGGAGACATCGGTATGCCACTGGTTGGTGTAGCTGAACTTCTTGCGGCCGAATCGCTTCTCGTAGAGGCGGCTGTCGACGGCGAGGATCTCCGGGTGCTCGGTGGGCGCGTCGTCGTCGTAGGGGTGTGACGGGGTGACGGCGCCGAAGCGGCGGGAGAACGCGATCTGCTCGGCGTGGCCGATCTGCTGATCACGGAAGAACAGCACCTTGTGCCGGTGCAATGCCGCGGTGAGCTCGTCGACGTGGGCGTCGGTCAGTTCCTGGCGCAGGTCGATGCCGGTGACTTCGGCGCCGATGTGCCCGGCGACCGGGGCGATCTCCAGCGTGGTGGCGGTGCGGGGGCTTTCGATGGTGGTCATGTCGTTGGTCCTTCGGTGGAGCAGGCTGGGGCGTGGGTGGTCATCGGCCCGGACAGGCGCTGCTCACCACCCGCATGAGCTCGATGTCGAGTCGCCGGGTGTGCATCAGGCGCTCACCCGTGAATCACGCTGGGCGAACTGGCTTTCGACGGGGTCGAGCCCGTAATGACCACGCAGCGTTGTGGATTCGTAGTCGGCGCGGAACAGGCCGCGTTCCTGCAGGATCGGCACCACCCGGTCGACGAAGTCCTCGAGGCCGCCGGGCAGGTACGGCGGCATGATGTTGAAGCCGTCGGCCGCGCCCGCGTCGAACCAGGTGTGCAGCTCGTCGGCCACCTGCTCGGGGGTACCGGCGAACGTACGGTGTCCACGGCCGCCGCCCAGCTTGCCGATGAGCTGGCGCACCGTGAGATCCTCGGTTTCGGCCAGCTCCTTGACCAGCGTGAAGCGGCTCTTGCCACCCTCTATCTCGCTCTCGGCGGGCAACGGGGGCAGCGGTGCGTCCAGTGCGTGCGCGGTGAGGTCGACGCCGAGCATGGACGAGAGCTGGCGCAGCGCGTAGTCGGGCGAGATCAGGTCGGTGAACTCCTGCTCGAGCGCTCTGGCCTCCTCGACGGTGTCGGCGATGAACGGAACGAGGCCGGGCAGCACCTTGAGTTCGTGCTCGGCGCGACCGTACTTCGCCAGCCGTGCCTTGAGATCGCGGTAGAACCGGACGCCCTCTTCCACGGTGCGTTGCGCGGTGAACACCGCCTCGGCACGGTGCGCGGCGAACTCCTTGCCCGACTCCGATGACCCCGCCTGCACCAGCAGCGGCCTGCCCTGCGGTCCGCGCGGCGAATTCAGCGGCCCGCGCACCCGGAATCGCTCCCCGGCGTAGTCGAGGGTGTGCACCCGGGTGGGGTCGGCGAAGACGCCCGCCTTGGTGTCGAGCACGATCGCCTCGGATTCCCAGCTGTCCCAGAGCGCGACAGCCACGTCGACGAACTCCTCTGCCCGCTCGTAGCGACGGGCGTGCTCGGGAATCGCGTCGAGGCCGAAGTTGTAGGCCTCGTCGACACTGCCGGAAGTGACGATGTTCCACCCCGCCCTGCCCGCGCTGATGTGGTCGAGCGAGGCGAACTTGCGGGCCAGGTTGAACGGCTCGTTGTAGCTGGTCGAGGCGGTGGCGATCAGGCCGATCCGCTCGGTGGCGGTGGCGATCGCCGACAGCAGCGTCACCGGCTCGAACACCGCGAGAGTATTGCGTTCGATGCGCGGGCCGACGGCGAGGGTGTCGGCGAAGAACACCGAGTCGAGCTTGCCCCGCTCGGCGATGCGGGCCAGGTTCTGGAAATGCCGGACGTCGAGCACGCGGTGCGCGTCGGTGCGCGGGTGGCGCCAGGCGGCCTCGTGGTGGCCGACGCCCATCAGGAAGGCGTTGAGATGGAAGGTCTTGCGGGACATGGGGAACTCCTGGTCAGGCGTCGGCCGGTGAGGTGCGCCAGCGCGACAGGCGGCGTTCCAGTGCGACGAGGGCGAAGTTGAAACCGAGGCCGATCAGCGAGATGGCCACGATGCCCGCGTACATCTGCGGGATCTGGAAGTTCTGCTGGGCGGCGGTGATGAGGTAGCCGAGGCCGGCGCGGGCGCCGACCATCTCCGCGGCGATGAGCACGAGGATCGAGCCAGCCGCTGCCATCCTGATTCCGGTGAAGATGGACGGGACTGCCGCGGGCAGGATCACCTTCTGGAACAGCCTGATCGGCGAGAAGCCGAGCGACACCGCCGATTTCACCAGCAGCGGATCGACGGTGCGGACGCCGGTGATGGTGTTGAGCAGGATCGGGAAGAAGGTGGCGTAGCCGATCAGCGCGATCTTCGACGTCTCGCCGATCCCGAGAATCAGGACGAACACCGGCAGCAGCGCCAACGCGGCGGTGTTGCGGAACAGCTCGAGGACCGGATTCAGGAAATCCGACACCGGCTTGTACCAGGCGATGGCGATCCCCACCGGCACCGCGATCACCAGGGCGATGGAGAAACCGGTGACCGAGCGGGTGAGGCTGGCCGAAACATGCTCGCCCAGTTGCCCGTTGGCGGTGAGTTCGGCGAAGGCCTGCACGACCACCGAGAACGGTGGCAGGAACACCTCGTCGACCACGCCGAGGCGCGGCGCGAGTTCCCACGCGCCGAGCAGCAGTACGAAGGCGAGCAGGGGCTTGGTGATGCGCACCAGGGTGGTGGCGCTCGTGCGGGCGGCGCGGACGAGCCCGGCCGGGAGGGCCGGCCTGGGGATCGCGACGGCGCCGCGGGGCGTGGCCGGTTCGGCGGTGACCTCGCTCGGGCGGACGAGCAGGGGGACGGCGCTAGACATGGGCGGGACTCCTGTCGGTGGACGCGTCCGCGGCGGCGGCGCTGTCGTCGGTCGCGAGCTCGAGCCGCTGGGCCCGGCTCACCTCGCTCTGCAGTTCGGTCCAGATGCGGTGGCGGTAGTCGCGGAACTGTTCGCTGGAGCGGACATCGTTGTCGCCGGTGCGGTCGATGTCGATGTCGATCACGGCCTTGACCCGGCCCGGCCGGGAGGTGAGCACCGCGACGCGCTGACCGAGATACACGGCCTCGTCGATGCCGTGGGTGATGAACAGGATGGTCTTGCCGGTCGTGCGCCAGATGCGCAGCAGTTCGTCCTGCAGCGACTCCCTGGTCTGGGCGTCGAGCGCGGCGAACGGTTCGTCCATCAGCAGGACCTCCGGGTCGAAGGCCAGGCTGCGGGCGATCGCGACGCGCTGCTTCATGCCGCCGGACAGCTCGTGCGGGTAGCGGTCGCCGAACCCGGCCAGGCCGACCAGTTCCAGGTAGTGGTCGGCGATCTGCCTGCGCTCCTTGCGGGCGACACCCTTGGCTTCGAGCCCGAACTGGATATTGGCGCGGGCGGTGCGCCACGGCAGCAGCGCGTACTGCTGGAACACCACACCGCGGTCGAGGCCGGGGCCGGTGATCGGTGCGCCGTCGAGCAGGATCTGCCCCGAGCTCGGTGTGCTCAGGCCGCCGAGCAGGTCGAGCAGGGTGGACTTGCCGGAACCGCTCGGCCCGACCAGGACGAGGAATTCGCCGGCCCCGACCTCGATCGTGATGTCGTCGATCGCGGTGAACTTCTCGGCCGCGCCACGGACGGCGAACTGCTTGCCTACCCCGTGCAGCGCGAGTTTGGCTGTGGTGCTGCTCATTTCGCGGCCACCACCTCTCCGGTCGGGCCGCTGGCCGGCTGGTAGGTGCCGTTGGCGTAGGGGTTGTCCTTGTTGGTGAACAGATCGGTGGCGGCGATCTTGCCCTTGGGCAGTTCCCCGTTGCGCTCGAGCCAGTCGATCCAGATCTGGATCTCCTTGTCCGCGATCACCGCACCCGGCACCGGAATGCCGGAGCTGCGCCAGTAGTCGAGCAGTTTCAGATTCTCGTTGCGGCCGCGCTTGGTGATGATGTCGGTGAACTTGGCGATCACCTCATCGCGCGGCGTGATCTGCAGCCAGCGGGTCGCACGGGCCGTGCCCTGCACGAAATCCTTGACCGCTTCGGGGTTCTCCGCGATGAAATCCTTGCGGAAAACATAGGTGCCGTAATCGAATTCGCCGAAGATGGCGGTGTCGGTGAACAGCGGTCGCACCCCACCGCGCCCGACGGCGGTCTCGCGCCACACGCTGTTCAGCGCGCCGACGTCGATCTGACCGCTGCGCAACGCTTCCTCGGTATTGACCGGCGGCACCACGATCAGCTGGACCTGCTTGATCTCGGCCTCGGTCAGGCCCTGCCGGTGCAGCCATTCACGGGTGACGAACTCGTGGTGCGCGCCGAGGGTGTTGACGCCGACCTTCTTGCCGATCAGGTCGCGGGCGCTGGTGATCCCGGAGTCCTCGCGGACGAAGTAGCCGGTGTAGGACTTGGCGTCGGAACCGTAGGAACTCAGTACCGACTGCACGGGGGCGCCACCGGCGGCGAGCTTGACCACCGCGCCGTTGAACGCGCTGCCGAATTCGATCTGTTTGGTGGCGGCGGCCTGGATATTGGCCGGTCCGCTGGTGGTATCACCCTCCCACCGCAAGCTGATCTTGCTGAAGTAGCCGAGGTTGTCGGCGAGTTCGTAGGCGGTGACCAGGCCGGTCTGGCCCTGATAGCGCAGCACGGTCTTGCCGTCGGCGGTCGTCGGCGCCTCGGCGGCGCCGCACGCGGTGACCACCGCGAGGGCGGCGGGAGCGACGAGCGCGGCGGCGAGCGCACGCAGCGGACGTCGTCGGAAGATGGTGGACAACATGATGGGGGTTCTTTCGACGGCACGCGTGACCGCGCGGCGAGCCACACGTGGGCACGCCGCGACGATCCGCGCGAGGGGATTACCGGGGAGCGAGAAAAGGCGAATCGGCGACGGAGAATGCCGCCGCGCTGTCAGCTGCGACAGAATCCGGGAGACAGGCGCATCAGGTCCACCGTTCGGCGGCGGACGAGCGCGGGGGATTCGATCATGTCGAGACTTTCCTTACAGGTGCGACGAAGGATGCGCCGCATCGAATTACATAGTGCGCCTGCCGATATCGACCGGGCAATGGTGTTTTCGCATCGTGGAAATCATGGTGAGCCGAATCCCGTACCAGCGGCGGCGGTGTGGAAATACGGACCGATCCGCACGGCGATCTGGTGCATCGCGGGGACGACGGCCCGCACGAGATCGCGGTCGAGGCGCACCGCGCGCGCCTGCACACCCAGCGCGCCCCACACCTGCTTGTCGGGCCCGAGCACGGGGACGGCGATCGCGCGGATCGGTTCGTCGCTGTCGATCTCCTCCACCGCGAACCCGCGCCTGCGCACGGTGTCGAACAGTTCGCCGTTGCCGCGGTCGGCCCTGGCCGGTGTGTGCGCGAGCAGCGCGTGGCCGACGGCGCTGGCAGTGAGCGGTCGGCGTTCCTGCGGAATCTGGTTGTGGCAGAAGGATACCGGCGGCCTCGCGTGGAAGACGGTGAGGGCTTCCTCCGCATCGGGCACACTCAGGCTGACGGTGATCTTGATGCCGGCGGCGAGCGCGTACAGGTGCGGCGCGGCGGCATCGAGGCCGAGCCGCGACAGCGCGGGCCTGGCCAGGCAGGCCAGACCGTGCCCGATCCGGTAGCGGTCGGTGGCCGGGTCCTGCTCGAGCAGCCTGCCGCGCACCAGGGCCTGCGCGAGCCGGAAGGTGGTGCTCACCGGCAGTCCCGATCGCTGCGCCAGCTCGCTCAGCGACAGCTCAGGATCGCCCCCGTGGAAGCAGTTCAGCACATGCACCGCGCGGTCGACTGCTTGCGCGCCGGAACGCGGTGGTTCGGTGGTGGTCATGGCGACTCCCTCTCGACGGGTGCCGTGAACTATCGCCACTGTCGTGACCAGGCGCAATGCTTCCGCGCAGCGATAGCGGAATTCGGCGGCACCGGCCTGCGGAAACGGGCGTGGGCGGCGCGCCGGTCGAGGGTGCCCTTTCGAGGAATCGCTCGCGGGGTCCGCGGACCCAGGCAGAATCGATCCCACGGGCCATCTGAGGAGAGCGCAGATGAAGAAGCTGATCAATGATCCGGCGACGGTGATCCACGACGCGCTGTTCGGTCTGGCCGCGGCGCATCCGGAGCTGCGAGTCGACCTGGACAACCGGCTGGTGTTGCGCGCCGAGCCGCCGACACCGGGAAAAGTGGCGCTGCTCTCGGGCGGCGGGTCCGGGCACGAGCCGCTGCACGGTGGGTTCGTCGGCTTCGGCATGCTCGACGCCGCCTGCGCCGGTGAGGTTTTCACCTCGCCGGTGCCGGACCAGATCCTGGCAGCGACCAGCGCCGTCGACGCGGGCGCCGGGGTGCTGCACCTGGTCAAGAACTACACCGGTGACGTGATGAACTTCGAGATGGCCGCCGAACTGGCCGCCGCCGAGACCGGCGCCACGGTGCTGTCGGTGATCATCGACGACGACGTCGCCGTGCAGGACAGCCTGTACACCGCGGGCCGTCGTGGTGTCGGCGGGACCGTGGTGGTGGAGAAGATCGCGGGGGCGGCGGCCGAACAGGGCAGGCCGCTGGCGGCGGTGGCCGAGGTCGCGCGCACGGTGAACGAGCGCACCCGGAGTATGGGAATGGCACTGACCTCGTGCACCGTCCCCGCCGCGGGCAAGCCCACCTTCGCGCTCGGCGAGGACGAAATGGAGATCGGCGTCGGCATCCACGGCGAGCCGGGGCGCCGCCGCACGGCACTCGCGCCCGCGAAGGAAGTGGCCGCGATGCTGGTCGAGCCGGTCCTCGCCGATCTGCCGTTCGCCAGGGGCGACCGGGTGATCTGCTTCGTCAACGGGCTGGGTGGCACCCCGCTGCTCGAGCTGTACATCGTGTTCGGCGAGGTCGCCCGGATCCTCGCCGGACAC
Organism: Nocardia sp. NPDC055029; assembly: GCF_053608525.1. Classification (NCBI taxonomy): domain Bacteria; kingdom Bacillati; phylum Actinomycetota; class Actinomycetes; order Mycobacteriales; family Nocardiaceae; genus Nocardia; species Nocardia sp. NPDC055029. The sequence continues at coordinate 82,832 of NZ_JBSGVQ010000007.1, forward strand.
GGCGTCGAGATCGCGCGCTCACTGGTCGGCCCCTACATCACCTCGCTGGAGATGGCCGGGTGTTCGGTGACGCTGACCAAGCTCGACGACGACCTGCTGTCGCTGTGGGACGCGCCGGTGCGCACCCCCGCCCTGCGCTGGGGAGCCTGATGACAACGATCGATGCGACGCGGTGGCTGCGTGCGTTCGCCGCGCTGATCGACGAACACGCCGACGAACTCACCGCGCTCGACGCCGCCATCGGTGACGCCGACCACGGCAGCAATATGCGGCGCGGCACCGCGGCCGTCGTCGCCGCACTCGATGACGATCCCCAGCCGACCGCGGGCGCGGTACTCAAACAGGTCGGCATGGTCCTGGTTCGTAGCGTCGGCGGCGCGAGCGGACCGCTCTACGGCACGTTCTTCCTGCGCGGTGCCACCGCGACCGGCGACGGCGAGCTCGACGGGCCGACCTTCGCCGCGGCCTTCCGGGCCGGTCTCGGCGGCGTGGTCGCCCGGGGCAAGGCCGAATTGGGCGACAAGACGATGGTCGACGCGCTCGCGCCCGCGGCCGACGCCCTCGACGAGCAGCTTGCCGCCGGAGCAGACCTGGCGGTGGCACTGGATGCCGCGCTGGCCGCGGCGACGACCGGCCGCGACGCGACCATCCCCCTCGTCGCCCGCAAAGGCCGTGCTTCCTATCTGGGGGAACGTAGTGCGGGACACCAGGATCCGGGCGCGACCAGCGTGACCTTGCTCGTCGCCGCGGCCAGGCAGGCGCTGCGGTGATCGGGATCGTCGCGGTCTCGCACAGTCACACGCTCGCACACGCGGCAGCCGCGCTGGCCGGGGAGATGCTGCGCGAGCAGCCGGTGCGGATCGAGATCGCGGCCGGGCTGGACGAGCAGACCTTCGGCACCGACGCCGTCGCCGTGTCGGAGGCCATCGCCGCCGCCGACAGCGGCGACGGGGTGCTGGTGCTGATGGATCTGGGCAGTGCGATGCTCTCGGCCGAACTCGCGCTGGAGTTGCTGGCGGGGGATCATCGGGTGCGGCTGTGCGCGGCGCCGTTCGTCGAAGGTCTGATCGCGGCCGCGGTGTCGGCGGCGGGCGGGGCCGATCTGGACGAGGTAGCGGCCGAGGCATCGAATGCACTGGTGGGCAAGCAGACTCACCTCGGTGCGGGTGCGGGTGCGGGTGCCGGGAGTGCCCCCGGGACTTCGGAGCGCGAAAAGGTACAGCGAGCCGCCGACCTCGCCCGCGAGATCGAGTGGAACGGCCGGGGGTTCGCCGTCGCCGAGTCCGGCCCGGTGTCACGGGCCGAATTCATCGTCGACAATCCGCACGGTCTGCATGCCAGGCCCGCGGCCCGGCTGGTCGGCGCGGTCCGCGGACTCGACAGTTCCGTGCTGCTGGGCAATCTCACCACCGGCGCCGGTCCCGCGCCCGCCTCGAGTCTGAGCCGGCTCGCCGCGCTGGGCGCACTGGCCGGTCATCGCCTCGAAGTCGCGGCGACCGGGGCCGACGCGGCGGAGGCCGTGGACCGGGTACTCGCCCTCGCCGCACGCCATTTCGACGAAGCACCCGGCCTCGTCGCCGAGGTCGCGCCCGTTGCGCGCGGGACCGGTCCGCTGCCCGCCTCACCCGGCATCGGAATCGGGCCGAGCTGGCAGCTCGCCGCCGCGCGGTTCGACACCACCGACCTCGACGATCCCGGACGAGCCGAGACTCCTGCAGGCGAGCGACGCAGGCTCGATGCCGCCATCAGCAGGGTGCGCGCCGAAATCGACCGGCTACGGGTCACCGCCGGGACGGAGGCGGGCATCTTCGCGGCGCATCAGGTGCTGCTGGACGACACGGAAGTGCTCGACGCCGTCCATTCCCGGATCGCCACGGGGACAGGCGCTGCCCTCGCCTGGGCCGGCGTGCTCGATGCCGGTGCGGCGGAACTGGATCGGCTGCCCGACGAGTACCAGCGAGCGCGCGCTGGTGATGTGCGGGCCGTGCGCGACCAGGTGCTGGCCGAACTGACGGGGCGTGCGACGCGGTTGGTCAGCCGCGCAGGCGTTCTCGTCGCCGCGGATCTCACCCCGGCCCAGGCCGCCGCGCTGGATCGGGCACAGGTCACCGGCATCGTGCTGGCCAACGGGAGCCCGACCGCGCACAGCACGATTCTGGTGCGCGCGCACGGGATTCCCGCAGTGGTCGGCGCGGGCCCGCGCGTGCTGGAGACCGTGGCGGGGACCACCGTCGCGCTGGACGGACAAACCGGTGCGCTGGTCATCGATCCGGACCCTGAGGTACTGGCCGAGTTCACCGAACGTGCTGTGGCGCAACAGCATCAGCGCGACGCCGCGCTCGTAGCCGCAGGCAAGCCCGCCGTCACCCGCGACCGCGTTACCGTGCACGTGGCGGCGAATGTCAGCGATCTCGCCGACGCGTCCGCGGCCGTGCGCAACGGCGCCGACCTCGCCGGGCTGGTCCGCACCGAATTGCTGTTCCTCGGCCGGGCGGACGCGCCATCGATCGACGAACAGGAACAGGCCTACCGCGCTCTGGCCGAGGCCCTCGACGGGCGCAAACTGATCCTGCGCACCCTCGACGTCGGCGGCGACAAACCGCTGCCCTACATCGAGCAGGCGCCCGAAGCGAATCCATTCCTCGGCGTGCGCGGTATCCGCCTCACCCTCGCGCGCCCCGAGCTGCTGCGCGATCAGCTGACCGCGATCGGCCGGGTCGCCGCCGACCACCCCGTCGGGGTGATGTTCCCGATGGTGACCCAGCTGTCGGAGCTCCTGGAGGCCCGCCGCATTCTGAGTGAAGTTGTCCCGCAGAACATTCCGCTGGACATCGGCATCATGGTGGAGGTCCCCGCGACCGCGGCCAAAACCGCCGCCTTCGCCGACCACGTCGACTTCCTCAGCATCGGCACCAACGACCTCACCCAATACGCCATGGCCGCCGAACGAGGCAACGAATCCCTCGGCTCCCTCGCCGACCCCCTCGACCCCGGCGTCCTGCATCTGATCGACACCGTGAGCCGGGCAGCCACGGGCCGGGCACGAGTCGCGGTCTGCGGCGAAGCGGCCGCCGACCCAGCCGCGGCCCCGGTGCTGCTCGGTCTCGGCGTCCACGAGCTCAGCGTCGGCCCGCCCTCGATCCCACTGGTGAAAGCCGCCGTCCGGGAACTGGATTCGACATCGTGCCGCGCACTCGCCACCCGCGCGCTGACCTGCTCGTCAGCCGAGGAGGTCAGAGCACTGATTCCCTGAACGACTGCCGACCTGGATGCCGTCGTGAGGAAGCGGAACTCGCTGCGCCGGCGCCTCGACCGCGCACTCGGATCGACCACCGGCAGCAACCGCTGGTGACCGGCCGCTGCTCCAGGTCAGTCGTCGTCGGAATCTTGCGGCGGGTTCGGATGCGTACCGGGGCCGGACAGCCGGACCACACCCGCATCGAGGTCGATCGCCAGCGCGGGATGGTGGCCCTGGCCATCGCTGTCACCACTGCCTTCGTTCTGCAGCTTCTTACCCGGAAACAGTTCGCCCATGATGCCCACGCCTCCACGATAGCCAAGCTCACCGGTCGGGACCTGCCCGCGAGCATTATCCACGACGCCAGCCTGCAACGGGCTCCACAGCGACAGAACTCGGCATGCCGGCCTTGACGACAATCGCCGGACGGACATCTGCCCCATCACGCATGCCGAACTTGTCGGCGTCTACTCGTAGCGTTCATGGAATGAACTGGCGACCGTGGCTGGAGCTGTGGAGCGAGGAATGGATCACCGCCAATAATCCCGGTGGCTTGGAGCCCGAGGTGGTGCGGCAGCGCTGGCTCGGCGCGGCATCGACGCCCGTCATTGTATCCAAGCTCGACAGCGAGTTGCTCGAATACGGCACGACCTCGCGCGCCGACAAGGAGGTTGCGTTTCTCGCGGGAATCCTCGCTCGGTTCCCGACCAACGAAGCGTTCGAGGCACTGCTCGATCGGTCCACGATCCCCCCAGTTGCGGACGCGCTGGCCGAAGCCATCGCAAGATTCCCGAACCGAGCGCAGCGCCTGACCGCTTGAACGCCTTGGTCCAGGAATTGATCTCGTAGTTGCGGTGCTGTGGCGCGACGGGGACGAGTTGTGTCGGTGCTGGCCCAGTCTCAAGCGCAGCGCATCGGCATGAGCGCGTACTGCAGGAGGCTGTAGGACGCTCGGCCCGTTGATCTTCCGCGGAGGATGAGTGTGCTTGTTGGCCACGGGGCGCACGTTGTCGGCCGAGTCCTGACGTTTCGTTAGAATCGCTCATGACGCCGAGGGAACTGTTCTTCCAACTGGGAGCTGATCGCCGACGACAGGTTCACCTTTCGCTATGCGAGGATGCCCTGCCGACCTGGATCGGCTTTATTCGGGGCGAGCCCGCCCCGCTTCGCTACCGCGACTCGGTTGTCGGGATGTGGCACCACGTGGATGTCGAGCTTCCGGCCGATGCCCTTCGCTCCGCTCGCGCCGGTGTGGATCTCGCGGATATCGGCAGCCGATACCTTGAGCCCATCACCGCGCTGCAAGACGACGATCTGGCATTCCCGGACTCGGTCGAGTTCGCCTATTACGCGATCTACAACTGCTTTTGCAAGTACGTCCGCGGCGACGACATCCCGGATTGGCTGATCGTCAACCAGGCCTTGTCGGTTCACGACGACAGCGAAGTGGCGTCACGCCTGGCGCGCACGATCGACGACATCGACCCAACCACGAGCGGGAACGCCGAGGATGTCGGATCGATGGGATAACGCCCTTGGTACTGGTGATCAACTCCGCGACCTGGAAGCGCAGGCGTGGTCGAGCAGCGACGGGTCGAGGGGCAAGTACGCCATGGGGTGCCGAATGACGCCTGGCCGATCAAGAGACCGATCCGCTGGTCCACCCCGCTGATGCTCCACATCCCCGACGATGTTCGGGTGGGGGCTCAGTGGTTTCACCAGCGCCTCGCGCTGGCCGTTCAGCCAGCGCGATCAACGGCATGTGCGGACGTAGCGACGGCCCCGAGATACCCCGGGGCCGTCGATCTTCAGCTACGCGGCGCAAGCCACATCCCGGACCTGCCGACATTCAGCCTAACGACAACATTGCAGCCATGTCTTGACATAAAGGGGAGCCATTGCAGCGCGCTTTCATGCGAGCGGTATGGCCGCGGTTGCCCATTCAGGTAGCAGCTCGCAGCTCGCGAACCATTCGGGCGGCACGCCCTCGAGGACGGGGCTGGCACCGAGAATGCCGCCGATGATTGCGCATGTGGTGTCACGATCACCGCCCACCGAGGCGGCTGTCCAGCACGAGTCGGCGAAATCATGGCCGTGGTGAGCCGCGACCCAGAGACAGAACGGGACGGTATCGAGCGCGGAGGTGTCGTGTCCGACTCCCAATTCCACAGCCGCAGTGACAGAATCGCGGACATCCCGGGCTTCTCTGATCTTGTCTCGGACCGGGCCAGCCGGCGTCCGGGCGGCCACCGTACCGAGAAACTGACTGCGGCGTAGCTGCGGTTGCGCCGAGAACAAGGCAGCAGCGACAGCCACCGCGACCGCACCGGCTACAGCATCGGGGTGGGCATGAGTGACTACCGCCGAAGCTGTCGCCTCATCGACGACCCGGTCAAGGTCGTCGGCGAACCACGCACCCAGCGGCGCCACTCGCATAGCGGCACCATTGCCCCACGAACCCTGCCCCTCGCGTGCCTGTTGAGCAAGTTCACGCCAGTGATAGCCCTTTTGCCGCATGAGCCGCAGGATCCGGCTTGTCCCGGGCCCGTATCGGCGATAGATGTCGTAATGCTCAGCGAAGGAACGAGCCAGCACCTCCTGATCGATTCGACCGTGGGCACTGAGCACAGCGAAAATCGAGCACGCCATCTGCGTATCGTCGGTCCACAACCACGGCCCAGGGAACAGGGTTCGCGACCGCAACGCGCCATGATTGATAGAGTCGTCGAAACACGCCCCGAACGCGTCCCCTACCGCCAAACCGCGCAAAGAGGACAGTGCCCGCGCCCGTGCATCAGGGTTCATCCAGCCAGTCTGACAGCCACTGCGACCACCGGCCCAAATCCGAGGTTGCCCGAACGCACGTAGACCACGGTCAGGATGCCGTGAGCCGCAACGGATCTAACCCGACACTGCGGACTCTGGCCGACGCTGTCAGCGCGGTATGCGGCAATACAGGATGTTCTCGAGAGCGGTCTCGGTGATGCGTTTGCGCAACGGGCAGGTGCGACTTGGGCGTGTCATTTGCGGGCGGCGATTGCGGCGTCGAGCTCCTGGACAGCTTTGTCGTACTGATTGCGGTCGAACAGGAATGGACCGAATGCGGTGTAGTTACGAGTGGTCCGGTAGGGCTGTTCGAAGCAGTCCCACACGACAAGGTCGCCGGTCAGGCTTATGCGCGTCAGCAGCGGCCAGCAGCCCAATTCCCCGCAACTGCAAGCAAGTACGAGGGTCTTCTGTCTCGTGAGGGAAGAGGACCCGTGGAAATGGTCGTTCGCTGACTCGAACCGGAAGAACAGGGGAGCGAGGCCACCGTACGCGTCACCCGCAGGCTCCATGCCAGCGCGGATTTCGAAGGTGTCGATGAGATCGGTCAGAGGGATGGTATCGATGCGGGGCATGATCCGGTGGGCGTCGGTACGTCCAGGCGGTCCCGGCCGATAATCGAACCCGATCTCGCTGATGGCTGTTAAACGCTTGCGCTGCAAGCGTTTGCGATCTCGGGCGATCGACCTGACACTCGCACGACGGCGCGCGTCGGGAGTCTGGGCCCTTCCGGGGATCATCGCCCGAGGCGCACGACGCCCTTCCCAGTTGAAAGAATCATGGCGTCAACGTACCCAGCGCTCGCCCATCCCGCAAGGTGGACGACCTCCGCTGCGCCGCCCAGACCGTCGCTCATCGGCAGATGCCGAGGACATTCGCGACCGCGCGCCCAGCGGCAGAAGAGTGTGTTCGGGTGGTGGATAGCGGCCTACTGTTGGACGGCTCGGGAAGTCCGAGGCACCCCTCGGCCTGCAGAAGGATCCAGCAGCGCGATCTGCCGCGAGATAAGCTCATCCGGCGCGGGAGACTACCGGGGAGGGTGGAAGTTCTATGATTCCAGCAATATTGGCTGCGATGGCGGGAGTCCTGGGCATCGTGATCGGTCGTTTCTGGGATTCCCACGCCGAGTCCACGAGGTGGCGTCGAGACCAGAACACTGCCAGCTACCAACGCTACGCGGAAGAGTTCCAGTCTTCATACGGGCTGATTCGTGCCATCGCTCTTGCGGACCGCGGGAGTGAGACCCTCGCCCGAGCGAAGGCCGATGGATTTCAAGCGTCTGACGCTGCGTTCATCACTGTGTGGATGCATGGGTCGGCATCGGTTGTCGAAGCTGCCACGAGAGTCGAGCACGCGATGACGGAGCTGTACGAGCAAGCACAAGAACAGACCGTGTCCATCGACGGTTGGCGGCAGATGGCCGACCCCACCCGCCGTGCGTTCGAGGGGTTTCTCCGCACGATGCGTAACGAACTGGCCCTGCCAGCTGTGTCTTCGGCTTTCTTCCGAGATCGGAGTCAACCGGCCGTGGTGGCCCCTCCTGGATGAGAGTCGATCATGGGGCGATGCACGCTCATCGGCCTGAGCGGCGTTCGGAGCCGGACATCTCGCCTCGCAGACCTCGAACGCACGGTGCGTGACAACAACGACGGAAATCTGGTGACAGATTCGCTGACCAAAGCGACCTGCCTCACGAGCTCGGGCATCGCTGGTGGTGACACACGTGGTGGTCAGCCACATCATTGAGGCGGACAACCGTATCTGCCACTTGATCAGGACGCCTGCCACCTAGAACGCGCGGGGCTACAACGCATCGGAGTGTGCTCGATCGCTGCGTCAGTAGAGAGCGCATTCCCATGACTCGAGGGCTGCTTGCCCCCTCGGGAGTTCCCCAGTGCAGTACTGGTACAGGAAAGCGGCGGCGCGACTCTCGGCGTACTTCTCGTTGAGTGGTTCTCCATCGTCGTCGAGTTCGAGGACATTGGCGAAGATCGCGAAACAGGTCTCCATCTGGGAAGGCGAGTCCTTCAGTTCGTCCCAGTAGTTGAGGCCCTCCAGCATCGGATAACCGACCGAACCGCGGGCGACCCAGCCGGCGAACCGACGGATCGCCCCCGACGCGCCGTGACCAAGATTTGTTGCCATCCGGCGAACCTATCCGGTGGGAGCCATGAGCGGATGTTCAGATGACACGCTCAGTCCGCGAGACATGCCCGCAAGCGGTGTCAGATTTCGCCGATACCAGTGGATCTCAGCGCCGCCGCCCGATGTCCGAATTCACCGATAGACGACGTCCGAACTCACCGCCGTGGCACTGAACTCGACGGTTGGTCAGGGAGGCCATACCCGCCCAGTACATTTTCGATCTCCAACGCACCGAGCGTCTCATGACGGGCAGTCGGTCAGCCTCACCCTGTCCTTCCACGCAGTCGGACAGCACGAAATCAGGTAGACCGCCACCGGCGGCGGTGGCATGATCCAGCGCGGTGCTGGATCAGAACGGACGGTGGGTTGTTGGTAGATCTCGATCTGGACGCGATCGCGCAGTGGGCCGAAGAGGTTTCCGCCGCAGCAATTCAACGCCCATATGCCAGTTGATTCCGCACTCGTCCGATACCACCGAAGCGATGCCGAGATCGCCAACGACGATGTCTACTCTGGGGCGATCTATCTGATCAGATCACCCGCGACGCTGCCGCCGTCGAGCGGATAGCGAGTGGCCTACCTTGTCGCCGGGCAAATACAGGGCTCCAACCCTGGAGATGGTGTTAGGCGATCGGTTCCCACCCGGACCAGGGTCTAGGACCAGCCCGGCCACGAAGGCAGTCAACTCGGTGTTGGGCCTGGGATTCATGTTTCATGTTCGCTCCTGCCACTTGGGCGGCCATGGAGGTCATGCGTAGCTCTCGAATATCGCGTAGCAGTGTGAACCCGGCCCAGGTTGTCACGTCGTCGCCGTATGCGTCACAGAAGTCGGCGTACCGTTCGGCTGAGATCCAGCCGAACGAACTGTGTTTGATCGCAGTCGACACGAGGTCCCACTCGGGCGGACCAACAGAAGCCCGTTCCAGATCAAGTAACGTGGTCACTCCCGCGTCGGTCGTGACCACGTTCCCTTCCCATGCATCACCGTGGATCGGCGACCACGGCTTGCCGGATGGCAATTCCTTCCAGCCTGCACGCAGCTCGGAGACTCGTTCACGCATCCAGCGCTGGTCTGTTTCCCTCAGTGAAGATGCACCGTCGATCCGCTGTTCGAGTCGAACGAAGGGCTCGACATCCGACAAGAACGCTGGCACAGGCAGGTTGTGTAGCTTGCGAAGTGCTCCACCTATCTCGCGTTCGGTTCCGTTTCGGTGTGGTGGTAGTTCCTTCCACAACGTCACGGGGCGCGAGTCGATGACGGCGAAATCGGAGCGGCTACCCAGCGGTTGAACGGCCGCAACGTTGTGGGATTGGAGCCAGGCAGCGATCTCGAGTTCGCGGCGCGCCGCGGCGGTCTGACCCGCGCGAGCTATGCGAACCACCAACCGCTGCCCGGGTACTCGAAAGATCGCGTTCTCGGCGATCTTGATGGCGATCATGCCGTCGGCGGCGATGCCTGCGCCCGCGCAGGCACGTCGGGCGACTTCCTCGAGTTGCTGTGCGCTCATACGTTGGGCGATGGCGCCGGGATCTTGACGTCGGCGCGATGTGCGTAGCGACGAAGCTCCGCAATATCCTCGGCGGCTCGCTGGGACTTGAGTTCGCGAGCTCGCCCGATCGCTTGCCCCGCAATCGCCAACGCTTCATCACTGTCACCGGTCGCCATGACCAGCGATGCCAGCTTGATCGTCGACATCGTGCGTGACCGCGCTGCGGCGTCGGCGTGTCCGTTGACCGCAGCGGACAGACGTTCGCGGGCCTCTCCCACGAAACTTCCGTGGACTGCGATGTCGAACAGGGCGTGGCCGGTATCGCCCGCGTGCTGCGCGCTGTCGTAGTAGCGCATCCATGCGGGGTCATCGCCAGGCACGCAGCGGCTGAAATCACGGTCTGCTTTGGCCACAGAGTTCAGCGTGGCGGGAACGTCTCCCAGTTTGGCGTGTACGCGCGCTTCGGTGGTGTGCAGCATCGCGCGCTCGGTCGCGGTGAGCTTGTCGGCTTCGGTGAATGCCCTTCGCACATAGCCGAGTCCGTCATGATTGCGGCCGGTCCAGATCGCGTGCCGGGCCATGGAGGACAGGATTTTCGCCCGCAGGTTCACCGCGCCGGACTCCTCGGCGCAATCGAGCGCGAGCGCGAACATGGATTCGGCGTCGCTGTGCGCGCACGCGTCGAAGGCCATGAACGCGGCGGTGTGCGCGAGTGAGCCGACCGACATCTGTAGTGCGGCGCGGTCGCGAGGTGAACAGTCAGCGCGTAGGTAGGCAACCGCGACCCGCAGCTGTGCGACCACCACGTCACGGACGAGGCCGCCGCCGTAGGTGGCGTCCCATCGTGCGAACAGCTGCGCGGCCTCGCGAATCTGTTCGATCTCGACGACGCCGACGCGTGACGGGCTGGTGACTGTGCGGGTTTCGCTCAGCATCTTGGTGAGGCGGTCCGGCGTAACCATGACTGTTGCAGCGGTAGCTGCGGCCGCACGCAGGAATCCTTGTCGGTCCACGGCGTCCACGGTAGCGGCGTTCGGAAGCTTGAACCACAACAAGTCCGGCGGGATTCGCAGGACGGTCGCCCAGCTGATCAGCTTGGACAGCATCTCGGGCGGCGGGCCGTTCTCTATCCGGCTCAACTGTGCTTGGCTCAGGCCCAACCACTGGGCCACCTGTATCTGACTGAGTGGCTGCCCGTGGGCGGGGTGGTTGCGATACGCCTCGATGACCGAGCCCATATGCCAGCTGGCGAGCGCCACACGCAACGGGTTGTGAGACCAGAATTCGGCCGGCATCTCAGGAGGCCCGTCGAATGGCTCGATGTGCGCGCACTTAGCGCACCAGGGGCCAGGATTCAGCCGACTCAGCACACCCCCACAGGTCGCGCAGTTGCGTCCGTTGCTCGTACGCGTCATCGTCTGCGCTCCCCTCGATCGGTGCCCCACACACAACGCGAATATGACGACGCTATCACCCGCTCAGGGTGCTGGTATGCGTCGTGCGTATGTCCGTTATCCACTGTGCGCGTTGCCCATAGGTGAGTTTCAAAGCGATTGTCAGTTTGTCCGCATCACAACGAAACGGACCTTGTAACCAACGGCAAGCCGACCGAGGTGGCCCGATGACAAACACGCTCGAAACCGATGTTCTCGCCATGCTCGAACGTGGTGGGATGCTGACCGCCGAGACGATCGCGCGCAACCTGAACACGTCGCCCTGGCGGGTGTCGCGTGTCCTGCACACGTTGCGCCGCAACGGTGACGCTTTCCGGAACCGGCAGGCGCAGTGGCAGATATCGGCCGGGCAGCGTCGCCCGCGACGTCAGGCGACCCGATGAATCACCCCACGCCAGCCACACCCGAGAGACTTGCCGACCTGATAGCCGCGCTGGAAGCAATGCGCGAAGCCGGATGGATCGACATCACGCCCGAACCGACACCGAGCCAGGGCGCAGGGCCGACCGGTCCGAACGGGGGCTACCGATGACACAAACCAGCCCACCCACCCCTATCTACAACGAAACGCCCCGCTCACGGTGTGAGTTCTACCGGCGCGTGTGCTCACTGCCCACCGTGGACGACCCGGTAACCGGGCGGATCACGATGCGGGCGGGGTTGGTCGGGGCGGTGATGATGCCCACCGAGCTGGCCGAGCGTGTCAAAACGGCCCTTGATGTTCGTGGGGTCGCGCCATTGACGATCATCGGCCACCCCCGCGCGGACATGTGGACGTTCTTGGTGCGCGCCGATATCCGGCCGATCGGTGACCCCGAAATCGTGGCCCGACTATGGCAAGCGCGGGTGGTGGTGATCCGTGAAGGCGATATCGCGCTGCCGTCCCCGACCCGCGACGAGCTGATGGTCCGCACGTGGATATCTCCGGCCATCAGCGCTTTCCGGCCCTCGGGCGCGGTGGTCGTCCATTGCGCCCTTGGGTTCATACCGCAGCGGCACCGGCGATGAACCGAAGAGGTCGGTCTCCGTGCCCGGACGAACCCGACGTCCATATATCGATCGAATTCTTTAGTGTGCGAATGGATTTCGTCGCGTGCCCGACGGCCGCACTCGTGTTCGTCTGTGACGTGGCCGCCCGCCGACCTGGCACCGTAGCCGTGGATTCCAGACACTGCGCGGGGTTTCCCGCCTGCCGAACGAACGTCTGTATCTGCTGCCCTGACCGGGCCTCCACCCGAACCAACCGCATGCCCACCCATGCGCGTGCCCCGGTGAAACCCACACGACACCTCACCGGCGGCCGCGCCGGACGGGCGGCCCCGGAGTCGTTTCCCAGCGATCTCCGGGGCCACACCAACTTTCGATCCGCAGGAAGGAGACCCCACGTGAGCGAACCCGGCCGCTCCACAGTCCTGGACCTGTCCCGCCCCAACAGCGCACGCATTTACACCGCCCTACTCGGTGGCAAGGACTACTACACCGCCGATCATGCGATCGCGCAGAAGCTGGCACGGAACAAGATCGCGCCCGCGATCACCGAATCACGGCGGTTCGCCCTACGCGCGGTCGGACACCTCATCGACCACCACCAGGTAACCCCGTTCGTGGAACTGGGATGCGGTATTCCGCACACACCCAACATCCACGACATCGCCGGGGATCGCCTCGACACCGCGCGCACGTTGTACATCGACAACGATCAACTCGCGGCGACCCACGCCCGCGCACTGATGACCGGACACACCACCCACACCGCCGAAATCGACCTCACCGACACCACCGCCGTACTCGACGCCATCACCACCACCCTCGACCCCACGGCACCGATCGCGCTCTGCCTGTCCGGCACCGCCGAACTGATCGGCGACGCCCCGGCGATGCTGGCGGCATTGACCCGCGCGCTACCGGCCGAAACATGGCTGGTGTTCACCCACATCACCGCCGACATGCACGGCCACCACATCGACGCAGCCGCAGAGACCTTGTGCGCGGCCGGGATCGCTTACCACCCACGCACCCACGACGACCTCACAGCGATGCTCACCGGATACCGCCTACACACCCCCGGACTGATCGAGCCACACCGCTGGCGACCCGAACTTCTCGGCGTCGGCCGCTACGACCACGCCATCGAACCGCTACACCCCGCCGTGTGGGACCTGAGCGCTTACGCCGCCATCGGCCAACAGTGCCCGACCTGATTGCACCGACCACACGTCTGCACACCGCATGGCTCGAGGCGCGTGACGACTGGGGGCCCGGCGTTCACGAGGACGGTTTCGGGCTGCGGCCGTCCGACGAGGTCGCCTCGCCGGCCGGGTTCGTGGCGTGGGTGACGCGCCTGGCTGAGGATTCTGATCCAGCGAAGGCGACGGAGGGTGGCCGGGTGCGCTGCACCTATCGATGGATCGTCGACGGGGACCGGGTCCTCGGCGGAATGGCGCTGCGGCACGAGTTCAGCGATCTCGGCCATATCGGCTACGGCATCCGGCCGTCCGCGAGGCGGCGAGGACTGGCTACCTGGGCGCTGGGCCGAATGCTCGGTGAGGCACAGGAACTCGGCCTGGACCGCGTACTGATCATCTGCGCAATCGACAACATAGCCTCGGCGAAGACGATCGAGCGCAACGGTGGCGTCCTCGAAGGTGTCCGCGACACCGAGCACGGCCCTACGCGGCGGTACTGGTTCGAAATCGGTGCGCTGGGGAGTTGACTCCCGGTCACACATCCGCCGGTGGGAGTCGGCACGGCCGCTACGAACCCAGAACATGGGAGAGCATGGACCGCGGCTTGCGGGTTGAGGCGGTCTTCGCGTCTCGAGGCTGCGTCAGCTTGACATGGACAGACAGGCCGTGGCGGCATGCGGACGGCAACTGGAGCTCAGCGAAGCGTGTCTCGCCTTCGCCGGTCTTCCAGCATGGAACGACCAACCTGAGATCGTCGAGAAGCTGCTCGCCGACTTCCTGCAGTGACCTGCCCGATCCCTTCCGCCTGAGGTTCTCACCAGAAGCGCGGGGTCAGGCCCCAGTCCGCGAATTCCGCGGCGAGGAGTTCCTGGAGGGCCGCGCGGGTGGGGAAGCGGTCGGGGTCGCCGCCGGTGACGACCAGGGTGACGGTGTCGTCGTCGCAGGAGAAGGCGAGGTTGACGCCTACCTCTACCTGGCGGAACAGGTCGACCGGGCCGGGGTTCACGACCGGGCGCATGATGACGTCGCGGGCTCGGTGGGGGCCGAGGACGGCGATGTTCTGGGCGGTGCGGCCCATATTGGTGCACAGGCATTCGGGTGCCTTGGCGGTGCGGGCGAACTTGTGCAGCACCACCTTCGGCAGCAGCATCTGCACCGGTTGCAGGTGCTGGATCGGGGGGATGGTCTCGGGGTTGCGGTAGGCCAGGCCCGCCGCCTTGAGTGCGGCGCGGACCGCGGGGAGGTCGGCGCGCTCGCCTGCCCGGTAGGTGACGCTGATCGGCAGGCCGGTGGTGGCGTTGGCGCGGGGATCGTCGGCGACGCGCATCGAGTGGGGGATGTCGACGCGGACGTCGGCGCCGTCGGCGATGCGGCCGCTGCGTCCCAGCAGGCCGACGGCGACGCCGATCAGCAGGCCGTTGGTGGTGCCGCCGTTGGCGGCGGCGACCGCGTCCCAGTCGGCGAGGTCGACCTGGACGATCGTCTCGGCGGCCTGCCAGGTCTCGGCGTGCGGCAGGCGGGGCTCGGCCGGGCGCGGATTGCGGGCCGGTTCGCTGACCCCGCGGGCGCGGCGCGCGGCGCGCACACCGCGCGCGACGGCGCGCAACTGTCCCCTGGCATCGGCGAGATCGGCGGCGAAGCGGCCCGAACCCGCCACCGGGCCGACCAGATTGCCCGCGCTGGCGGCGCGGTCGGGGGTCTCGCTGCGATTGAGCCGGTCGAGGGAATCGACGATCGCGTGCATCATGCCGCCACCGTCACAGGCGACATGCGAGGCGACCAGGGTGACGACGGTGCCGCCGGACTCCGTGTGCGCGCCCGCGAGCTGCCACACCAGCCCGCGCTCGGGGTCGAACTCCACCGCGGCCTGCTCGAGGAACCACTCCAGCACCGCGTCGTCGGGCAGTGGCGTCGCCGACCAGACCAGGGGAAGCGACTCCTCGGCGGGCTCCCAGTGGGCCCGCGCGATCGGGAACCGGGTGGTGCGGACCCGGCGGGCGATGAACCCGGTCGACAGATGCGCGTGCCAGTGCCGCAGCAGCTCGGGGTCGAGGCGCTCGTCGAACCGGTAGGCCAGCTGGTTGACCAGGGCGTTCGGGTAGAGGCTGTGCAGTTTGAAGAACAGGTCGTCGTCGGCGGTGATCCGGTTGAGGCCGGCCGGTCCGGCCACGACGGCGGGGGAGGTGACGGTCATCGGTAACTCCTCATCGGGAACGGAGAGTGCGCACGGTCAGCGGCGCGAAGACGGCGACAACGACCACCGAGGCCACCAGCGACCAGCACGCGTCGGCACCGACGGTGCCGTGGGCGGCCAGCTCGCGCACCGCGGAGACCAGGTAGGACACCGGATTCACGTTCGAGACGTGCTGCATCCAGGTCGGCATGGATTCCTCGGGCACCAGGGCATTGGAGGCGAAACCGAGGAAGGTGAGCACGAGCATGCACATGCCCTGCACCGCGGCGGGCCGGGCGACGGTGGCGCCGATGAACGCGAACAGCCAGCTGATCGCGGTCGTGGCGAAGACGACCAGGACGGCGCCCGCCAGGAAGCCTGCGGTGTGCTCGGGCCGGTAGCCCATGCAGAAGCCGACGATCACCACCGTCGTCGCGGCGATGAGATAGCGCACCGTACCCGCCAGCAACGCTCCCGCAACCGGTGCCGAGCGGGCGATCGGCATCGCGACGAACCGGTCGAACACACCCGAATGGATGTCCTCGGACAGCTGCACACCGGTGGCGACCGAGGAGGTCAGCACGATCTGCACCAGCACACCGGGAATCATGATCGGCAGATACGCCTCCATGCTGCCGGCGATGGCGGTGCCGAAGATGCTGCCGAACAACACCGGTCCCACGATCGGCAGCAGGATGGCGTCGTAGAGCAACTGCGGACTGTGCCGGAAGGTGAGCAACCCGCGCCAGGCCATCATCAGCGAATGCTGCAGGGCGGCGAGCGCACTGACACGGGTGACCCGCGGAGCGCGCACGACCTGTGTCGGCTCGGCGGCGGTCTCGGTGGTGAGAGTCATGGCGGTTCTCGAACTTTCCCGGAGGGTGGTCACGCCACGCCGACGCTGTCGGTGGTCTTCGCGTGCCCGGTCAGCGACAGGAACACCTCGTTGAGGTCGGGCCGGTCGACCGCGAAACCACGCAGGGTGATGTCGGCGGCGCGGCAGGCCGCGACGATGTCGGCGCCGAGCGCGACATCACGCAGGGCGACGGTCAGCATGCCCGTCGAGGAACCTTCGGGGATGTCGCCGGTCAGGTCCTGGATCAGCGTCTCGGCGCGGCGCAGGTCCGCGGTGTCGGGGATGTCCAGGCGCAGAACCTGTTCTCCGATGGACGCTTTCAGCTCGGCGGCGGTGCCCTCGGCGACCAGCGTCCCGCGGTCGATGACCGCGATCCGGTCGGCGAGCGCGTCGGCTTCCTCCAGGTACTGGGTGGTCAGCAGCACGGTCGCGCCGCGGTCGACGAGGCCGCGCACGATGCCCCACATGCGATCACGGGTGTGCGGGTCGAGGCCGGTCGTCGGCTCGTCGAGGAAGATCAGCGGTGGCACCGTGATCAGCGTCGCGGCCAGATCGAGGCGGCGGCGCATGCCACCGGAGAACGCGGACACACTGCGGCGGGCGACGGCCGAGAGCTCGAACTCCTCGAGAAGTTCGTCGCTGCGCTGCGCCGCGGCACGCCGGGACAATCCGAGGAGTCGCCCGAACAGGCGCAGATTCTCACCGGCGGTAAGCGTTTCGTCGACGGAGGCGTACTGGCCGGTGAGCCCGATCATCGAGCGGACCGCGGTCGCGTCGCGCACCACGTCGAAGCCGAAGACCTCGGCGCTGCCGCGATCCGGGCGCAGCAGTGTCGCCAGCATGCGGACCGTGGTTGTCTTGCCCGCGCCGTTGGGGCCGAGCATCGCGAACACCGAACCAGCGGGAATGCTCAGGTCGATGCTGCCGACCGCGGTGAAGTCACCGTAGGACTTGCCGAGTCCGCTGGTGCGCACGGCGATTTCGGTGCTACTCACTGCGGCCTCCCGGCATGATCCAGTTCGGGTGCCGGGAACGACGCGGGGACAAGGGCTTCCACCTCGTCGGCGGCGAGACTGACGCCGCTGTCGGGGAAACGGCCCGCGTAGGCGGCGGCACGTGCGACGACATTCGGGTCGGCGACCCGGTCCAGCATGGCGGTGAGCGCGTCCGCGTCCAGATCGGTGGCGCGCAGGGTGTCGGCCAGGCCGAGCCGCGACAGCGCGCGCCCCCAATACGGTTGATCGGCCTGGATCGAGCAGATCACCTGCGGCACACCGGCACGCAGCGCGGCGGCCGTCGTGCCCGCCCCGCCGTGGTGCACCGCGGCGACGCACCGCGGGAACACCGCGGCGTGGTCGACCTGGTCGACGATCGCGACCTCGGCCGACAGTTCGGGCTCGATGCCCGCCCAGCCCGCGGCGAGCAGCAGCCGTCTGCCGCGCCGGGCGCAGACCGTGCGCAGCATCGTCACCAGCGCCGCCGGATCGTCGACCGCCATCGAGCCGAAGCCGACATAGATCGGCGCCGCCCCCGCGTCGAGCCAGGCGGACAGCGCGGAATCGACCGGGCCACCGAGGGAACCGTCGGTGTCGACGGCGAACCCGGTGATCGGGTGCCGATCCGGCAGCTCCGCCGCCAACCCGGGAAACAGGTCGACGTCATAGGCCTGGATCGACACCCTGTCCGGCAGTGGATGTTCGACGATCCCGAACTCGGCCAGCGGTTCGGCCAGCGCGGCGTCGCGCGCCCACCGCAGCCCGGACCAGATCCGCCGATTGAGCGCACCGGGAATCCGCTGACCCCACGCGGTCGGCACCACCGGTACCGAGCGATTCGGATGGATCGGGAAGAAATGCACTGCGGCCAACGGCAATCCGACGCGCCGCGCGGCCTTCTCGGCCGCTTCCTCACCTGCCATCCCGGTCACCAGCACGTCGTGGCCCGGCGCCAGGACGAGCAGGTCGCCCACCGCCTCGGTCACACCGCGCCGCTGCAGATCCAGCACCGCACGCAGCCGCTGTCGCGGACTGAGGCTGCGGAACCGGCGATCGGCGTGCTGGGTGCGCAGCAGTTCGGCACTGTCGCGACCGAAACCGACGGCGGGAACACCGTGGCCGGTCGCGAACTCGACGAGATTGGGGGAGAGGGCGAGCGTCACCGAGTGCCCGCGAGCCCGCAGTTCGCGGGCAAGCAGGATGCCGGGCTGGGCATCGCCCCGGCTCCCGGTGAAGGCCAGCAGTGCACGCATCGTCAGCCCGCGCTCAGCGCTGCCGACGCGGCGTCGGCGACCGGTGCGGCCGCGGCGGGCGCGGCGAGGGTGGTGACCGCGTAGATGGCCCTGGCGAATTCGGTGAGGAAACGGTCCATCACCTCGGCGGGCAGACCGGCGGGGTAGCGGGTGGAGACGTAGAGACCCTCAGGGCCGCGCACGACCCAGAAGTACACCTCGTCGGTGGAGTACGAGACGGCGCGCAGGGTGCGTCCGCGCAGGTCGGCGACCAGTTCGTAGTCCGGGAGCATGCGGATGTCGAGGAAGGAGGCGCCGAAGGTCGGGCCTTCGAGCGCGCCCGCCATCGCCAGGGACCGGCCCCACGAGGCGTCGTTGCAGACATGGGCGCGCTTGAGCGCGGCCCGGGTGACATCCAGCGCGACCGACATGTCGGCGCCCGCGGGCAAGGCGATGTCGACCGGGACGACATTGACGAACCAGCCCATCGACTCGAGCCAGCTCAGATCCGGCCGGGTCGCGATCGGCATGATCGTGCGGAAACGGTCGTCGCCGAACACTTCCCGGGACGCGGCGGCGAGCGCGGCGAAGACGGTGACCGAGAGCCGGTGCTTGATCCGGCCGAGCGACGCCTCCACCTCTTCGAGCTGCTCGAGGGTCAGCAGCGTGCGCGAGACACTGGGCTGGGCGTGCTCACCGTCGAGCGCGGCGACCATGCCCTCGGCGAAACGAGGCATGGGCGATCCGGGCTCACCGACGAAATCGCGCCACACCGCCACGGCGGGGGAGTCGGGGGTGAGTTCTTCGGCCGCGGCGCGCTCGACGGCGGCGTAGTCGGCGGCGCTGCCGAAGGTGGCCGAATCGCGGATCTCGCCGCCGGTGCGCACGGCGGTGTAGAGGGTGCGCAGCTCGAGGATGAGCACGGCCTGCGAGTAGGCGTCGAGCACCGAGTGGTCGGCGGCGACCAGGACGGTGAAGTCGTCGGTGTCATGCGCGACGGTGGCCACCAGCAGGTGCGGCCACACCAGCGGGGAAAGACGCAGTTCCAGTGTGCCGCAGAGGAAGTCGTTGATCTGGTCGCCGTCGGTGAGATCGGCGACCGGAACGCCGGTGACCCGCACGGTGCCGGGGGCGGTGGTCACCCGGTGGTAGTCGCCGTCACCGGTGGGGGCGACGGTGGTCCGGAATCCCTCGTGGCGGTCGTGCCACAGCTCCAGCGTCGTGGCCCACACCTGCGCGTCGAGCGGGGCGTCCATCTCGAAGATGGTGCCGATCCAGCGCCCGCGCCCCGGGCTGGGATCCTCGGGATCGAGGAAGCCGAGGTACTGGGAGTGGACGCTGGCGAGCGGGCGCTCGTCGTCGTACCAGGAACCGGGAGAGGCGAGTTCGGGCGTCCAGATGGACAGTGCGCCGGAGCGAATCCGGAATTCGGACAGGTGGGTGTATTCCATGCGGGGGTCACCTCGGGGTGCAATGCAAGCCGAAATCGGCGCGAACGGGGAAGGTCGGTGAGCGCGGCCGCGTCACCGGGTGTTGCTCTGGATCCCGCACCGGATGTAGCTGGCGAACCCTGGGCTATCCCGAGTCTATAACTCTGAGAGTTTTCTGAAATGCTCGTTAGTCACAACTGGTCTATGTGAAGAAGCTCACTTTCGAATTGTGTCGGATCGCCAGCGTAACCCGGTGCCCCTGAAGTAAGGGGGTTTCTGTTCAGAAATCTGAGCGAAGGTGGCCGGCAGTGCTGTGAGCTGCGGTTATGGTGCTGATGGAGCGCCGTACTCGGCGAGAACGGTGCCATGCCGGACCACGCCGGACAGTCCTGGCAGCTCTGTCGGGGGCGACCAGGACCGGAATCCGTCATAGCTGTCGCTGAAGAAATAGCGACCATCGAGGTAGGCATCGAGGTAGATCCGGTGCCCACCGTCGGGCAGCCGGACCACCGACTGGCCTTCGCGCGGACCACCCCATCCGGCCCAATCGCCGGTCGCCACGAACGTATAGGGCCCGATCGGGCGATCGGCCACGGCGAGTTCGATCAGCTTGGAATCCTCGTTCTTGACGAACGCGAACACCCGGCCCGCCAGACGCACCAGCGTGGTGTCGATGTAGCCGAGGGAACCCGGCTTGCCAGGGCCGAGTCCGAGCAGGGGGACCGGCGGCGCCCAGGTCGTGAGCCCGGCGTCGAGGGGGATCAGCAGGTGCGGGGTGAATCCGCGTCCCCCGGTGAGCGAGACGATGATGCCGACCCGGCCCGCCGCGTCGGCATACCACTCCGGCGCCCATGCGCCCTCGAGCCTGCCCGGCACGAGCATCGGGATATTGCCGAGCGCGGTCCAGGTGATCCGGTCCAGGCTGCGGGCCAGGCCGATCGCGGTGGCGTCTCCGGCGATCGTGTAGGTGAGGTAGTAGATGCCGTCGCTGTGGAGCAGGATGCTGGGATCGCGGACCAGGCCCGACGGCGGCGTGAACGCGTGCTCGCTGACGGCGGTGAAGTCGGTGCCGTCCGTCGATTCGTAGACGGCGAGGGTGGTATCGCTGTCGGCGCGGAACGCGGTCATCGTGTACCGGATCGGTGCGCGGTCCGGGTCGGCCCCGACGCCGGGCCCGAGGGCGGACTGCGCGCGCGCCGTGCCCGCGGCCAGCAGCGGCAGCCCGGCCAGCAGTGCGAGTGCGGATCTGCGGCCCACGGTCATCGCCATGACGTGGGATTATCCGGCCGCGACGGCGCCGGATGCGGCAGGCGCGCCGGTCAGCCGCGGACGTTCACTGGTTCCGCGTCCGGAGTAGCTGCCGGAGCGGGCGCCAGCGGTAGCCGCGCGTCCAGGACCAGTCCCAGCAGGCCGATCGACAGGCAGATGGCCGACACGGTGACGGCGATCGGGTTGGTGTCACCCGCCAGGGAGCCGGCGAGGATCACCGTCGAGATCGTGCCGGGCGCCGAACCGGCGAGCGTGGCGATCAGATACGGCAGCGTGCGGACCGAGGACAGGCCACAGCAGTAGTTGACGATCGAGAACGGTGCCATCGGGATCATCCGCAGGGCGGCGACCGCGAGCCAGCCGCGCTGGGCCAGCCGGGTATCGATCGCCCGGACCGCGGGGTGGTTCAGGTGGTCGGCGACCCTGGCCCGGCCCACCGCGCGCACCCCCAGCAAGGCCAGCGTCGCACTGACGCCGGTCGCGCCCAGCGCGATGACCGAACCGAGGACCGGGCCGAACAACACCCCGCTGGTCACCGTCAGGACGGTGCGCGGCACCGGGGCCACCGCGACGAGCGCATAGAAGAGGAAGAACAACACCGGCAGCAGCGGCCCCGCGCCCCCCGCCCACTCCCTGATCTGCTGCGGACCGGGCAGCGGAACCAGCATCGCCACCACGAACAGCACGGCGATCCCGGCCAGGGCCATGAGCAGGCGCGGGGATCTGATCAGTCCAGACACCGCGCAAGCGTACCGGTCGGTAGGGGATGGCCCCAGTGCTCGGACAGCGTGTCACAGTTAGCATCATGGATGAACCGGACACATCCTGGTTCGCCGCTGTATCCGCTGCTGGGTTGGTGCTGCCGGATCGGCAGTACACCGGGGTGCGGTCGTCGAATGGAAGAGGGAACAGCAGCTATGCCGATTGGTTCAGAGTCCGGGGCGGGGCTCGCACCGGATCCGGTGCCCGAATATGCCGCATGGCGCAAGGGCGTGGCGGGCGTGCTGGCCAAAGCGCGACGAGTCGAGGCATCCGAGCTCCCCGCGGAGCCCGAGCATCTGCTCGACGAGACCACCTATGACGGGCTCACCATCGCCCCGCTCTACACCCGCCGCGACGAGCTGCCCGAGCAGCCGCTGCCCGGCGCCTTCCCGTTCGTCCGTGGTGGCAGTGCCACCCGCGACCCGCAGCGCGGCTGGTTCGTCGCCGCCTTCGCCGGCTCGGCCGACGCCGCGGCCACCAACCAGACGATCCTGTCCTGGCTGGAGAACGGCGTCAGTGCCCTCTCGCTCGGGGTCGGCGCCGACGGCGTCGCGATCGCCGACATCCCCACCGCGCTGTCCGGCCTGCTCTTCGAACTGGCCCCGCTGACCCTGGTCGCGGGCGCCGACGTCGACGCCGCCGCCGACCAGGTCTTCTCGCTGCTCGACGGCTACCAGCTCGCCGACCGCGCCGAGATCCAGGTCGGGCTCGGCGCGGCCCCGCTGACGAGCGCGTTCGCCGGCACCGCCGACATCGACACCGATCAGGCCGTCGCGCTGGCGTCCCGCGCGATCGCCCGCCCGGAGACGGTGCGCGCGATCACGGTCGACGGCACCGCCTTCCACAACGCCGGCGCCGCCGACGCCCAGGAACTCGGCGCGTCCGTCGCCGCGGGCCTGGCCTACCTGCGCGCACTGACCGCCGCGGGTGTCGACATCGCCGACGCGTTCGGTCAGCTCGAGTTCCGCTTCGCGGCCACCGACGATCAGTTCGCCACCATCGCGAAATTCCGTGCCGCCCGGCGACTCTGGGCCCGCGTGGCCCACGTGTGTGGTGCGCCCGCCTTCGGCGCGGCTCCCCAGCGCGCGGTCACCTCGGCCGCGATGATGACCCAGCGCGATCCGTGGGTGAACCTGCTGCGCACCACCCTGGCTGCCTTCGGCGCCGGTGTCGGTGGTGCCGACTCGGTCACCGTGCTGCCCTTCGACTCCGCGCTGCCCACCGGCGAACTCGGTGTGTCGCAGTCGTTCTCGGAGCGCATGGCCCGCAATATCCAGCTGCTGCTGCTCGAGGAATCACGCCTCGGTCACGTCCAGGACCCGGCCGCCGGCTCCTGGTACGTCGACTCGCTGACCGACGAACTGGCCGCCAAGGCCTGGGAGTTCATGCAGGAGATCGAGGCCGCGGGCGGTTACCCCGCCGCGCTCGCCGCCGGTCTGGTCGCCGAGCGCATCGCCGAGACGGCCGCCACCCGCGCCGCCGACATCGCGCACCGCAAGACCGCGGTCACCGGCGTCAACGAGTTCCCCAACCTCGCCGAGACACCGCTGTCGGAGCAGGCGCGCGCCGATGTCTCGGTCGCCCGCTACGGCGCCGCGTTCGAATCGCTGCGCAACCGGTCCGACGCGTACCTGGCCGCCAACGGCGCCCGGCCGAAGGCGCTGATCGTTCCGCTCGGCCAGGTCGCCGAACACAACGCGCGCACCATCTTCACCGCGAACGTGCTGGCCTCCGGTGGCATCGAGTCGGTCAACCCCGGCCCGCTGACCGTCGACGGTATCGCCGCCGCCGCTGCCGAATCCGGCGCGCGGATCGCGGTTCTGTGTGGTGCGGACAAGCGCTACGGTGAGGAAGCGGGCGCCGCGGTCGACGCGTTGCGCGCCGCGGGCATCGACACGGTACTGCTGGCCGGGCCGGAGAAGTCGGTCGCGCAGTACAGCGGTACACAGCGTCCCGACGGGTACCTGACCCTGCGCATCGACGCGGTCGCGGTCCTGTCGCAGCTGCTGGAGAAGGTGGGAGCCTGATGACCACATCCGATATCGAGCACCTGATCGGTAGTTTCGCCGAGGTGCCGCTCACCGAGCGCGCGCCCGAGGCCGCCGACGTGGACGACGCGCAGGTGAAGGAGTTCGTGGCCGAGGCCGCCGCGGCCAACCACACCACCGCCGACCAGCTCACCTGGGCCACACCCGAGGGCATCGACGTGCCGCCGGTGTTCACCAAGGCCGACCGGGATGCCGTTGTCGCGCAGGGCTATCCGCTCGACACGGTGCCCGGTGTCGCGCCGTTCCTGCGTGGTCCCTACCCGACCATGTATGTCAACCAGCCGTGGACCATCCGCCAGTACGCGGGTTTCTCCACCGCCGCCGACTCGAACGCCTTCTACCGCCGCAACCTGCAGGCCGGTCAGAAGGGCCTGTCGGTCGCCTTCGACCTCGCCACCCACCGTGGCTACGACTCCGATCACCCGCGCGTGCAGGGTGACGTCGGCATGGCAGGCGTCGCGATCGACTCGATCCTGGACATGCGCCAGCTCTTCGACCAGATCCCCCTGGATCAGGTGTCGGTGTCGATGACCATGAACGGCGCGGTGCTGCCGATCCTGGCGCTCTACGTCGTCGCCGCCGAGGAGCAGGGCGTCACGCCCGAGCAGCTGGCCGGAACCATTCAGAACGACATTCTGAAAGAGTTCATGGTCCGCAACACCTACATCTACCCGCCCAAGCCCTCGATGCGGATCATCTCCGACATCTTCGCCTTCACCAGCGCGAAGATGCCGAAGTTCAACTCGATCTCCATCTCGGGCTATCACATCCAAGAGGCCGGTGCCACCGCCGATCTGGAGCTGGCCTACACCCTGGCCGACGGTGTGGAGTACATCCGCGCCGGTATCGCGGCGGGCATGGATGTCGACAAGTTCGCCCCGCGCCTGTCGTTCTTCTGGGCGATCGGCATGAACTTCTTCATGGAGGTGGCCAAGCTGCGCGCCGGGCGCCTGCTGTGGAGCGAGCTGGTCTCCAAGTTCGAGCCCAAGAGCGCCAAATCGCTCTCGCTGCGCACTCATTCGCAGACCTCCGGCTGGTCGCTCACCGCGCAGGACGCCTACAACAATGTGGCGCGCACCTGTATCGAGGCGATGGCCGCGACCCAGGGTCACACCCAGTCGCTGCACACCAACGCCCTCGACGAGGCACTGGCGCTGCCGACGGACTTCTCCGCCCGCATCGCCCGCAACACCCAGCTGCTGATCCAGCAGGAGTCCAACACCACGCGCCCGATCGACCCGTGGGGCGGCTCGTACTACGTCGAGTGGCTCACCCACCAGCTGGCCGAGCGCGCCCGCGCCCACATCGCCGAGGTGGAAGCGCACGGCGGTATGGCACAGGCGATCTCGGAGGGCATTCCGAAGCTGCGCATCGAAGAGGCCGCCGCCCGCACCCAGGCGCGCATCGACACCGGGCAGCAGCCGGTGATCGGCGTCAACAAGTACCAGGTCGAAGAGGACCACGAGGTCGAGGTCCTCAAGGTCGAGAACTCGCGCGTGCGCGCCGAGCAGATCGAGAAGCTGGAACGCCTTCGCGCCGAACGCGATTCGGCCGCCGTCGAGGCCGCGCTGGCCAACCTGACCCGCGCTGCCGCCGCCACCGAAGGCGGGATGGAGAACAACCTGCTGGCGCTGGCCATCGACGCCGCCCGGGCCAAGGCCACCGTCGGTGAGATCTCCGACGCACTGGAGAAGGTCTACGGCCGCCATCAGGCCGAAATCCGTACGCTCTCCGGTGTGTACCGTGACGAAGCAGGCAAGGCATCCAACATCGGCGCGGCCATCGCGCTCGTCGAGGAGTTCGGCGAAGCCGAGGGCCGTCGTCCCCGCATCCTGGTCGCCAAGATGGGCCAGGACGGCCACGACCGCGGCCAGAAGGTGATCGCCACCGCGTTCGCCGACCTCGGCATGGACGTCGACGTGGGCCCGCTGTTCCAGACCCCCGAAGAGGTGGCGCGCCAGGCGGCCGACAACGACGTGCACATCGTCGGTGTCTCCTCGCTGGCCGCAGGCCACCTCACGCTGGTGCCCGCCCTGCGGCAGGCACTGGCCGATGTCGGTCGCCCCGACATCATGGTCATCGTCGGCGGCGTCATCCCGCCCGGTGACTTCGACGAGCTCTACGAGGCAGGCGCGGCGGCGATCTTCCCGCCCGGAACGGTGATCGCCGATGCCGCCATCGACCTGCTGAAGAAGCTGGCCGCCTCCCTGGGCCACGAGATCGGCGGCGGCACAGCCGAATGAGCGACGCCGCACACACGGCCGGGGGTGGCCAGGCCCACCCCCGGCTCGGCACCACCGCGGGTGTCGGTGCCCCGCGCAACGGCGACCGGACCGTCACCGGCGTCCGCCGCACCATCGACGTCGACGCGCTCGCCGACGAGGTGAAAGCCGGACAGCGCTCGGCCCTGGCCCGCGCGATCACCCTGGTGGAATCCACCCGCGCCGACCATCGCGAACTGGCCCAGCAGTTGCTGCTGCGGCTGGGCACCGAGCCGGGCACCGTGGTGTCCAACCGGGTCGGGATCACCGGTGTCCCCGGCGTCGGCAAATCGACGTTCATCGACGCGCTCGGCATGTACCTGCTCGGCAAGGGGCATCGGGTCGCTGTCCTGGCCGTCGACCCGTCCTCGACCCGCACCGGCGGGTCGATCCTCGGTGACAAGACGCGCATGGCCCGGTTGTCGCTGGAAGCCGACGCGTTCATCCGGCCCTCGCCCACCGCGGGCACCCTCGGCGGTGTCGCCAAAGCGACCCGGGAGACCATCGTGCTGCTCGAGGCCGCCGGCTACGACGTGATCCTGGTCGAGACCGTCGGCGTCGGCCAGTCCGAGGTCACCGTCGCCAACATGGTCGACGTCTTCTGCTTCCTCACCCTCGCCCGCACCGGTGACCAGCTGCAGGGCATCAAGAAGGGCGTGCTGGAGCTGGCCGAGCTGGTCGCGGTCAACAAGGCCGACGGCAAGCACGAGATGGAAGCCAAGAGCGCGGCCCGTGAACTGCAAGGCGCCCTTCGGCTGATCCACCCGCACGACGCTCTCTGGCGCCCACCCGTGCTCACCATGAGCGGTCTGGAAGGCCAGGGCCTGGACAAGTTCTGGGACACAGTCCTCGAACATCGCCGCGTCCTCACCGAGGCGGGGGAGTTCGCCGAGAAGCGCCGCCGCCAGCAGGTCGACTGGACCTGGACCATGGTCCACGACCAGATCCTGCGCCGCCTCGCCGACAACCCGGCCGTGAAATCCGTTCGCGCCCAAGTCGAATCCGCCGTCCGGGACGGCACGCTCACTCCGGCCCTCGCCGCCGAACAAATCCTCGGCGCCTTCGACGCCTGACCAGAATTTTCGCAACCAAGGGTTGCGCGAACTCTTGTCGGCGTGAATACTTAGGTATGTGCCTAAGTATTCATCGGGTGAGCCGGACGGAGGACTGGACAGCGTCTTCCGGGCGCTGGCGGATCCGACGCGGCGGGCGATCGTCGAGCGGCTCGCTCGCGGCCCTGCGTCGGTGTCGGATCTCGCGGCGCCGTTCGAGGTCGCGCTGCCGACGATCGTGCAGCACCTGAAGGCGCTCGAGGCAGGCCAGATCGTCAGCTCGGCCAAGATCGGGCGCGTGCGCACCTACCAGCTGGTGCCCGGGGCCTTCGGGCTCGCGATCGACTGGTTGCGCCAGCAGCGGCCACCGGCCGAACGGCAGCTGGACCGGCTCACGGCACTACTCACCGAATCAGCGAACAACACAGAGGGAGAACAACAATGACCGACACCGCTACCCGCTCCATCGCCCACGCTCAGTTCACCATCGAGCGCGAGGTGCCCGTCGCCCCTGCCGTCGCGTTCCAGGCATTCGCCGATCCCACCGTCAAGAGCAAGTGGTTCGGCGGCGAAGAAGGCTGGGAACAGGGCGAGGTCTCCGTCGACTTCCGCGTCGGCGGCCTCGAGATCAACGAAGGCACCTTCCAGGAGACGATGACCTCCCGTTTCGTCGCCATCTACACCGACATCATCGACAACGAACGCCTCGTCTACACCTACGACATGTGGCTCAACGGCGCCCATATCTCCACCTCGGTCGCCACCTGGGAATTCGAGCCGACCACCACCGGCACCAAGCTCACCCTCGTCGAATTCGGCGCCCACCTCGACGGCCACGACACCGGCGCCCAGCGTGAGGAGGGCACCCGCGAGCTCGTCGCGGCCCTGGCGAAGTACCTGGAATCGGTTGCCTGACGCGGCTCACCCGTGCCCCATCGTCCCCCTGTCCATCGGCGCCGGCTGCTGTCCCGGCGCCAGGACCAGGAACTGGCCCATCATGCCCTGGTCCTCGTGATGCAGCAGATGGCAGTGGTACATGTACGGGAACGTCGGGTCGGTGTGGTCGGCGAAGTGCATGGCCAGGGTGTAGGTGGCGCCCGGCGCGGTATAGACGGTGTCCTTCCAGCCGGAAAGTGCCGGGGGAGGCGGGTTTCCGTCGATCGCCAGGATCTGGAACTGGACATCGTGGACGTGGAAGTTGTGCGGCCAGTTGTCCTTGTTGCGCACCGACCAGACCTCGGTGGTGTCGACGGGAATCGTCATATCGATGCGGTTCATGTCCATCCGGCGGTTGTTGATCATGAACCACTGCAACTCGAAGGTCCGCGTCGGCGCCGTGTTCGCCGCGGCGAGTGGGCTCATCGGCACGAGTGCCGCGGGGAGGGCCGCCGATGGCCGCAGGGTGTCGGCGGCGCGCAGGGCAAGGATGTCGAAGGAGTCGTCGAAGCCGAACTCGGCGGCCCGATCGATGCCGTCGCGGTCACCGATCGGCAGGGACCGTAGCGTGACATTCTCGCCCGCGCGGACGGTGACCACGATCTCGGCCCGCTCACCCGGACTGAGCGGGAGCTGGCTCAGGGCAACGGGTTCCGGCATAAGCCCGCCGTCGGTGCCGATCAGCTGGAACTGTCTGCCGTCGGCGAGCGCGAGGTTGTAGAGGCGGCCCGACGACCCGTTGAGGATGCGGAGCCGGACGCGCTCGGTCGTGACTGTGAAGTGGGCGCCCGCGATACCGTTGGTCACGATGATGTCGCCCAGCAGGCCGACATCGGTGGCGTCGGATTCGTCGAGCCCACCGTCGGCGGTGAATCGGCGATCCTGGATCACCAGCGGAATATCGTCTACGCCATAGTCTTTCGGTAGCTCCAGGCGATCGGTGGCATCGTCGTCGATCAGGAAGAAGCCGGCCAGCCCGCGCTGGACATGCTTTTCGGTCGCGCCGTGCGGGTGGGGGTGATACCAGAGCGTGGCGGCCTGCTGATCCACCCGCCAGCGCGGCGTCCACTCCGTACCGGGGGCGATCATCTGATGCGGTCCGCCGTCGAAGGCCGCGGGCAGATGCATCCCGTGCCAATGCACCGAGGTCGGCTCCGGGAGATCGTTGACGACGGTGACCGCGACCTCCTCGCCTCGCCGGGCCCGGAGGGTGGGGCCGAGCACCGACCCGCTGTAACCCCAGGTCGGTGTGCGGGTGCCCGGCAGCATCTCGGTGCTCCCGGTCCGCACGCGCACGCTGAACCGCCGGACACCGTCGGCGCCGACGGTCGACGGTGCCGGCGGCGGAATCGGCAGCGGACGCGTTGCCGTCCCTGCCGAACCCGGCGCCGGGGGCCGGATCGAACACCCGGCCGCATAGGCGACCGGGACGAGGGCGAGGCCGGTGAGGAATCCTCGTCGCGAGACCACATGTGCTCCTTGTCTGTGCGGGAACCTCCAGCGTCGACCGGCCGCGACCTCGGCAACTCCGCCCAGCGGCCGGACCCCGCCGGACCGAATCCGGCCGCGCGGCCCTTGCGGACGCGCCGATCGCGTGCTAGCCGTGCTCCGTCACCTACCGTGGGTGCGTGATCGACATCAGCGCACACCGGGATCCACGGCGGCTCCTGCGCTGGCTGCCGCTGGTGCTGATCCCGGTATTGCTGCTGGCCAGCACCTACCCGGGGCAGTACCGGGTGCCTGCGCACTACTGGGTGCTCGCCGTCACCGCGGGTGTGGTGTTCCTCGCCGGAGCTCGGTGGCCGCTGGCGGTGTCGATCGTGCTGTCCGCGCTCGCGGTGCCGATGCTGCGCACACCGGCCTGGGGCGTGTCGGGCCTGGTGCCCTATCTCGGTGCGGTGGCGCTGGTCGATGTCGTCGCGCGCACGCATCGGCGCGGCATCGTGTGGGTGGCGACGGGGTGCTGGGCGGCGGCCGTCGTCCTCGGGCGGGTCGGCCTGCACGACACGTCCATCGGCCGGGCGTCCACCGTCGTCGAGGCCGTGGCGTATGTGGGGCTGCCGCTGCTGCTCGGGCTGTACCTCCGTGGTCAGCGAGACCTCACGGAGAACCTGCGGATGCGCGCGGCCGAGGCCGAAGCGCGAACCCGCGTCGACGAACGCGCGGCCATGGCGCGGGAACTGCACGATGTGGTCGCCCACCACATGGCCTCGATCATTCTGCGCATCTCGGTCGCCGGACATGTTGTGCGGGAAGCAGATCCGCGCATCGTCGCCGTTCTCGACGATGTCCGCGGCACCGCGGCCGACGCGCTGGCCGACATTCGCCGCTTCCTCGCGGCGCTGCGTGATCCCGCGCTCGGGACGGTCTCGCTGGTCGAAGCCGACGCGGTCGTCAGCGAGGTCACCGCCGCGCTCACCCGGGCCCGCGCCGCCGGATTCACCGTCGAGGCCGACATCGGCACCGAACTCGCCACGCTCGACGCGATGAGCAGACTCACGCTGTTGCGGCTGGTCCAGGAATCGCTGACCAATGTCATGAAACACGCGGATCGCGGTGTGCCCGTGCGATTCCGGATCGGCAAGCGCGACGACGGCATCGGCATCGAGGTGGTCAGCGGCGGCCGCGACACCCCGGCACCGCCGGGACACGGCATCGTCGGGATGCGCGAACGGGTCGCCCTCGCCGGCGGTAACCTCTCCGTCGGCGCCGACGCCGGGCACTGGGTGGTGCGAGCCTGGCTGCCCGTAGCGGTGCGGGGAGCCGACGCGTGATCACGGTGCTGCTGGTGGACGACCAGCGTCTGGTGCGGGCAGGCCTGCGGATGCTCATCGAGGACACCACCGACCTCGCCGTCGTCGGTGAGGCGGCCGACGGCGTGGAGGCGGTGCGGCAGTTCGCCGAACTCGCGCCCGACCTCGTCGTCATGGACCTGCGCATGCCCGGCGTCGACGGCGTCGCGGCCACCCGGCGGATCCTCGCCCTGTCGCCGCGCGCGAAGGTGCTCGTGCTCACCACCTTCGACGACGACGATCACCTGTTCCCCGCCCTCGCCGCCGGAGCCGCAGGGTATTTCGTCAAGGACACCGACCCCGAGGTCCTGCTCGACGCCATCCGCCGCACAGTCGACGGCGACCTGCTGTTCTCGCCTATCCTCCTGCGCCGCCTGGTGAACCGGGCCATCGAAGCCCGATCGGCTCCCGACCCGGTCCCCGCACCCGATCTGACCGCTCGCGAGTTCGACGTCCTGCGCCTGGTCGGCGAAGGGCACGGCAACCAAGAGATCGCCGACCGCCTCCATCTCGGCGTGAGCACCGTCAAGACCCACATCGCGAACCTGCTCGAGAAGACCGGCACCGACAACCGGGTCCGCCTCGCCGTCTACGCCTCCAAGCTCACCGGCCACTGATATCTCAACAGTGAGATACATCATGATTAACTAACTCAATATTGAGATATATTCGACGTGTCAGTGAGTCGGGTTGTCGCACAGGAGGATTGATCATGCGGATCGCGGTGTTCGGAGCGGGTGGCGCCGTCGGCGGCAGGGTGGTGGCCGAAGCGGTGGCGCGTGGGCACGAGGTGACCGCGGTGGTGCGGCGGGCTGTGGAGATGCCGGACGGCGTGCAGGTGCGCATCGGTGACGCGGGGTCCGCCGACGACGTCGAAAAGCTGAGTGCCGGTCACGATCTCGTGATCGCGGCGACGCGGCCCGCGGCCGGGCGCGAGACCGAACTGCCGGTGGTCGCGGCGGCGATGCTCGACGGTGTGGCCCGCAGTGGTGTGCGGCTGCTCGTCGTGGGCGGTGCGGCGACGCTGGCGGTGCCAGGCGCCGGGGCATTGCTGCACGAAACCCCGGACTTCCCCGCCGAACTCGCCGCGATCGCGCAGGCCTGCGCCGAACAACTCGCCGCGTGCCGAGCCGATGTGGAGGCCGACTGGACCTATCTGAGTCCGCCCGCCGAGCTGGTTCCGGGTGAACGCAGCGGGAGCTACCGGGTCGGCGCCGACGAACTGCTGGTCGACGTCGACGGAGTGTCGACCATCTCGATGGAGGATTTCGCGGTAGCCCTGCTCGACGAGGCGGAGCGCCCGGTTCACCGACGTGCGCGCTTCACGGTGGCGGCGTCCTAATTCGCCCAGGTGTCATTGTTTCTGGTGACGAATCGGTAAGGAACCGGTAACGGTGATGTGATCTCTGCCGATACTGGGACCGACCGCACTGAGTGGTCGGTTTTCAGTAGGAGGCTCGATCGATGAGGTGCCGCGGCGCGGTCTCGGCGTTGGTGGCGGTGCTCGTCGCCGTGGGTTCGACAGTGCTCGGCGCGGGCGGCGTCGGTGCGCAGGCGCCGGAATCCGGTGCCGTGGTGACGAATCGGGCGGTCGCTGTCGACGGGTCGCGGGCCGAGGTGACCTCGGTCGACGGGCGCCAGGTGACGGTGCGGATCTTCTCGGCGGCCATGGCGCGCGAGGTCTGGGTGAAGGTGCAGCGACCCGTGGACACCTCGGTGCCGCGGCCGTCGCTGTATCTGGTGAACGGCGCCGGTGGCGGCGAGGACACCGCGACCTGGGAACAGAACACCGATGTCGTGGACTTCCTGGCAGCCAAGGACGTCAATGTCGTCATGCCGGTGGGCGGTGCGTGGAGCTACTACACCGACTGGCGCGAACCGGATCCCAGGCTGGGCGTGAACAAGTGGCGCACCTTCTTCCTCGACGAGCTGCCCGCGCTCGTCGACACGATGTTCGAGACGACCGGACGGAACGCGATCGCCGCGAACTCCATGACGGTCACCTCGGTGCTGCAGCTCGCGATCGCGAAACCGGGCCTGTTCCAGTCGGTCGCGGCCTACAGCGGCTGCGCGCAGATCAGCGACCCGGTGGGCAGGCAGTTCGTGAACGTCGTCGTCGGCACCGGTGGCGGCGACGCGTCGAACATGTACGGCCCGCCCGGTGACCCGGAGTGGGTCGCCAACGATCCCGTCGTCAATGCCGAGGGTCTGCGCGGCACCAAGCTCTACATCTCCAACGGCAACGGCCTGCCCGGCGAGCACGACACGCTTGGCGACCCGCACCTGGTCACGTGGGGGCCGGTCGGCCTGGCCAACCAGATCGTGGTCGGCGGCGTGATCGAGGCCGCGACCGGCTGGTGCACCAAGAACCTGCAGGACCGGCTCGCCGAGCTCGACATTCCCGCCACCTTCGACGTGTCGACCCAGGGCACCCATTCGTGGGGCTACTGGCAGAAGGCGTTCAAGAACTCCTGGCCGCTGCTGGCCGAGGGGATGGCGATTCCCGCCTGATCAGCGCAGGTC
Source organism: Nocardia sp. NPDC055029 (assembly GCF_053608525.1). NCBI lineage: Bacteria > Bacillati > Actinomycetota > Actinomycetes > Mycobacteriales > Nocardiaceae > Nocardia > Nocardia sp. NPDC055029. The sequence continues at coordinate 116,500 of NZ_JBSGVQ010000007.1, forward strand.
GAACAGCGCGACCGCGTTGTCGTGGCACACCTTGCGCAGCCAGTCCGGCCCGAGATCCAGCCGCTCGAGCGCCTGGACGGCCTCGGCGTACGGGTAGGGGATGTTGGGGAAGTCGCTGCCGAACAGAATGCGATCGGCGAAGCGGCGCAGCCGTTCCCGCTCGGCGGGCGGGAACGGCGCCCCGCCTTCGCTGAAGTCGGTCCACACCATCGTCGTGTCGAGGTGGAGCCGCGGGTACCGCTCGGCCAGGTCGAGGAACTCGCTGTACTCGGGGGTGCCCATATGCGCGATGATCAGCCGCAGCGCCGGAAAGCGGCGCAGCAGTTCGGCAATGGGCGCCGGGCCGGTGAATTCGCCGGGGGCCGGCCCGGATCCGCAGTGGATGAGCACGGGCACACCGGTCTCGGCCAGGATCGCCCACACGGGGTCGAGCAGTGGGTCCAGCGGTGAGAACGCGCCGACCTGAATGTGCACCTTGAAGACTCGCGCGCCGCCTTCGATCGCGGCGCGGACGTACCCGGGCGCCTCCGGTTCGGGGTAGAACGTGGCGGTGTGCAGGCAGTCGGGTGTGCGGGCGGCGAACTCGGCGGTCCACTCGTTGAGCCAGGCGGCCATCTGCGGCTTGTGCGGGTACACCAGCGAGGTGAACGCGCGGACGCCGAAGTCGCGCAAGGTCTTCAGCCGGACCTGTTCGTCGTCGCGGTAGGTGATCGGCCACGGACGGCCGGTCAGCGGGCCGACCTGGTCGAAGTACGCCCACACCTTCTGCATGACCTGGTCGGGCATGAAGTGGGTGTGCACGTCGACGATCGCGGGCAGCTCGAGGCGGCGGCGGAAGTCGGCGAGATAGGCGGCGGTATCGACGGTCACGAGGGCGGCTCCGGGTACAGGCGACGGGCGAAGGCGCCGACGCGGGTGACGAGACGTTCGAAGAAGACGGCGGGGTCGGTGCCGATCACGATGTCGGCGTTGGGTTCCCTGCCCCACATGCCCGCCCAGTCGGCGACGGTGGTCGCCCGGGTGATGGTGCCCGCCAGTTCGACGTCGACGGTGGCGGGGCGGGTCAGCACCAGAGCCGGGTCCAGCGCGACCGCCGCCGCGAACGGATCATGCATGTGCGCGAGGTAGCCCAGGTCGTACAGATGGTGGAAGTCGAAGTAGAACCGCACCGCGTCGACGAGATACCGGATGATCGGATTGCTTGCCGTCGAACGCCATTCGGGGGCATCGCCTGCGGCGACCCGTTCGATCGGCGTGCTGTGCGCGGCCTCGGCCAGCCGGGCCAGGTGCTCGGGCCGCATCTCGATGGACTCGGTGATGTCGAGCGCGCACACCAGCGGTCTGCGATCCGGCGCGGCCGCGGAGAACGCGTCGAACACCTCCTTGGCCGCCTCGGGGTCGACGTGGATGTTCCACTCGTTGGTCGGCGTGGTGTTGCCCGGATGGTTGAACGCGCCGCCCATGATCACCAGGCGTCGCAGCAGCCGGGGCAGTTCGGGTTCGATGCGCAGGGCCAGCGCGAGATTGGTCAGCGGGCCGGTGCACAGGCCGATCGCCGAGCCGGGGTTCGCGCGAGCCAGGTCCACCCACATCTGCGCCGCCGACCGGTCCGACAGCGGACGTGTCGAGACAGGCAGCTCGGCATAACCGAGGCCCTGCGGGCCGTGCGTGTCCTCGGTGGTGCGCAGTGGCACGGCCAGCGGTCCGTCCGCGCCCGCGGCCACCTCGATCTCGTCGGCGTCGGCAAGATCGAGCAGGGCGAGGGTGCTCGCGGCCACCCGCGCGGTCGGCACATTGCCCGCGGTCGCGGCGATCCCGATGATCCGCGCCTCCGGTGACGCCAGCAGATACAGCAACGCCAGCGAATCGTCGATTCCGGTATCGACATCGAGGATGATCTGCTGTGCCACAGGTCGAGCGTAACCGCGGCGGTAGGCCCGGATCCCGCGGGAGGTCCGGGCCGGGCGATCAGTAGGTCGGCAGGGTGAACTCCTCGGTGTGGCCGAAGAAGATCTTCTTCGTGATCGGCCGCATCGGACGCGACATCATCATCCGCACATTCACCTTCGACAGGCTGGTCATCAGCTTGGTGCGCGGAAGCATCATCGCGATACCGCCGCCGGGAATCTCTTTGGCCTTGGCCAGGAACGGCGTGATCGCGTCCTGATAGCGCCGCAGGGCACCGTGCGGGTCCGCCGGCGTGGCGGCGATCTCGGCCGCGAGCACGTAGGCGCCGACCACGGCCATCGCGGTGCCCATGCCGGTCATGGGGGAGCCGCAGTAGCCCGCGTCGCCGACCAGCGTGACACGGCCGACGGCCAGGTCGGGCACGTCGACGCGGGCCAGCTCGTCGAAGTAGAAGTCGGCGGTGGTCTCCATGGCGGCGAGAACCGCGGGCGCATGCCACCCGGCCTCGCCGATGGCCCGGCGGATCAGGGCACGCTGGGCGTCGGGGTCGCGACGCAGCGCGGGGTCGGCGTCGGTGCGGATGGTGATGATCGCCTTGGCGGTCGCCGGGTCGCCGTCGGGGCGGATACCGAGCATGGCGCCGGGTACCAGGCGCATGCCGAACCAGCCGGGCTCCACGTTGGGCGGGGTCGGCATCGTGAAGAACGCGCCGTAACCGCCGAGATTGGTGCTGAACTGCTCCTCCGGGCCGAAGACGAGCCTGCGCGTCGCCGAGTGCACGCCGTCGGCGCCGATCACCAGGTCGAAACGTTCGGTGCGGCCCGAGGCGAAGGTGACCGCGACGCCGGTGTCGTCCTGCTCGATCTGGTCGATCCACTCGCCGTAGCGGTAGTCGAGGTGGCCGTCGTCGGCGGTCGCCAGCGCGTCGAGCAGGACCTGGTTGAGGTCGCCACGGGTGATCTCGATCTCGGCGACCGCGCCTTGGCCGTCGAAATCCTCCATCGCCATGCGGGCGTAGACGCGGCCGTCACCGTCGATGTAGGACATGCCGCGCTCGTCGAGCTGATACTTGCGGATGCCCTCCATCAGGCCCATCCGCTCGGCCGCTTCCCGGCTCGGTCCACGCAGATCCACGGCCTGGCCGCCGGGGCGGGGGACAGCGGCCCGCTCGACGACAGTGGTGCGAATGCCGCTGCGCAGCAGCTGAAGTGCGACCGCGTTGCCCGCGATACCGCCGCCGGAGACCAGAACGTGCAGGGGGCTGGTGGTGGTCATGGTGTTTCCCGTCTGGAGAACGAATGTCTTAGACATATGTCTAACACACGGGTTGCACGTATGTCTAGTACAAATGTCTAAGACGGTCGGGTAGTCTCGGGGCATGGGCAATCGAGAAGACCTACTGGCGGGGGCGCGCAAGGTCATCCTGGAACGCGGCGTGGCCAAGGCGACCGCGCGCGATATCGCTACGGCCGCGGGGGTGAGTCTGGCCGCGATCGGCTATCACTTCGGGTCCAAGGAACGGCTGGTCACCGAGGCGCTGAGCGAGGCGCTCGGCAATGCGATCGGTGACGCGATGGAGGAGTTGATCGACGCGGGCGCAGGTACATCGCCGCTGGCCGGCCTGACCCGGCTCTGGAACGGAATGCCCGCGGTGTTCGCCGACAACCACGAGGCGATGCTGGCCAGTCTGGAGAACATCGTGCGGATCGTGCGCTCCGACGAGGCACGTGCCCAGCTCGGTGACCAGTTGTCGCGTGCCTATACCGATCTCGCGGCGAATCTGCGCGCGGCGCATCCGGAACTCGACGAGGCACAGGCCGACGCGATCAGCCGGCTGTACTTTGTCCTCGCGCAGGGCCTGGGTGTGCTGTGGTTGCTGAATCCGGGCGAGGTGGTCGCCGACGGTGATCAGCTGGCGGAGGCGGTGCGCGCGCTCGCGGGGCGCTGAGACCGTCTGCCCGGTAGGGGATCCGCGCGACAGGTCAGGTGCGTGTGTCCGGTAGCTCGGTCCAGAACGGCTGCGCGGACCCGTACGGCGGTGCGGGCCAGCGGAAGTCGTCGTACTCGGCGAATGCCGGTGCGGCAGTGACGAGTTCGCCGTGGGTGACGGTCGCCAGCGGATCGGGCGCCGCCGCGGCGGCGTGATCAGGGGCGCGATCACCTCCCAGGAGCCAGGAAGCGGTGCGGGCCAACGAGACTCGCACGTCGCGACCGGCCCCGTCGTCGGCGCGCGCGAGCAGTGCGTCCAGGACGCCCGCGGCGAGGAGATACCCGGAACCGTGGTCGAGCGCCTGCGCGGGCAACGCACCCGGACGATCCGGTGCACCTTCGAGCAGCGAAATACCCGACGCCGCTTGGACGATGCTGTCGAAACCCCGCCTGCCTGCCCACGGGCCTGCGGTGCCCCACGCCGAGACGGACGCGTCGATGAGATCAGGGCGCGTCACCCGCACGCCCGCCGCGGCGAGCGCACCCGGCCGGTAGCCCGTCACCAGCACGTCGGCGGCGGACAGGAGGTCCTCGAATGTCGCGAGGTCGGTGCGCAGGTCGAGCAGGGTCGACCGTTTGCCCTGACAGGTATCGGCGAACTGCCAGTCGATTTCGAGGAGCTGCGGCGGATCCACGCGGAGCACATCGGCGCCGAGCAGCGCGAGGGTGCGGGTCGCGACAGGCCCCGCCAGGACCCTGGTCAGGTCGAGCACCCGGATGCCGCGCAACGGGTGCTCGGCGGTGGGGCGCCACGTGGTCCCCGGTGGGAGCTCGCCCGGGTCGCGTCGATCGACCGTGACCAGCGGACCTGCCGCCGCCGCCCGGCCCAGGGGACTGTCCGCCCATTCGGCCTCGGTGCGCACGCGCACGGCGATCGCACCCGCGGCGGCCGCCACGTCCTCGACCTCGGCCGCGGGCACGGCGGCCGATCGGGCGGCGAATTGCGCGGCGTCGGCAGACGGGGGCAGGCCGAGGGCATGGATCAGGCGGTCGCGATGGTGCGGATAGTTGGCATGGGTGCGCACCCACCCGTCGGCGGTGCGGAAGAAGCCGGACAATTCGGCGAAGATCGACGGCGCGCTGCCACCGCGGCGAAACAGCCGCTCGCTGGAGAACGCCGCGCCGATCCGGGCCGGATCGAGGGCAGCGGGCCTGGTCGGCAGGCCATGCGCTGCACGGATCCGGTTCGCGGCCGTGCTGACCGCCGCCACCGAGCCCGCGGCCAAGGCCCACACCGGTAGCGTGGCCGCGAGCCGGTCACCCGGATCCGGCTCGTCGGCCCCGGCCAATGCCGCGAGTCCGAGCCCGGTCTCGTAGGCGTGCACGAGTTGCTGCGCGGTGGTCACCTCGACCAGCCTAACCGCGGCGATCATGGTGAAGGAGGGTGAGGTGGGCGTGAATACGGCTGCGACGGAATGGGTTCGGATACTGCGACCGGATCAGGCGCCGCGCAGGCAACTGGTCTGCCTGCCGCCGGGCGGTGGCTCGGCCGCCTTCTACCGCGAACTGGCTCGGCACATCGGACCGGGGGTCGACGTCGCCGCCGTGCAATACCCGGGCCGCCAGGATCGGCTCGGCGATCCGATGATCACCGACCTGCACCAGCTCGCCGACCGGATCGCCGCGGACCTGCTGCGGCAGCCGGGCCGGCCGCGCGCGCTGTTCGGGCACAGTATGGGCGCGACCGTGGCTTACGAGACCGCACGGCGGCTCGCCACGGCGGGTCAGCCGGTGGATCAGCTCATCGTCTCCGGCCGTCCCGCACCGGCATTCGTCGAGAACGGGCGACTGCACCAGGGCTCCGACGCCGCACTCATCGACGATCTCGAGCGTCTGGCCACCGACCCCGCGCCGGTGCGGTTGCTGCGCACCGAGCCGGGCCTGGCCGATCTGGTGCTGCCCGCCGTGCGCGCCGACTACCAGGCCGTCGAGACCTACCGGTACCAGCCGGGAGCCCAGCTGAGCTGCCCGGTCGTCGCACTGGTCAGTACCGAGGACCCGACGACGACTCTCGCGCAGGCCGAACAGTGGCGCACGGTCACCGACGGGCCGTTCAGCATCCGCACGTTCCCCGGTGGGCACTTCTACCTCGACGAACAGCCCGCCGAGGTGGCGCGGGAGATCACACGGCACCTGAACTGAACCGGCGGTGCCGCTGGTGCAGGCGCACATAGCCGATCCAGGACACGAGCACCGCCGCCGCCGCGATTGCCCGTATCAATCCCAGCGCGCTGTCGGGATAGATCACCCCGGTCAGATAGTGGTCGATGAAACCGCTCGCAGGCAGCTCGGCGATCGCGGCCTGCCTGCGCGCCCAGTTCTCGGCATGGGTCAGCGGGCAGTCGAAGCCGATCAGGATCGTGGCGAATCCCCACGACGCGGCCAGCAGGTGCAGGCCGATCGTGCGTGGCCACCGCCACGCGAGGAAACCGCCGGCGACCACGTACGCGATGAACGCGACGTGGGTGACGGCGATGATATCGGCCAACACCCGGAACGGCACCTATTCAGAATAGGTATCCGATCGGCGACCGGAATCATGATCAACATTCCGGTTCGGCATCGCTTGGGTCGCGGCTACCAGGGGGAGGGCTGGTAGTCCTTGAGGAAGCAGCCGTACAGGTCGACGCCGTTCTCACCCTGCACAATCGGGTCGTACACGCGGGCGGCGCCATCGACCAGGTCCAGCGGCGCGTGGAAGCCCTCTTCGGCCAGGCGCACCTTCGTGTAGTGCGGGCGCTCGTCGGTGATCCAGCCGGTGTCGACCGCGGTCATCAGAATCGAGTCGGCCTCGAACATCTCCAGCGCGCTGGTGCGGGTCAGCATGTTCAGCGCGGCCTTGGCCATATTCGTGTGCGGGTGGCCAGGCCCCTTGTAGCCGCGGCTGAACTGGCCTTCCATCGCCGAGACATTCACCACGTACTTGCGGCGGCCCGCCGCGGCGGCCATCGCCGGACGCAACCGCGACACCAGGATGAACGGCGCGACCGAATTGCACAGCTGCACTTCCAGCAGCTCGGTGGCGTCCACCTCGGCGACGGTCTGCACCCAGCTGTTGGTGTGCGCGAGATCCGGGACGAGGCCGCCCGCGTCGATCGCCACGCCCGCCGCGATCCGCTCCGGGGTGGCCGAGCCCGCGACCAGCGCCAGCTCGGCGACATCGGCGGCCGACAGCGACGGCGTCAGCGAGGCGGTCAGCGCGGTGGGGTGGGCCTGCATCGTCTTGCCGAAGGTGACCATCTCCGGCAGAACGCCTGCGGGCAGCGGCGCGGTCTCGGCGTCGACCAGGGCGCTGTAGGCGCCTGCCGAGCGGCGCACGGTCTGGGCGGCGTTGTTGATCAGGATGTCGAGCGGGCCCTGCGCGGCGACGTCCTCGGCCAACGCGACGACCTGCGCCGGATCACGCAGATCGATGCCGACGATGCGCAGCCGGTGCAGCCAGTCGGCGCTGTCCTCCATCGCGGCGAAGCGGCGGATCGCGTCGTTGGGGAAGCGGGTGGTGATCGTGGTGTGCGCGCCGTCGCGCAGCAGCCGCAGCGCGATGTACATGCCGATCTTGGCGCGGCCACCGGTGAGCAGGGCGCGCTTGCCGGTCAGGTCGGTGCGGGCGTCGCGCTTGGCGTGGCTCGCGGCCGCGCACTCGGGGCACAGCTGGTGGTAGAACGCGTCGACCTGGGTGTAGCGCTGCTTGCAGATGTAGCAGGGACGCGCACGCAGCAGCGTGCCGGCGCTCGCACCGGTGGTGGCCGAGCTGATCGGGATGCCCGCGGTCTCGTCGTCGATGCGCTGGGGCGAGCCGGTGGCCGTTGCCGCGATGACCGCGCGGTCGGCGGTGGCGACCTGCTCCCTTGCCTCGACGCGTCGGCGCTGCTTGAGCTTTTTGAACATGTGCCCGACGGCGCGCTGCACCGCGATCGAATCGGGGTGTTCCTTCTCCAGCTGCCCGGCTCGTTCCAATACCCGCAGACAGGTCGCCAACTCGTCCGGATCGATCATGTTCTCGGTCATCGGGGAGTGCGGCATTCCTTCGTGCGGGAGCGGGGGACGACACTTATTGTCGCATTGGCCGCTCGACGGACCCGCTGGGTATCGTGGTGCACCGCTGCCGCAACCGCGCGGCGGCCACCGAACCCGACGGAGCAGCCCGATTTCCCCGCTCGACACCGACACCGCAGACGCGCCGCGCAGGCGCAGGCTCGAACCCGACGAGCGACGCGCGCAGATCCTGGCCTGTGCCATCGACATGTTCGGTGAACGGCCCTACGCGGCGGTGTCGACCGCGGAACTGGCCCAGCGCGCCGGTGTCGCCCGCGGGCTGATCAACCACTATTTCGGCAACAAGCGCGACCTGTACCTGGCGGTCGTGCGCCGGATGGTGACGCTGCCGCGCCCGGATAAGGTGTCCATCCCCGAGGGCACGCCGGGCGAACGGGTCGACGCGATCGTCACGTGGCTGCTCGACACCATCGCCGAGCACGGCACCACCTGGGTGAAGGTCACCAGTCACGAGGGTGTCGGTGACGATCCCGAGGTGCAGCAGATCCTCGACCAGGCCGACGACGCCGCCGCCGAACGCATGCTGGTGATGATCGGGCGCCCCGATGTGGCCGACAGCGCACAATTGCGCGCGCTGGTCCTCGCCTACGCGGGGCTGGTGAAGGTGGCCGGGCGCGAATGGATCACCCGCGGCACGCTGACCAGGGATCAGGTGCACCGTCTGCTCGCCGACACCCTGCTCACCGTCATCACCGAGACGATGCCGAGCGTGGAACCGCGGCCGGGCGTGGCCGGCTAGGAACCGAGCCTGCGCTGGGCGGGATGGGGGACCGCGATCTCCCTGGCGCCGTAGCGCTGCGGGTCGATATGTCCCGGCGCGTGCCCGCTGCGCCCGTAGAGCTGCTCGATCCGCTCCTCCCGGTGGTGCTCGAACAGCAGCGCCGCGGCGCCACCGAGGAGGAATACCCCCGTGGCGACGCCCGCGAGCACCGCGTACCCGGCATACCCCGATCCCGCGGCGACAAGGGTGCAGGCGAGGCTGATGACGCCGATCGCGCACGCGATGATGCCGGGAACGTTGTAGTCGTCGGCGAGCAGGTCGCCGGCTTGGGCATGCCAGCCGGGCTCGTCTGCCGAGATGGTGCTGCCGGGCATGGGGTCCTCCTCGCGAGCTCGAAATGCGCGCACTGGTACCTGTGACCAGCATGGACCCGAAGCGGGGGACGAGGCAAAGGGTTTGCCGGTTCGTTACCGGTATCCATCCCCCTTGATCCGGTGCGGACCGCACAGGAGCGCATTTGCCGTTTGCGCTGACCGACGGGCTCGAAGTCCCTATCCTCGTCCAAACCCGGCGTTGCAAGTTTGTTATGTTTCCGCGCCGGGGGGATCGGAGAGGGACCCGGGGTTGATGGCACGGTACGACGAATGGGACGACGACCCCGAGGAGGAAACCGAGGATCGGCGCTGGAACGGCCAGCGCTGGCCGCACGCGACGCCGGCGGACGGTGGCCAGGGTCATGGCCGCGGTGACCAGCCGCGGGTGAACCCGTACGCGATGATCGCGCTCGCCGCCGCGCTGGTGCTGCTGTTCCCGATCGCGATCGTGTTCGGGCTGCTGTCGTTCGGGCATCCGCGGGGGCGGGGAATGGCGCTGTTCGCGCTGCTGCTGGGAATCGCGGAGGTGGCCGCTGTCGCGGCGGTCGGGCTCGTCGCCTTCGGCGGGCTGGAGATCGAGGTGCCGACGCTGGCCCAGACGACGACAACGGCCTCGGTGACAACGACGACGCTGCCTTCACAGGGCGCGCCGACGGCGACCGGGACCGTTCCGGTGGTGAGCCCGTCGGGCGGCGTCGTCGAGAAGGGCACACCCTGTTCGGCCGACCGGGCGGGACTGCTCGGGGTGGCGGCAGACGGTGCGACCCTGCTGTGCCTGCAGGCCGACGGCAACTACACCTGGTCGGGCCCGTTCAAGGTGTCCGGGTCCTACTACACCGCGGGTGAGCGCTGCGATCCGACGGTCGACAAATCGGGGCGCACCTCCGACAACCACGCGCTGGTCTGCGAGGGCAAGGCAGGCACCGGCAGCTGGGTGCCCTGGACCGAGGAATAGGTCTCAGTCGGCCTTCTTGGCCCGGCTCGGTTGCACCCGCGGCGGCTCGTTCGGCATCTTCGGATACTGCGGCGGCCACGGTGCGTCCATCAGACCGTCGGCCATGTCGCGTTCCGACATCGCCAGCAGCGGTTCGATCGATTGCGGCGTGCGATCGGCCCACGGGTCGCCCAGTTCGGCGAGCCGGGCAGGGACGGTCGCGAGGGTGAGCTCGTCGGGGACGACGGTGTCGAGTTCAGACCAGGTGATCGGAGTCGAGACCTGCCCGCCGACCTTGGGACGAACCGACCAGGCGCCGAACACCGTCTTGTGCGGCGCGTTCTGGTTGAAGTCGACGAACACGCGAGAGCCGCGTTCCTCCTTCCACCACTGCGCGGTGATCTCCTCGGGATGCCTGCGCTCGAGTTCCCGTGCCAGCGCCACGGCGGCCGCGCGCACCTGGTAGCCGTCCCAGCGGGGCTCGAGTGTGGCGTAGATATGCAGCCCGCGCGAACCCGAGGTCTTGATCCGGCAGTCGATGCCGAGTTCGCTCAGCAGGTCGCGGGTGAGCACGGCCGCGCGGCGCAGATCGTCGAAACCGATGCCGGGCGAGGGATCGAGGTCGATCCGCAGCTCGTCGGCGATCGTCAGATCGGGCACGTGATTGGGCCAGACGTGGAAGCCGAGGCAGCCCTGATTGACCGCCCACAGGATGTGCGCGAGGTCGTGCGCGACCAGCGCGTCGCTGGTGGTGCCGTTGGGGGTGGACACTTCGACGGTCTGCAGCCACTCCGGCGCCGACTTGGGGACCCGCTTCTGGAACCACGATTTGCCCGAAGCGCCGTCGGGATAGCGTTCCAGCAGCAGCGGCCTGCCCCCGATCACGCCGAGCAGCGGGCCGGCCACGGCCTGGTAGTAGCGGACCAGCTCGAGTTTCGTCTCGCCGCGCTTGCTGAAATAGACCTTGTCCGGGTCGCTGATCGACAGTGTGCGGCCGTCGGCCTCGACGTCGACGGCCGCGCTCATCGCTGCGCTCCGAAGATCGCGTCCAGCTCGGCCGGGGCGACCTCGTCGAGCTGGGCGTAGGTGCACGAGTCGGGGGTGCGGTCGGCGCGGAATCGGACCAGCCGCCCGCCGTGACGGAAGCGTCCCGATTGGACGTGCTCGTAGCGCACCTCGGCGACCAGCTCCGGCCGCAACGGTTCCCACGAGAGGTCCTTGCCGCCGGTCCAGCGACTCACCCCGCCGGGCATCTTGCCGTCCGCGCCGGCCTGGGCGACCGCGTCGGCCCAGTTGCGCCACGGATGATTGTCGAGCGCGTTCTCCCGCAGCGGCGCCAGCTCGCCGAGCAGTTCGCGCCGCCGGGCCGCGGTGAAGCTCGAGGCGACCCCGACATGGTTCAGGTTGCCCTTGTCGTCGAACAGGCCGAGCAGCAGCGACCCGACCCCTTCGCCGTCCTTGTGCAGCCGGTACCCGGCGACCACGCAGTCGGCGGTGCGTTCGTGCTTGATCTTGAGCATCACCCGCTTGTCCTGCAGGTAGGGCAGATCGTCGGCCTTGGCCATCACCCCGTCGAAGCCCGCGCCCTCGAAGCGGGTGAACCAGTCCTGCGCGACATCGGGATCGTGGGTGATCGGCGTCAGGTGGATCCGCCCCGGCGCGGCATCGAGCAGGGCGTCGAGTTCGCGCCTGCGCTCGGTGAACGGCTCCTTCGTCAGGTCGCGATCGCCGAGGGCGAGCAGATCGAATGCCACGAAACTGGCCGGTGTCTCCACGGCCAGCTTGTTCACCCGCGACGCCGCCGGATGCAGCCGCTGCTGCAAGGTGTCGAAATCCAGGCCCTGATCGGTGACGACCACGATCTCCCCGTCGATGACACAGCGCTGCGGCAGTGCGGCTTTCAGCAGCTCGGCCAGTTCGGGGAAGTACCGGGTGAGCGGGCGGTCGTTGCGGGAACCCAATTCGATCTCGTCGCCGTCGCGGAACACGATGCAGCGGAATCCGTCCCACTTCGGTTCGTAGGCGAGCCCTGGTTCGCGGGGCAGCGACGGCGTCGACTTGGCCAGCATCGGGCGCACGGGCGGCATCACCGGTAGATCCATCCGATCCTCCTCGCGAGTGGGTTCACCCGTGTCGACGGCGCGAGCGCACCCGATTCATCGGTGCGGGTTCGATCGTAGGGCGGCCCACCGACATCGCGCGGATATCGAGCGCGGCGGTGTCGCGGTCAGCTGTCGAGCCAGCCGTGCTCGTCGGCGAAGAGGGTGAAGCGGTCGCGGATGGTGATGATCTCGGCCGCGGTCAGCGCGGGCGAGGCTTCCAGCAGCAGTTCGGTGATCTGCCTGCGCAGCTCGTCGGCGCCGAGGCGATCGCCTGCCGCGCGGTCCTTGCGCGATTTCGGCGGCGGCGCGGCATGGCCCACCGCGGTCAGATTGATCGCCTTGGGGCCACGATCGCCCTCGGTGACGTCGAATTCGAACAGCCTGCCCTGGCGCAACTCGTCCTCGTCGAGCCCGATGTCGTTGACGTGGACGAACACATCGGGCCCGCCGTCGTCGGGCCGGATGAACCCGAAACCCCGTGACCCGTCGAACGACACCAATTTCCCGATGGACACCAACCAGCTCCTCGCTCCGCTTCCCGAGGCCACTCTAACGCGGCTTTTGGGCGTTTTTCCCGGAAAGTGGACAGACGCGACATCTCCGACGCCGGCCCGCGGCCGGACCGACCGGGCATGGTCACAATCCGGCAACTGTTCGTTCACATCGCCTCGTTAGCGTTCCGAATCTGTTCGGTACGGGAGTGGAGGTTGTGACGAGTGTTCGACCCCGGGTCGGGGATGAGGTCGGGGGGAAACGATGCCGGGCGCGGCATCCTGACGGCACCGTCGCGTGCCGTGTCCGAGCCGGTGTGTTTCCGGCCGCCCGCGCAGCCGGTAGCAGTGCTGGCGCCGCGACCACGCCCGGCGCACGTGCCGCTGGCGCCCGCCCAGGAACGGATGTGGCACGCCGCCCGGCTCGGCCGGTCCGCGGACTGGAACGTCGCCCGCGCCATCCGGCTGCGCGGTGCCGCCATCGATGTGACCGCGCTGCGGTCCGCGCTCGAATGCCTGGTCGCCCGGCACGAACCGCTGCGGACCACCTACCCGGCGACCGATCGTGGCCCTGCCCAGCGGGTCGTCGAGCCTGCTGACGTCGAGCTCGACGTGACCGAATGCGCTGTCACCGACGCCGAACTCGACACCGCGGTGGCCGCACTGGCCGCACGCCCCTTCGATCTCACCCGCGACCTGCCGGTGCGGGCGCGGCTGTTCGTGCTCGGCCCCGACGATGTCGTGCTCGCGCTGGTCGTGCACCACATCTCAGTCGACGGCCGGTCGATGGGCCCGCTGATCCGCGACCTCGTCACCGCCTATCCGGCCTGCCGCGGCGGCGGTGTCCCGGAGTGGTCGCCGCTGCCGGTCAGTTACACCGACTACACGCTGTGGAAGCACGCCCAGCTGGGCGAGTTCACCGACGAGTGGAGCCGCGCGACCCATCAGCTGCGGTACTGGGCCAACGCGCTGGCCGGTCGTCCCGCGCTACTCGATCTGCCTGCGCGGGAACAACAGTCACCGCCGATCGACCCGGCCGCAGGCGCGCTGCTGCCGATTTCGTTCGACCCGCAGACCCACGCCGGTCTGCTGCGGCTGGCCCAGGACGGACGGGCCAGCCTGTTCATGGTCTTGCAGGCCGCTTTCGCGGTGACCGTCGGTGCGTTCGCGCGCAGCGCCGATGTCACGGTCGCCACCGCGGTGTCGGGCCGCGACCACCGCCTGCTCGACGACCTCGTCGGCAACTTCTCCGACGACGTGCTGATGCGGGTGCGCCTGGACCGCGCGGGCGATGTCGACGAGCTGATCGACCAGGTGCGCCGCGTCGCGCTCGCCGCCTACGCACACCCCGACACGCCCAACCCCCGCCTGAAGCGCTGCCTCCTCCAGGACGCCGCGCTGCCCCTGTTCCAGGCGACGCTGATCCTGCAGCGCGGCCCTGCCGCGCGCAGCACTGCCGAACCCGCTCCCGCGCCAGGCATCTCGATCACCGAGGTGCCGACCGGCGTGGTCAGGGCCAAGCACGATCTCGAGTTCGGCCTGACCGATCACTACGATCCGCACGGCGCCCCCGCGGGGATCGACGGCTCGTTCATCTACCCGATCGCCCGGTTCGACGAGCAGACAGCGCAACGGTTCGTCGCCCGGTTCCTGGCAGTCGTCGGCTTGCTCGCCGACGGCTATCGCGGCCCGCTGCCTGCCCTGCTGGCGACCGCGGGACGGCGCAGCCCGCTCTCGACCGCCCGCCGGGCAGCGCGCGTGCTGGTGTGATCAGCCGCCGCGTTCGAGCGGGTAGCCCGCGTCGCGCCAGGCGACGATGCCACCCGCGAGGCTGAACGCGTCATAGCCCGCGCGGTGGGCCAGTGCGGCGAAGCGCAGCGAGGTCTCACCCACCGGGCACACGAACACGACCGGTCGTGATCGGGGAAACGGCACGCCCTGGGCGAGCATCTCGTCGAGCTGGTCGTCGCGGATATTGAGCGCGCCGGGCACGTGCCCGACCCGATAGGCCATGGCGCCACGGGTATCCACGACGGTGGGACGCCCGGTGCGGTCGAGCTCCGCCAGCGCGGCGGGGGTGAGCGTCGGGGCGGCGGCGGTGTCGTCGGGGCCGGGTGCGGCCGGTGCGGCGGACTTGCCGAACAGGTCGGGCCTGCGCTTGGCGAAGTAGGACAGGTACGGCTCCAGCCGGTCGCAGACGATGAGGACCGCGACCAGCGGCCGGTCGGCCGGGCGGGGCGCGTCGGACAGGGTGCGCAGGGCGGCGGCGTAGCCGGCGCCGCTGGTCGGCCCGGCCAGTACGCCGTAGCCGCGCACCAGCTCGAGGGTGGCCTCGATGGCGGCAGCGGAGTCGATGGTGACGATGTCGTCGTAGAAATCGGGCCGGAACAGGCCGACATCCCACATCTCGCGTTCGGAGCGGATGCCGGGGATGAAGTCGAACCGGTCCGACACCACCCCGATCGTGCGCAGCGCAGGATGCCGGGCGAGCAGCGCGGTGGCGGTGCCACGGGTGGAGCCGCTGGTGCCGAGGCCACCGACGAGATAGTCCAGGTGCGCGATCCCCGCCTCGGCGAGATCGGTGGCGATCTCGGTACCGGTACCGTCGAGATGCGCCTCGACATTGCGGTCGTTGGTGTACTGCGACGGATGGAACCACCGGCCGGGGGCCTGACCCGTGGTCTGCGCGATGACCGCCGAGACATCGTCGGCCGCATGGGGATCGGGGCATTCGGACAGGCCGGGCAGTTCCACGATCTCGGTGCCGAGCAGCTGCAGCAGCTGCCTGACCTCGGTCACCCTGATCCGGTTGGTGACCGCGCGCAGCGGAATGTCGTGCAGCGCGCCGAGCACCCGCAACGCCTTGGCGGTGTTGCCGCTGGAGGCTTCGATGAACGACTGCCCGTCCGTGGCGATCCGCTCCAGGTCGGCGCGGATCATCGCCCAGGCGACCCGGTCCTTGACCGAGCCGAACGGATTGTGCGACTCCAGTTTCGCGTACAGGTCGACGTCGGCGAGCCCGTGGACCGCCGGGTCGAGGCGCAGCAGGGGAGTGTTGCCGATCAGCTCGGTGATGTGGGTGTAGACCATCACCGCACCTCGGGCCGATAGTCCGCGTCGGGGCACAGGTCGAACTCGCCGTCCCGGTGCAGCACAGCGACTTTCGCCGGCGCCGGGTGCATGCTGGCCCGTGCCGCGGACAGGTCCATGTGATAGGCGGCCGTATTGGCGAACGCGACCGGATCGCCCGGTGCGGGCACTCCGGCGAGCCGCACCTGCCGTTGCGTGATCAGATCCCGCTCCAAGCACAGGTGACCGGCGAAATACACCCCGACGGCGGCGGATACCGCAGGTTCGGCGAGCACGATCGGATCGATGAGCACCTCCTGGTCGGCGGCGGTGACCGTGTCGCGGCTCAGGTCCAGATGCACCAGCGTCGCCCCGTTGCCCGCGCGTTTGACGAATTCGACCTGGGCGAGGGTGATCCCGGCCTGGTCGACCAGCGCCTTGCCGGGTTCGAGCCACAGCTCGAGCAGGTTGTCGGCGAGCACCCTGCTCAACGCCCGCCCGCCGTGCCCCGGCAGGGGCGCGCCGAGCAGATCGGCCAGGATCCCGGCGGCGGATTCGGTATTGGCGTACTTGTGGAACACCGGTCCGCCGTGGATCGCGCCGTCGGCCACGTGATAGCCGAAAGTATTGCTGCCCCAGTGCACTGCGCGGCCATGGCCGAGGAGTCCGGCGCGCAGCGCGTGATCGTAGGCGTCGTAGCCCGCGGCGTCGGCGGTGAAGACCTGCCGCAGCCCGCCGCCGATGTCGAGCACCGTCGGCGTCAGATCGTGCCCGTACGCGCGCTCGACCAGGTCGAGGCACTCGGCGACCGCCTGGACGCGTTCCGCCGTGGCCGCGGTATCGAGGTGGAACGCGAAACCCAGCAGCCGCAGCCGATCCCGGTGTCGGGTCAGCAGGTCGAACGCTGCCCCGGCGTCACCGAGGTCGATCCCGAACCGGCTCGGCGAGCTACCGGGGAACCCCGAGATGCGCAGCAGCACAGGCACACTGGTGCCCGGCTCGACCAGCCCGGCCAGGGTCTCCAGTTCCCACAGATTGTCGACATTGATCGTCACGCCCGCCGCGAGGGCGGACCGCAGCATCGCCGCGCCCTTGGGTCCGGTCACCTCGATCCGGTCGGCGGGAAACCCGGCGGCCTGCGCGGACAGCAGTTCCCGCGCGGAGGCCACGTCGACCGCGATGCCCGCCGCGGCGGCGGTGCCCGCGAACGCCGCGGAACGATTCACCTTGTGCGCGTAGCAGATCCGGTACCTGGTGGCTGCTCCGTCGAGTACGCCGCGCAATGCGGCCAGATTCGCGGTGAACACCTGCGGGAACACCAGATGCACCGGCGACCCGAACCGGTGCAGGGCCGCGCGCACGGCAGCCCGGTCGTCGAGGAACGCCGCGACCAACGGATGGAGCGCGGCGGGAACAGCCGGCGGCGGCGTCATCCCACCGCCGCGCCCGGCGCCTGCGCCTGCACGTCGTCTACCGGGTTGTAGCCGCCGTCGCGTAGGGCCTCGAACACGCGGAACCGATTGCGCGGACTGCGGATTCGGGCGATCACCCGCTTGGACTCCAGGTCGATCTCGACGACCGGGATGTCCATCGATTCGAGTAGCGCGGTGATCGTGCGGACACAGTGCTTGCAGCTCATGTCGGGGACATAGAAGACGCCGTCGTCCCCGAGCGGCGCACCGTCCGGTTCCCGCTCGGCGGTGTCCTCGACAACCTCCACCGTGCCCGCCAGCGCGGCGAACGTCTCGACGAACCGATCGACCACCGTCGCCAGGACGTGCACCGCCGCACCGTCGACCGCCTGCGGTGCGGCCGCCAGGCAGGCGGGCCGGGATTCGGCGGGCA
The DNA here is from genome assembly GCF_053608525.1 of Nocardia sp. NPDC055029. Taxonomy (NCBI): domain Bacteria; kingdom Bacillati; phylum Actinomycetota; class Actinomycetes; order Mycobacteriales; family Nocardiaceae; genus Nocardia; species Nocardia sp. NPDC055029. The sequence continues at coordinate 133,989 of NZ_JBSGVQ010000007.1, forward strand.
GCAGCGCGTACTGGCGCGAGATCAGATCCAGATCGTCGTGGTACTTGGCGACGGCCGCCTCGACGTCGAGTCCCTCCTCGGTGGTGGCGCGGCGCATCACCGCGCGCGCGTCGCCGATGGTGGCGTCCTTCATCGCCCGCAGGACCGTGATGGAGTCGGGGGTGTAGCGCACGCTGCCGTCCGGCTGGGTGGCCAGCCGCACCGGGATCATCCCGCGCCGGAAGGTCGAGGCCTGCAACTCCCAGAACCAGCGGGTCGCCACAGCGGCGAAGATGCCGGAATCGCGCATCCCCCTGGCGAATTCGACGACGTTCCGATAGGGTGTGTCGGCTGCGATGAGCCCGTGCTGGGTCAACGCGCGCCCGGTGGCCTCCACCCCGACCCGGAAGATCTCGTGCGGATCGTGATCGGTGGTGGTGGCGGCCAGCACCGCGAGATCGGGTTCGGTCAGGGCGGCCGACCGCTCGACCAGACCCGACGCCGCCAGCGAACGCCACAGCGCCAGCACGGTTTCCCTGGCCACCACCGCGAGCTCGGGACCGGCGCCGCCGGTGCGGAAGTACCCGGTGTTGGGTATGCCCGCGCTGTCGGTCCAGGTGATGCGATGGGTCGCGCTGGTCACCTGCTCCGGACGGCACGGACGCAGGAAGCGTTCCAGATACATCCGCTGGGACTGCGTCAGCGAGCTGCCCGGCTCAGGCTGTAATGCGGTGGCGCGAACAGTGATCCGGACCGCTGACGGGGCTTCGGCGACGGTGAAGAGCCCGGGGGCCGCCAGGCGGGCCAATACCCGGGACGCGGCGCGGCGGTCGTAGTGCGGCGCTGCAGGTATGCCCATCGGTGCTCCTCGGGTCGGGGTCAGGAAGTGTTCATCGCCCCTGGCCGGCGATACCGGCCACGCAGGCGACGAACCGATCGATCTCGTCGAGGGTGTTGTAGAGGTGGGTGCTCACCCGCACCGACCCGGCGTCGGGATCGGCCGACGGCACACAATGCGCCCCCGTGCGGACCAGAAAACCGGACTCGGCCAGCACGAACCCGAGATCGGTCGCGCCGATCCCGTCGAGGGTGAACGAGACGATCCCGTACCCCACCGCACAGCGCGCGTGCGCGGGTCCCGGTAGGAAGTCCAGTCCGGGAATCGGGCGCAAGCCTTCGATCAGCCGCAGCGTGAGCTCACGGTTGTGCGCGGCGACGGCCGTCGGATCGAGCTCGTCGAGCAGATCGAAAGCCGGTGCCAGGGAAAGGATCCCGGGAATGTTCTGGGTACCGCCCTCGAGCAGCTGCGGCATCCCGGAACCGACGAGGCCGTCCTCGCCGACTGCGATACCGGAGTGTCCGCCGGGCAGGAACGGCCGCAGCCGGGCGTGTACGCGCCGTCGGCAGTACAGCAGGCCGATGCCCGGCGCCCCGAACATCTTGTGCCCCGCGAACACCGCGAAATCGGCGCCGAGGTCGATCACGTCGACCGGCAGGTGCCCACCGCTCTGCGAGCAGTCGAAGCACAGCAGGATCTCGGGATCGATGCGCCCGCGCAGTTCCTCGAGCGTGGTCAGCCCGCCGTACACGTGATGCAGGTGGCTGGTGGTGATCAACCGGGTGCGCGGCCCCACCTGGGCGAGGATGTCGTCGATGTCGGCCTCGCCGGCCGCGGTACTGCGATAGGGGCGCAGCACGATGCGGCGCCCGAACCGGGCCATGGTGTCGCGCAGGTGATGCCAGGGCAGCACATTGGCGGCGTGATCGGCGGGGTTGTAGAGGATCTCGTCGCCGGAGTCCAAGGTGGCCAGACCCCAGCTGTGCGCGATCGTCCCGAGCGCGGCGGTCGCCCCGCTGGTGAACACGATCTCGTCCGGGTACTGCGCGCCGAGAAATCCGGCGGCACGCGTGCGGATCGCCGCGATCCGCGCGGTCAGCGCCGTCGCCCAGCTGTAGGTGCCACGGCCCGCGTTCGCGGTGTGCTCGCGGTGATAGGCGGTGACGGCCGCGATGACGGTGTCGGGCTTCTGCGTCGTGGCCGCGCTGTCGAGGTACACCACCGCGGGGTCGGCCAGCGCGGGGAAGCGGTCGCGGATCGTCGCGGGCACCGGGGTCGGCGCGTGCCGGGTCGCCGCGACGGCGGCAGGCTCGGGCCGGAGGGGGTGCACCCGATCAACGATACGCACATTTCTGGTACGGCTGACGAAGATTTTTCGCGGACAACGCTTTTCGCGTCGCGGCTCAGTACTTGCCCTGCAGATAGTCGACGAGGTGGCTGCGCTCGGTGGCGAGCTCGGTGATCTCGCTCTTCACCACGTCACCGATGCTGACGATGCCGACCAGCCGATCCGCCTCGACCACCGGCATGTGCCGGATCCGGTGCTCGGTCATGTCCGCGCGCAGCGAGGAGGTGTGATCGTCGGGCCCGCAGGTACGCACCCGGTCGGTCATGATCTCGGTGACCGGCCGGTCGAGCAGCGGGGCGCCGTGCCGGTCGAGGTGGCGCACCACGTCGCGCTCGGAGACGATGCCGCTGATGGCCGCGCCGTCGGGGGAGACCACCACCGCACCGATATTGCACTCGGCCAGCACCGTGAGCAGTGCGCGCACCGTCGTCTGCGGCGGCACCGTAGTGACTGCCGTTCCTTTGTTGCGCAGGATGTCCGCTATCCGCATATGCCGCTCACCCATGTCCGCGCCGATGTTCATCTCCAGGATGCCCCTGGTGACCTCGCCGTGACCAGCACGAAGACGTTACAACCGGCTATTCGTCGTCCAGGCCCGCCGACAGATAGGCCGCGGCGGCCAGCCATTGGCGGCATTGCGGCCCGTGGACGTCGTGCTGACGCAGCATCTCGCGGGCCTGGCGGTAGGTGAGCCCGTGTGGCTCGTCGCTACATGAATCGGACGGTGCTCCTGTCGCGCCGAGGTATCGCGGGACCTCGAGACCGGCGGTTCCGGCCGAGACCCGGCGGGGTGTTCGAAACGGCGTGCTCATCCGAGGCCCCTCGCATCCGGCAACGGAAGGTGGATCCGGCTGGTGTTGCCGACCTACCTTCCGGTGATCTTGCGGCTGAGTCTACGGCTGCTTCGTTTGCAGATGCAAGAACATCTGGACGGTTGATCCGGGCGTGTCGGGCGACTGAAGGGCTTGCGGCGCTTGCGAATTCAGGGGGCTGGACGTCACCTATCGAGACGCCGCCCAGGTCGTGTCGTCGGGTAAGTACCGACCGGTGCGCGGGTATCCGGCGCGTGTTAATGTCCCGATCGCACAGTACATCTGCAAGAACGTTTGTGCGTGCATCTGCAACTTTCGTAGCGATGGGCATCATTCGAGAACGAGGAGTGTGGCGTGTCCGGAATGGACCATGATCAGCGGGAACGCCCGGCCGACGGCGCCTGGCGTAAGAGCACCTACAGCAACCCCAGCGGCAACTGTGTCGAGGTGGCCGAAGCGGCCGACGGTTCGGTCGCCGTGCGCAACTCGCGCGACCCGCACGGGTCGGTCATCTTCTACACCCGGCCCGAGATCGACGCGTTCATCCGCGGCGCGAAGGCCGGAGAGTTCGACTACTTGACCAAGTGATCGGTAACATCGACAGCCATGACGGCTGAACCCGACGAGATCGGTCGCGTGCAACCGGTTGTCGACCGTGGCCCTACCGTGCTGCGCATCGCTCTCGGTGGCCAGTTGCGCAAACTGCGCGAGAGCAAAGGCATCACCCGCGAAGCGGCCGGTGACGCGATTCGTGGTTCCCACGCGAAGATCAGCCGGCTGGAACTGGGACGCACCGGATTCAAGGAACGCGATATCCGGGACCTGCTGACGCTCTACGGTGTCCACGACACCGTGGAGCGCGAGTCCTTCTTCGAACTCGCCAGGCAGGCAAGTGAACCCGGCTGGTGGCATCGCTACAGCGATCTGCTGCCCTCGTGGTTCAGCACCTACCTCGGGCTCGAGCAGGCGGCCAGTCAGATCCGGACCTACGAGGCCCAGCTGGTGCCCGGCCTGTTGCAGACGCCGGAATACACCAGGGCCATCGTCACCCTCGGGTTCGACGACGCCGATACCGAGCGTCGCGTGCAGGTCCGTCAGCGCCGCCAGGACGTCCTGCACCGGCCCGAGCCGCCGGTGGTGTGGGCGGTGATCGACGAGGCCGTGCTGCACCGCCCGATCGGCGGGCGCGAGGTACACCGCGCACAGCTGCGGTACCTGGCCGAGCTGTCGGCACTGCCGAATGTGATCGTGCAGGTGCTGCCGTACTCCGCCGGCGGGCACGCCGCCGCGGGCAGCTCCTTCAGCATTCTGCGCTTCGCCGAGCCCGAACTGCCCGACATCGTCTATCTCGAGCAGCTCACCAGTGCGCTCTACCTCGAGCGCAGGCAGGACCTGGCGCTGTACAAGTCCGTGATGGACCAGCTCAGCGTCCAGGCCGAACAGCCCGACCGCTCGCGCGCGATCCTGCTGGAGTACGCCGACCGGGCCTGAGGCCGGAACTGCTCAGTATTTGATACAGCCCGCGGCGATGCGCCAGAAGGTGTCGGGGGTCAGCGTCTGCAGATCCCAGTCGTCGGCGAATTCGTGCGCGGTGGTCACGATGCGGTCGATATCGAAATCGTTGCGGGTCGCGGCGCCGGTGGACTCCACGGCATCGATGACATAGGCGACCGCGGTTTCCCTGGAGCACCCTGCGGTGTCGGGGTGGGTCGTGGTCGCTGCGCGATCAGCGAGGCCGGAACGGCCGTTGGTGTTGTTCATGTGAACGCCCCTGTGTTTAGGCAGTGGCAAACCCAAGGCAAATATAGCCCCAGGTGTGCCGCTCGCGGCCTCCCCTGATTATCCCCTGAATTGTATTGCGGCCCTGAGTTTAGGACGGGGACACTTTCAGATGCAAGCACATCTGCACGATCGATTCCGTCTCGATGCAGCGTTTTTCCCGGCTTCTGAGCGGCGAATCCGCGTTTGCGCCACCGTGTTCGCGACCCGCGGGGCATAGACAACCTCGTGACCGGCGGTTCGCCCCCATCGCCCTGTAAAAACGGGGGTACCGCCCGTCCGCCCGAATCGGCCATCTGGCCGAAAGCAGTTGTAATAGTTAATTTTCGGCTAATGAATCGAGGCAACGGACGGCGCGATGGGCTCCGAACCGGAGACCAACTCGAGGGTGTGCCGAAAAGTGTTGTCCGCGACCAAGATCGACGCGAGCGCCGCGGCGACATCGGCGCGCGGTACCGGGCCGCGCGGAATCGGCGGCGGTCCGAGCGTGACCAGACCGTTGCCTTCGGCGTCGGTGAGCATGCCGGGCCGCAGGATCGTCCAGTCGAGCGCGCGGTCGCGCAGATCGTCCTCGGCGCGAGTCTTGGCATCGAGGTAGGCGGCCCACACCTCGTCGGTCCCCGGCGCGGGCGGCGCGCCGGCGCCCATCGTCGAGATCTGCACGAATCGCCGGACCCCGGTCCGCTCGGCGGCGTCGGCGAGCTGGACCGAACCGTTGAGGTCGACGGTGTACTTGCGCGCGGCCCCGCTGCCAGGGCCTGCGCCCGCGGCGAACACCACCGCGTCGGAGCCGGCGACGGCGGCGGCGAGGTCGTCTGGAGTGTCGCGTTCCATGTCGTAGATGACCGGGACGCCGCCGGTCGCGGCGATGTCGGCGGCCTGACCCGGGTCCCGGATCAGGGCGTAGACCTGGTCACCGCGACGGGTGAGCAGCTGGGTCAGCAGCAGGGCGATCTTGCCGTGTCCACCGGCGACGACAATGCGCATGCGAGGTGCTCCTTTCGGACGGGACGGCGGCCGTCAGCGTTCCGGGCCGCCGGGATTGCAGTTGGCCGACACCGTGGCCGAATAGCCGACGTCGGGTCGCCACGGTTCGAGGTTCCAGCTCGGTTTGTCGGGCGCCACCATCCTGGCCCACACCCAGTGGCAGAGGAATTGGTCGCGCATCCCCGGCGCGTCGGCGTCGGCGTCGAGGGCGAGGACCTCCTGCCAGGCGAGCTCGTCGGTGCCGGGGGTCGAGGTCTTCCTGCCCGCGACGGTGGGGACGACGAGCAGCCGGGCGCCGTCGATGGTCTCGGTCCAGGTCACGTGGTCGATGAGCGGCAGGCCGGCATAGGGATCGACGGTGGTGGTCGGCGGCGCGATGGTGGCAGGCGGCTTGCTAGTGGGTCGCGGTGTCGTGGCCATCGTCGTCGGGGCCGGTGTGGCCGCGTCGTCGGAGTCGGCCGACCCGCAGCCGGTCAGGGCGGCCAGCGCGATCGCGGCGAACGCGGCACCGCTGCGCCACCGTGTCACGGACGCCCCTTCCGTTGTCCCGGACCGTGCGGCCGAGACGCGGCCGCCCGGCCAGCCTAGTGCGGCGGGCCGGGCGGTGCAGGTGGGCTCAGTGCCAGAGCGATCGGCAGGGGAGTCTGCGCAGTTCGGGGCCGACCCGGCCGTCGACGGTCACCAGCAGGCCCGCCTGCACCGCCGCTGTCGTGAACTCCCAAGCCTCGGACGGGGTCGCGGCGTATTCCAGGATCAGGGCGTCTTGCGGTGTCGGGCCGTCGAAGTAGACCGTGATCCGGCGGGTCGGTATCTCGGTCCGCTCGATGCGATGGGGGGTGGCGATGTTCTCGTCGATGGGAATCATGGCGTGCTCCTTTTCGCCCCGGCACTCGTGAGCGCCTTCCTACTCGACGGTAGGGCCCAGACCATCGAGGAGAACATGTTCTGGATTCCGCTGGAGATCTCACAGCCCGCCCGGCGCCGCGGCAGTACGCCGGCCAAGCGGGTGCGCCGACGGCTTGCCTCCGGTCACAACCTCTCCGCAGGGCTGTTGTGAGCTCCGCCGATGTCTCTCGGATGCGGTTCCGACGAGCCACGGTACCGGCCAGTATCGGTGCCGACGGCAGCGACACGGGAGGACAGCCGCATGATCCGGTTTGCCGCGGCACGACAGTTCCGGCCGCGCAGAACACTGCTGGCGGTGGCCGCGGCATTGATGCTGGCCACCGTGCCCGCCGCCGCGAGCCACAGCGCACCGCTCTACCCGGCCGCCGATCCCGACCCCTTCTACGCCGAGCCCGCCGACCTGTCGGGTACCCAGCCCGGTGACGTGCTGGCGGTGCGGCCGATGCCGCCGCTGGCGATGTTCCCCGACACCAGGATCACGCTGGTGCGATTCCGGTCGACCAACTCCGCGGGCGAACCGATCGCGGCCACGACCACGGTCCTGCAGCCGACGAGCCACCGCCGCGACGCCCCGGTGCTGTCCTACCAGCACATCATCAACGGTCTCGGCGTGCGCTGTTCGGTATCCAAGGTGCTCTACACCGAGGACCCGAATCTGATGGTGCGCGAGGCGATCGCCTGGAACGTGGCACTGCGGCGCGGCTGGACGATGGCGCTGCCGGACCACCTCGGCCCCCACTTCGCCTACGGCGCAGCCAAATTGGGCGGTCAGGTGACCCTCGACGGAATAAGGGCCGTGCGCAAGGTCGACGAACTGCAGGTCTCGGGGAGCCGGGTCGCGATGGCGGGTTACTCCGGTGGCGGCATGGCGACGGCGTGGGCGGCGGCGCTGCAGCCCACCTACGCGCCCGATGTCGAGATCGCCGGCGCCGCGATGGGCGGCGTGCCGATGAATCTGGTGTCGATGCTCGAGGGCCTCGGCTTCGGTTCGCATCCGGTCTTCGGGCTCGCGCTGGCGGCCGGAATCGGCCTGGAACGTGAGTACCCGCACCGTTTTCCGATCAGCGAGCAGATGAACGCCAGCGGCCTGGCCGCCCGCGCCGCCATCGCCGACGCCTGCACCAACGACATCCTCGGGGCGGGCGCGGGGCGGGGCATTCTCGACTTCGCCGCGACGACGTCGATGGTCGACGATCCGGAGGCCCGCGCCGTGGTGGAGGAGAACAGCCTCGAGCTCTACCCCGGGACACCGACGATGCCTGTCTTCGAATGGCATTCACCCATCGACGGACTCATCCCGGTCGACGCGATCACCACCACCGTGCACCGCTGGTGCGCGGCGGGGACACCGGTGGTCACCGAGTCGACACCCACCCCGGACCACCTGACCGCAGCTGTGCTCGGACTACCTTCCGCGCTGAGATGGCTCGATGCGCGGCTGCAGGGGGAACCGGCGCCCAGCACCTGCTGAGCCCGGTGTCGATCGGCCCGGATCCGCTTGCCCCGACGCGGATCCGGGTCGCTCGTTGTTGCGATCGTGCCGCATTGCGTCACGACTCGGGCACGACGCCGATTCCGCCGGGTGGTTCCGGCGTACCGTCAGTGATCTGACGAGGGGCGCACTGGGGGAGGTTCGGCGGAATTCGAAGCACCGCATCGCCGCACGTCACGACGAATCCGACGTTGCCACCCGAAGGCGTGTGTGCCATGCGATCTGTGCGTGTGTTGGTCTGCTCGATGCTCCTGCTCTGTTCGTTCGCCGTCGGCACCGCGGCGGCCGAACCGCCACCGACGACGGAATTCCCGGTGCCGCATCCCGGTACGCCGGGATTCCTGCCCGATCTGCAACGCTGGATCGATCAGGTGCTGCCGTCGCCGATCCAGCCCACCGGCGATCCCGATGCCGAACTCGCCGCCCTGCACGCCGCGGTCATGCCCTCGGCGGTCGGCGACCCGATGTTCGACCACTGGCCCGACGGCCTGGCCGAGCTGGCGCCGGGCGACATCATCGAGACCCGCGATGTCATCGCCACCGCTGCCCCGCTCACCCTCGTGCCGATCCGGTCGGCCACCCTGCTCAAGTTCCGCACCGACGACTCGCACGGCCGCCCGTCCTTCGCGACGGCGACCCTGCTCGTGCCCGCCACCGACTGGACCGGTCCCGGTGATCGCCCGGTGCTGGTCAACAACCTGCCGATCGACGCGCTGGGGCGCGACTGCACGCCGGGATACACCCTGGCGCACGGCCTCAATCTGCATTCGAGCACGACCGAATTCATCCCGCCGACCACGCAATTGGCGGCGCTGCGCGGCTACGCGGTGCTGGTGCCCGATCACGAGGGCCCCTGGATGGCCTATGCCGAGCCGTATGTCGCCGGGCACGCGGTGCTCGACGCGATCCGCGCCGTCCGCGGGATCGACCCGGTGACATTCGGTGCCAGCAGATTCGCGATGACCGGCTATTCCGGCGGCGCCATCGCCACCCACGGCGCGGCCAAGCTGATCGATTCCTACGCACCGGAACTCGCCGATGTGATCGTCGGCGCGGCACTCGGTGGCGTTCCCGCCGATTTCGAGATTCTCTCGCGCAGCATGAATGCCAACCTCGCTTCCGGCATTTTTATGGCGGCGACGTTCGCGATCGGCCGGGAACGCCCGGAAATCCTGGCCGCGATGAACAATCTCGCGCGCTGGGTGGCGACCTCGGTGATGAAGGACCAGTGCGTCAGCGTGTTCGCCATTCCCGGCGTACTGCACCTGCCGATCGATGTCGGCGCCAACATCACCGACCCGCTGCGTTCGGAATTGGCCACCACGATCTACGAGATCACCCGGATGTCCGGGATGCGCTCGGCCACTCCGCTCTACATCTACAACGGTGAGCAGGAGTTCTGGATCCCCGCCGCCGGCGCGCGCAATCTCTACAACGAGCAGTGCGCACTCGGCGCGAACGCGGTGTACCGCAGCGTGTTCGGGGAACATGTGATCGGTGCGGTCACCGGTTATCCGGAGGCGATGCTGTGGCTGGACGAGCGCTTGCAGGGGGTCGCCGCGCGCAGCGAATGCTGACGGCAAAATTCCTGTGCCGCTTCATGGCGGTTTTCGACAACCGGTGGTGATCTTTCCAGAAACCAGGAGACGTTGGAAAAGGGGCGATTTCGGCGCCTTATGTTCAGTGCGGTTTCGACAAAGCCATTCGTATTTCTCGAATCGCACAGGAAGATACGCCAACAATGAAATCTCCCAGTCGCAGACGGACGCTACAGACGGCGGTGCTGACCGGCGTCGGCGCGCTCGCCGTCGCGCTCACCGGTCCCGGGGCGGGTGCGTCCCCGGTGCAGGCGCCGACCGAGCAGGCCCTCGCCGATCTGATCTCCGAGGGCCGCCAGGTCGCCGGCCCCGGTAGCGGTTCCGCCTGCACCTCCGGCAGCGGCGCCGGTTCGGGCAACGGATCGGGGAACTGCTACGGCGGCTCCGGTTCGAGTTCCGGTTCCTCCGGCGGAAAGTCCACCGACACAGTCGGTTACGGACCCGCCCAGACCTCGTTCCTCGGCGCCTTCGCCTACGGCCTTGCCAACGGCGACGCCACCCCGCCCGGTGCCAACGACTGGGCCTGCAAGCCGACCGCCGAGAAGCCTCGCCCGGTCGTGCTGCTGCACGGCACCTGGATGAACGCCTACAACGGGTACGCGTTCATGGGCCAGCCGATCAAGGACGCGGGCCTGTGCACGTTCACCTTCAACTACGGCCGCTCCGGCCTGGTCGAAGGCGGCGGTCTCGGTTCGGTCCTGCCCGGCGTCATGGGCACCGGCTACATCCAGGACTCCGCCGATCAGCTCGCCGTCTTCGTCGACCGGGTGCTCGCGGCCACCGGCGCCGACGAGGTCGACATCGTCGCCCACTCCCAGGGCGGCGCGATGGCCAACTGGTACACCAAGTTCGACGGCGGCGCTGCCAAGGTGAAGAACCTGGTCACCTACGGCGCCACCCACCACGGCACCAGCCTCGACGGCATCGGTGCCCTCGGCCGCGCGATCAACAACCTCGGCATCGACATCCTCGGTCTCATCGAGATCTTCGTCGGGCACGCCGGCATCCAGCAGACCATCGGCTCGGATTTCGTCAACCAGCTCAACGCCAACGGTGACACCGTCGCCGGCGTCGACTACACGGTCGTCGGCACCCGCTACGACGAGGTCACCAACCCCTACGACCTGACCTTCCTGAAGCCGGGTCCCGGCGCCACGGTCGACAACATCACCCTGCAGGAGGGCTGCGAACAGGACGTTTCCGACCACCTGACGATGATGTACTCCCCGCGGGCGCTCTCGATCGCGCTGCGGGCCATCGACCCGGCGGGCAACCACGAGCTCGTGTGCACCTTCAACCCCTGGCTGATCGGGGGTAGTGGCTCGCTGTGAGAAACCACGAAGGCGCTGTCCGCACTCGGCGGGCAGCGCCTTCGGCGTTTCCGGGGGAGCAGGTCAGGCGGCGGAACGGTAGCTGCGCGCGACGAGCGCGGAACGCAGGTACCACAGACCCGACGGCTGGGTGGGATCGAAACCGGTGAGCTGGCCGATCCGCTTGAGCCGGTAGTCGACGGTGTTGGTGTGCACGTGCAGGACTCGCGCGGTGCGCTGGCGGTTGAGATTGTTGGCGATGTGGCGCTGCAGGGTTTCCAGCAGCTCGGGGTATTGATCGAGCGGGTCGAGCAGCGAACCGAGGAACTCCCGGCCGGGGCCGGGGCGGGTCAGCTGGTACTCGAGGGCCAGCTCGTCGAAGCGGTACAGCCCCGAGGTCACCTCGAGTCGCTGCACCATGTCGAGCAGTTCGTGGGACTGGTCGGCGGCGTCGGGGACGCCGGTCGTCGAGGTCTCGACCATCGCCGCGGTGATCCCGACCTGGGCGGCCTGGGAGAGCTGGGCGACCAGCGCGGTCAGGCCGTCGCGGTCGAAGGTGTCGGCGGGGATGAGCACCGTGCCGCCGTCGACACTGAGCAGCGACAGCGCCGAATCCCCGCAGCGCTTGGCCAGTTCGGCCTGCACGCGGCGCAACTTGCGGCGGGCGACCACCTTCGCGTCGAGGGCGGGGTTGGCCTCCTCGCGGTGCGGCGGGATCGCCAGCGCGAGCACCGCGTAGGTTTCGGCGATCGCGATCCCGCACTCGCGGGCCATCGTGGAGGTGCTGTGCCCGCCGAGCAGGGCCGAGGTGAGCGTGTGTACCGCGGTGTGGTGCTCGCTGACGACACCGCGCAGTTCCCGCACGTAGGCCAGCGACACCTGGGCGGTGATGGTGTCGAGCATTTCCATCACCATCTTCACGCCGTCGACCAGGTTGTCGTAGTCCTTCACCGACGCGTTGGCCACGACCAGGTCGAGGCCGATCTTGAAGCCCTCGGCGATGGAGTGGTGGATCGTGTCGATCGGCACGCCCTCGCGGGCCCAGCCGCTGGCCGCGTCCTGCAGGCGCTGCAGTTTGTTCGGGATGTCGCGGCCGTCGAGCATGCTGACGGCGAATTCGAGGCAGATCCGGGTGATGGTGGTGACGTCGCCGGTGATGGCGTCGCCGGGCAGTGTGCCGCAGGGGACGACATTGGCGACGAAGTGGCCGACCATCTGCCGGGAGAGGGCACGGACGTCCTTCAGCGGCGACGACATCGGCTGACCCGAGATGGTCAGCGATTGCCGGGGTGGATTATCGACGGACATCTGTGTTCCCTTCGCCCAATTTCGGCTGTGCCCCCGCTGTCCAGCGACTTCACCCTAGCCAACCGGCGCCGATGCCGGAATGGAACGTCGGGTAATGGGTCGCGGACTCATGCTTGCCTGCCTGCTTGGTGAGCGGTCACAAGTCTGGTCCATCGGTATGAGTGGTTGTAGAGTTCTCCGCGCCGGAACGAACCGATAGGGGGCACCACCATGCGACCTGCCGTCCGTTGTCTGGTCTGGGAACTGGACGAAACGCTGTGGGACGGTGTGGTCCACGACGCGACCAGCACCACGCTGCGCCCGCAGGCACTGCGCACGCTCACCAAGCTGAGCGAGCGCGGTGTGCTGCACGCTGTCGCGGCACGGGGTGATCGTTCGCGCACGCTGCGCACGCTCTACCGGCACGGGCTGTACGAGATGTTCTCGGCGGTCGAGGTGGGCTGGGGCCGCAAGTCGGCCTCGATCGTGCGCCTCGCCGACACCCTCGGGCTCGGCCTGGAGGGGATGGCGTTCCTCGACGCCGAGCCGGTGGAACGCGCCGAGGTCTCACGCGCCCTGCCGATGGTGCGCTGCTACGCCGCCCGCAATGTCGACATGCTGCCGCTGCTGGCCGATTTCCGGCACGACCTGCGCTCGGGCCCGGTGCCGACCCCGCCGCTGGGGTTCGCGCGCGTCCCGGCGCTCTGACCCACGCGAGTTCGCCTGCGCGCGCTGCGTTTACGCACTGGCTGCGGTATCGCAACCAGTGCAAAGTTGCACAGTGTGCCAAAACGGCGGTGCCGCACGGGTTCAGGACGGGTCCGGCAGGAGCGCCAGCGTGAGTTCGGCCAGCCGATCCGGGGCGGCGACCACGTCATAGGCCGCGATCCGGCCCGCGCGGACAGTGAACGTGACGGCGAACAACGGCGTGCCCGCCTGTGCCACCACCAGGCCGGGCCGCCCGTCGACGAGGAGCAGCACGGCATCGCGCGACCGCTGCCGCAGCACCAGCGTGCCGTCGGCGACCGCGGCGGCGCCACGGACGAGTGCCGCCATCCCGGGCGGTAGGGCCGCCGGATCGGCCGTGCGCACCACGTCCGGTGCGAGCACGGCCAGCAATTCGCCCAGGTCACCTTCGCGGGCCGCCTTCAGGAACGCCGCCACCGCGACGCGTTGCTCCGCCAGTGCGGCCTGATCGACGCGAGCAGGCGCGTGTACCCGGAGCCGGGCCCGGCTGGCGAGTTTCTTGGTGGTGGCCGGTGTCCGCCCGAGTATCGGCGCGATGTCCGCGAACGGCACGGCGAACAGATCATGCAGGACGAACGCGACCCGCTCCTCCGGCCCGAGCACATCGAGCACGACGAGCAGGGCGCGTCCGACCGAATCCGCCAGCAGCGCTTCGTCCTCGGGATCGGCGCCAGGTCCGGTGGCGCGAGCATCGACGGCCGCCACGTCGGTGGTCTCGGCGCGTTGCGCGCGAACGCGCAGGGCGTCCAGGCAGATCCGGGTCACGACGGTGGTCAGCCAGCCGTCGATATTCGTGATCTCGGCCGCGGCCACCCGGTCCAGCCGCAGCCAGGTCTCCTGCACCGCGTCGTCGGCCTCGGCGGCGGAGCCGAGCATCCGGTACGCGATGCCGCGCAGCCGAGCGCGCCGCTGCTCGAAGGCGAGCGCGAGCGAATCCGCGCGCATCGGTCACCTTTCGGTCGGGCCGTTCGTCACAGACGACGACGGCGACTGCCGTCGATCACCGTAGACCGGAGGAACCATCCGATGCACACCAGCTATGTCGTCGTCACCGTGCTCGCCGCGCTGGCCGCACTCGCCGCCGCCGCGATCGATGTCGTGCGTGCCGACTGGGTACGCGAGAACATGCGCCACTACGGCGTCGCACCGTGGACACTCACCCCGTTGGCCGTGATCAAGGCGGCCGGTGGGCTGGGTCTGCTCGCCGGTCTGGCCTACCGCCCCCTGGCCGTCGCGGCCGCGGCCGGACTGGTGCTGTACTTCGTCGGCGCCGAGCTCACCGTGCTGCGTTCGCGCTGGTACGCCCATCTGGGCTACCCGCTGCCGTATCTGCTGCTGTCGGCCGGGTCGCTGGCGCTGGCCTCGGCGTGAGGTGGTGGCGCGCCACATCGGGGCGCCACCACTGGTTCAGGACTCGGCCAGGATGAAGTCCGCGGCCTGCTCACCGATGAAGATCGCCGGAGCGTTGGTGTGCCCGCGGATGATCAACGGCATCACCGAGGCGTCGGCGACGCGCAGGCCCTCGACACCGCGCACCTTCAGATCCGGGGCGACGACGCTGGCGGCGTCGGTGCCCATCCGGCAGGTGCCGACCGGGTGGTACAGGGTGTGCGAGAACTTCTCGATGGTCAGCGCCATGGTCTCCTCGAGATCCGCGGGCGCCTCCGGCGGGTAGATCAGCGCGCCGAGCGCGCTCTTGAGCGCGGGCTGGCCGACCAGCCCGGCGCACACCCGCAGGCCCGCCATCAGCGCGGCGCGGTCGGCGCCGTCGGCATCGGACAGGTACTGCGGATCGATGACCGGCTTGGCCGTCGGATCGGCCGAAGCCAGGCCGATCCGGCCACGGCTGCGCGGGCGCAGCAGGATGGCGCCGACGACGACGCCGTGTTCGGTCGGCTCCACCAGACCCTCGTGATAGAACGGCGCAGGCGCGTAGATCAGCTCCAGATCGGGGTGCTCGAGCTCGGGCTCGCTGCGCACGAACCCGTACGCCTCACCGACATTGGAGGTAAGCATGCCGCGATGCCGGATGAAGTAGTTGAGCAGCTCGAGCGGCTTCTCCGCCGTGAACAGCGAGTCCGACTCGACGCTGTAGCCGAGCGCGGCGATCAGGTGGTCCTGCAGATTCGCGCCGACCTCGGGGGAGTGGGCGACGACCTCGATGCCGTGCCCCTTCAGCTCCTCCTCGTCGCCGATGCCCGAAAGCTGCAGCAGCTGCGGGCTGTTCACCGCGCCACCACACAGGATGACCTCGCGGTCGGCGGTCACGGTGTGGGTCTGCCCGTCGTGCAGGTATTCCACGCCGGTGGCCTTGGTGCCGTCGAACAGCACCCGGGTGGCCAGCGATTCGGCCCGCACGGTCAGGTTCGCGCGCTTCATCGCAGGCCGCAGGTAGGCATCGGCGGTGCTCCAGCGCCTGCCGTCGCGCTGGGTGACCATCGTCTGCGCGAAACCCTTGGGCGCGGGCCGGTTCGGCGACTCGAGCTCGAGGCCCGCCTGGCGCACCGCCTCGAGGAACGCGTGCGTCGACGCGCGCGGGCTGCGCTGGCGCTGCACGTGCAGCGGACCCTTCGAGCCCTCGTCGGGGAACTGCGCGTCCTGCACGTTCTCGATCTTGCGGAACTGCTCGACGGCGGCCGCGAAGTTCCACTGCTCACCCGCGAGGAGCCCCCACTCCTCGTAGTCGGCGCGGAAGCCGCGCACCCACATCATCGCGTTCATCGACGACGAGCCGCCGAAGGTCTTGCCGCGCGGCCAGTAGATCTGGCGGTCGCCGAGGCCGGGCTGGGGTTCGGTCAGATAGTCCCAGTCACGTTCGGTGCGGAACAGCTTCGAGAACGCCGCCGGAATATGGGCGTACTTGTCGTCGTCGGCCGGACCGGCCTCCAACAGGACAACCGTGGTGCCCGGGTCGGCGCTGAGCCGATTCGCGAGCACCGCCCCCGCTGACCCAGAGCCGACGATCACGTAATCCGCGGACGTCCCACCTGCTTGCACTGTCCAACTCCGATCCTGCGCTGCATCTGTCGTAGCCAACTGGTCGCGCCCGCGCACGGACTGAAAAGTCCGCGAGCACAGCCGGACTCGTCGTCCGGCCCGAGCGCTGCAAGCAGCGTACTGACAGTGCGGCTCCGGTGGGTGCCGCGCGCCTCAGTCGGTTCCCGCCGCTGCGGCGGCCTTGCCGGCCCGGCGACCGTAGAAACTGCCGTCGCCGAGCGAGGCGCCGCTGACGTAGCCGTACGCGCACAGCCCTGACGTGCAACGACCCGCCGCGTACAGGCCCTCGATCGGCTCACCGCTGACATGCAGCACCCGTGAGTCCAGATCGGTGCGCAGGCCGCCGAGGGTGAATCCGGCGGTGAGCCCGCGCAGGTCGAAGCCCGCCAGCGGGGGCGTGACCGGGCGAACCCACTCCGGTTTCTTGCCGAGCAGCGGGTCGCTGCCGTTCTCGGCATGCCGGTTGTAGGTGGCGATGGTGGTCTGCAGAGTCTGTTCGGGCAGGCCCATCTCGGACTCGAGCTCGGCCACGGTTTCGGCGACCCATTTCGGCGGGACACGGAAGAACGGGGTGGAGCTCTCGGTCGTGAGGGCTTCCTCGAGCGAGGCCTCGTCGATGACGAGGAAGGCCTGGTTGTCGTTCTGCAGCAGCGTCGCCTGACCGATCCGGCCAGGGTAGGTGTCCTCGGTGACATACCGCTGGCCGCGTCCGTTGACGAGGATGCCGCGCGCCATCAGCTGCGGATCGCCGAAGATGGCGACCTCGCTGGCGTCCATGTGCGCCAGCTCGGCGCCGAGCGCGTGCGCCACCCGGATGCCGATGCCGTCGTGCTCCTCGATGGCAGCGCCGGGCCTGCCGCTCAGGCGCGGGGTGTAGCGGTCGATCATCTCGGTGTCGTAGGCGAAGCTGCCGGTCGCCAGGACGACACCGCGCGCGGCCCGCACGGCGACGGGCTTGCCGTAATTGGTCGCCAAGAGGCCGACAACGCGGTCCTCGTCGTCGACGATGAGCCTGCGGATACGGGTGTCGTACTCGACGGCGACGCCGAGTTCGGCGACGGTGTCGGCCAGGGGCTTCATCAGCATGTAGCCACCGCCCCGTTCACCGGTCTTCTTGTCCGCCATCTGCGGCACGTGGCCGCGGGGCGCCGGCTTCGCGACATCGAGGAACGGCGCGGCGTTCTCACCGCCGGAGTACATCAGCCCCTCGTCGTGCGGCGGCTCCCAGCCGGGCTCACCCCAGAACGACTCCTTGAACGGCACACCGCACTCGACGAGCCAGTTGTAGTGCTCGACGCTGCCCGCGCAGTAGTCCTCGATCTTGGCCTCGTCGACGCCGGGCCCGAGCGCGGCGGTGAGGAACGCGGCCATGTTCTCCGGGGTGTCGTCGAACCCGAGCGCCTGCTGCAGCGGGGTGCCGCCGCCGAGGTAGACGAAACCGCCCGCCAGTGCGGCGGCGCCGCCCCAGCCGCCGGTCCGTTCCAGAATGAGCACCTTCGCGCCCGCCCTGGCGGCCTCGATCGCGGCGCACACGCCGGCGATGCCGTAACCGGCCACCACCACGTCGGCCTCGAAATCCCAGTGCGTCACGGCGTTCGCGCGCAGCGGGCGGACGGTGTCGATCCGGTGGGGCTGTTCGGTCACGTGTTCCTCCGGTGCTCGGGTACGTGGGCGTTGCCGCCTATACACCCGAAATGGTGCCGCCTACCGCCCGACAAAACAAGAACGTGTTATAGAAGTTCCCGCCCAGCGGGACACTTGCGCCCCGGTCGGGCTCCGGTACGGTGGCCATCGAACCGACATAGACGAGATCTGGTGGTGTTGTGATGAGCGCGAACGTTCGAGACATTGCGGTGCAGACCCTGAGCGGGGCCGACACCACGCTGGGCGAGCTGGCGGGTGACCGGGCGGTGCTGCTGGTCAACGTGGCCTCCAAGTGCGGGCTGACCCCGCAGTACACCGGCCTGGTCGAGCTGCAGAAGACCTACGGTGAGCGTGGCTTCACGGTGGTCGGTGTCCCCTGCAACCAGTTCATGGGACAGGAGCCCGGCACCGCCGAGGAGATCCAGGAATTCTGCGCGGTCACCTACGGCGTCGACTTCCCGCTGCTGGCCAAGGTCGACGTCAACGGCGACGACCGCCACCCGCTCTACACCAGCCTGGTCGAGACCCCGGCCGCCGACGGCAGCGCGGGCGATGTGCAGTGGAACTTCGAGAAGTTCCTGATCGGCCGCGACGGCACGGTCGCCGGCCGCTTCCGCCCGACCGTCACCCCGGACGCGAGCGAGATCGTCACCGCGATCGAAGCCCAGCTCTGAGCTACGGCGCGTTCGCCGGCAGCGCGTACTGCGCGGCGGCCTGCTGCCGCGCACCCGCGGCCGCGGGGCCGCTGACGAACGCGCCGTACCTGCGTTAACTGACAGAGCAGCGCACCACCGTGGGTGCGCTGCCCGCTCGGCGCTCGGCGCACCGTGCGCCGGGGACCCGGTCGGGCCCGGCGACCGGATGATCGGAACCCGGTGCATCAGGGTCGCGTGCGGTGCACGGCGATGGCGGCCAGCGCTGCCGCCGCGAGGGAGGTCCCCGCACCCATCAGATGGACGACCACCAACGCGCCGCTCGCCGACGTTGCGGCGAGAGCGAAGAACACCGAGCCGAATGTCGCGATCCCCACGACGACACCCATCTGCACACTCGTCACGAGAATGCCGCTGGCGTCGGCGGCGAGCGCCATCGGGACCGTCGACAGCGCCCTGGTCATCAACGGGCTGAACGCCAGGCCGCTGCCGAGACCGAGCGCAGCGAAGGCGAACAGCGCCGCCGGACCGAGGCCGGCGCCGTCACGCAATAGCACGGCCAGCCAGCCGAGCGCCGCCGCGCCGAGCACCAGGCCGAGCGGAATCATCCTGGCGTGCCACTGTTTCGGGATGCGTTCCCAGTACAGCCCGGCCGCGGCGAACATGATGCCCATCGGCAGGAACTGCGTCCCGGCGTGCAGCGCGCTGTAGCCCAGCTCGCCCTGCAGATGGATCGCCATCGCGAACAACCAGCCGCCGAAACTCGCCATGATCAGCAGCAGGGTCGCCGCGGTCACCAGCAGGCCGGGCGCGGCGAGTACCCGAGGCGAGAACAGCGGCTCACCACCGCTCGCCGCGACCCGGCGCTCGATGCAGGCGAACACCACCAGTCCGAGGACCCCGGCACCGAGGCACACCCAAGCCCACGCGGGAAAGCCCAGTTCACGGCCGAGGACCAGTGGAACGACCAGCAACAACACGGTGACCGTCAGCGTCGCCAGACCGGGAACATCCAGCCTGCGGTCGGTCCGCGCCGCGGTAACCGGAAGAACCCCCGGCGCGACAACCAGCAGGGCAAGGCCGAGTGGCACATTCACCAGGAACACCCCACGCCAGCTGCTGCCCGCCAGGTCGGCATCGACGATCAGCCCGCCCAGGATCTGACCGGCCACCACGCCGCCGGAGATGATCGCCGCGTAGATGCTCAACGCCCTGGCTCGCGCCGGACCGGTGAAGGTGCGCTGGATCAGCGTCATCACCTGCGGCACCATCGCCGCCGCGCCCGCACCCTGGGCGAACCGGAACACGATGAGCGACAGCTCGTCCCAGGCCAGCCCGCACGCCAGCGACGCGACGGTGAACACCGCGAGCCCCGCGACGAAGGTGCGCCGCTGAGTGAAACGATCGCCCAGACGTGCGCCGCTGATCAGCAAGACCGCGTACGCGATGACATACCCCGCCACGATCAACTGCAGCGCCGCACCGCCGGTCCCGAGGCTCGCGCGGATCGACGGAATGGCGACATTGACGATGGACGCGTCGAGCACCGCCATGAACTGCCCGGTGAGGAGGACGACGAGCACGGCCGCCGAACGCCTGCCCGCCGGTACTGGGTGCGCCGGTGCGGGCGCGATGGTCTGTGACATGCCCTGATCGTGTGCCGCCGCGCCGGTGGTGACCAGGAGTCCGCTGACACGGGTACCGCCACTACCTGCCTGATGTCACACTCCGCCCGCGTCTTTCGTCGTCCCGTCGACCAGTACACCGTCAAAGGAGAAACGAATGCGGATCGCAGTGATCGGGGCGAGCGGACGGATCGGCCGCGAGGTGGTCGACGTCCTGAAGAACAACGGCGACGACATCGTCGAGATCACCCGCACGGCAGGCATCGACGTGCTGACCGGCCACGGTCTCGCCGCCGCGCTCACCGACGTCGAGCTGGTGGTGGACGCGGTGAACGCCGAAACCACCGACACCGCGGCGGTGACCGAGTTCTTCCACACGATCGCCCGCAACGTCGGGCAGGCCGCGGCGGCGGCAGGCGTGCGGCGCATCGCGGTGGTCTCGATCATCGGCATCGACGCCTTCACCGCGGGCCACTACGCGGGCAAACTCGCCCACGAGCGCGCCTACCAGGAGGGACCGGTTCCCGTGCGCATTCTGCGTGCGGCCCAGTTCCACGAGTTCACCGAGATGATGCTCGACTGGACCACGGTCGGCGACCGGGCCGAAATACCCGCGTACCGAGCGCAATTGGTGGCCGCGCGTACGGTCGCCGAGCACCTGGCCGACCTCGTCCGCACCGACGGACCCGCCGTGGTCGAGATCGCGGGCCCGCAGCAGTGGCGGCTCGTCGACGCGGTGGCGCGGGTCGCCGCCCGGCGCGGCGCGCCGGCCCAGGTGGTCGAAGTGCTCGACCCGACCGACCCGGATCACCACCTGCAGGCCGAGGGCGCGTTGCTGCCCGGACCTGGTGCCGTCATCGCGGGCCCGACCTTCGAGGAGTGGCTCGAACGACGGTAGGCGGAGCCGGGTTAGCCTCTGTGCCAACGGAATAGATGCTCTACGCTGAATTCGTACAGACGGTCCGAAGCCTGGAGGCGCCCGATGTCGCAATCCTCTGCCGCCTACCCCAGCGCCGTTCCGGTCGGGGTGGACACCACGCGCGCGAGCATCGCGCGCGTCTACGATGCCGCGCTCAACGGCAAAGACAACTACGAGGTGGATCGCGAGGTGCTGGCCCAGGTCCGCACCGTCGCACCGCAGGTCAACGATCTGGCCTGGGCCAACCGCGATTTCCTCATCCGCGCGTGCCGGTTCCTGGCCAAGTCGGGGATCGACCAGTTCCTCGATCTCGGCTCCGGCCTGCCCACCGCGGAGAACACCCACCAGGTGGTCCAGCGGGTCAACCCGCAGTCGCGGGTGGTCTACGTCGACAACGATCCGTCGGTGCTGGTGCACGCGCGGGCTTTGCTGGCAGGCAACAGCCGCACCCGGATCGCCGAGGCCGACATCTTCCGCCCGCTCGAGGTGCTCGGCAACGAGACGGTCCGCACCGAACTCGACTTCACCCGCCCGCTGGCGCTGTTCCACATCGGCACCCTGCACCACTACCTGGGTGAGGACGGCCCCGCGCTGATGCAGACCTACATCGACGCACTGCCGTCGGGTTCGTTCGTGGCGATCGCCCACTTCCACGACCCGCAGACGCCCGAATACAGCGAACTGGCCCGCAAGATGGAAGAGAAGTTCATCCACAGCCCGATGGGCAGCGGCCGCTTCCGGACCAGAGACGAGATCCAGGCCATGTTCGGCGATCTGGAGATGGTCGAACCCGGCCTGGTCCGCTGCGACGACTGGTGGCCCGACGGCCCGCACCTCACCCCGCTCAACGACGTCCGCCACTGCATCGTCGGCGGGATCGGCCGCAAGCGCTAGCGCCGAAACGGTTCGGCATTCAGTGCGCCGACTCGAGTCGGCGCAGTCGTTCGGCATCGACGATGCTGATGGCTTCGTCGTCGATGCTGATCAGATCGTGGCGCTCGAACTCCTTGAGTGTCTTGGTCAACGACGGGCGGTGCACCCCGAGCATGGCGGCGATGGTGCGCTGGGCGAGCTGGACCGAACCGTCGACGGCCTCGTCGAGCAGCAGCTGGGCGACCTGGGTGCGCAGCGGGCGGCCGAGCATGTTGATCAATCGTCCCTGACCGGCCGAAACCCGCTGGGCGACACTGGAAAACCAGCGACGGGCGGTCGCGGGATCGTTGGCGAGCAGCGCCTCGAAGGCGGAAGCGGGCAGGAACAGGCAGCTCGCGTCGATGCGTGTGCGCGCGGTGTAGGCCAGTGGCATCCCCAGCAGCAGCGCGATGTCACCGTCGACGTCGCCGGGGCCGAGCACATCGACGACCGCACGATCCCGCCCGGAACCCACCGACAATTCGACCTGGCCTTGCTTCACCATCCACACCCCGTCGGCGGGTGCACCCGCGGAGAACACCAGCGTCCCGGCCGCGAGAGGTCCGACCTCGACCCGGTCGGCGAGTTCGGAGAGCTCGCCGAGACTCAGCGGCGCGGTCGGCCCGCGGCCGACGCACCGCGCGATCCAGGCCGCATGACGCAACTGGTCGTCACCGAACGACTCCTCACCCATCGCGTGGACCAGGTGGGAGAACGCCCGGTGGCTGTGGATCATCGCTGACTCCTGGACGTAGGCGAACCTGTCATCCGCTGACAATTATCCTCGCGCGGACGACGGAATGCGATGCCTCAGCGGTCGTCGGCCAGGGCGGTTTCGCTCAACGACGCCAGTCGGTGGGGGTGAACTGTTCGATGTGCACCCGCTCGGCGGGTATGCCCGCCACGGTCAGTTGCGCGCGCACCGCATCGAGGAAACCCTCGCCACCGCACACGTAGATCTCGGCGTCGTCGGGCAAGGCAATCGCCGAAAGATCCAGCCGGCCCCAATGCGCGCCGTCGGTCTCCTCGGCGTACCAGAAGGCGACCTCGGCCCGGTCGAGACGGTCGACGAGGGCGAGCACCCGCGCGCGCAGGGGATGGGTGCCTGCGTTGCGATCGGCGTGCAGCACCTGGACCGGCCTACCCGGATCACGGGCCGCGAGATGTTCGAGGATGCCCACCATCGGGGTCACGCCGACGCCTGCTGAGATCAGCACCAGCGGTGTGGCGGCGTCGGGGTCGATCGTCAGATCGCCGAAGGGCAGCGAGATCTCGAGTTCGTCGCCGGTCGCGACCCGATCGTGCAGCCAGGTCGACACCTCACCGGCCGGGCATCCAGGCATCGCGGCGACCCGCTTGACCGCGAACGCCAGCGTGCCGTCCCCACCCGCCTCGATCAGGCTGTACTGGCGCAGCTGACGCGCGCCGTCGGGCAGCCGAACACCCACCGAGATATATTGCCCCGCAACGAATCCGGGAAGCGTTTCGGCCGGGTCTACGGCACGAACGCGGAAGACGGCGACACCCGCCGGATCGTCGCTGCGCTCGGTCACCGTCACGGCGCGGAACACCTGACCCGGCTGCACCCCGGACTCGATATAGAGCTGCTTCTCCAGATCGATCAGCGCATCGGCCATCAGCCAGTACACCCGATCCCACGCCTCGGCGACCGGAGCGGTGACGACATCGGCGCCGAGGACCTCCACGATCGCGGCGAACAGGTTGTCGTGCACCACCTGGTACTGCTCGGCGGTGATACCGAGCGAGGCGTGCTTGTGCCCGATCCTGGCCAGCATCGCCGACGGATGCGGCAGAGCGGGGTCGACGAGGTAGGTCGCGAAGGTGGCGATCGAGGCGGCGAGCGCGCGTGGCTGGCTGCCTTGGGCCTGGTTGCCGCGGTTGAACAGATCGCGCAGCAATGCGGGATGGTTGCCGAAGAGGGTCCGGTAGAAGACGGAGGTGATTTCGTCGACGGCGGCGGCGATCGCCGGGAGTGTCGCGCGCACGATCTCGGCCTGGACCGGAGCGAGTTCGGGTTGCGAGCGGGTGGGTGCGGTCATCAGGGCTCCTCGGCATCAGCGGGCGCGCGACGCGATGTCTGCGCGCGCAACGGCAGCAGCTGCCCGGTCGAACCGGCGACGAGATCGGCCACCGTGAACCGGTCGAGCTCGCGGTAGAACGCCTCGGCGGCCTGCGCCAGGACATGGCGCAGGCGGCCCCCCGCGATCATCGGCGACGACGGCGGCCCCGCGCACTCGAGGACCTCGGGACGTTGTTCCAGTTGCCGGATCAACGTCCCGAGCGTCGTCGAGCGCGCGGTATCGGTGAGCACCAGCCCGCCGCCGCGGCCACGGGTCGTCGCGATCACGCCGATCTCGACGAGCCGGGCCACCACGGTGGACACGGTGCGTTCGGAGGCACCGACCTGGTGGGCGATCGCCTTGATCGTCACCCGGTCGCCCGCCTGGTCGGCAGCGGCCAGGCGCATCACGGCGCGCATCCCGATATCGGTCGACGCGGTCAGCTGCATGGCATCGACGCTACCGCCCGGCGAACCCGGTATTCGCCCTGATCAGCGGTGTCTTCGATTACGCATGGCGCTGCGTAATTGCCGTCACAGCGCGTCATCGAGGTAGCTGAGCAGCCACGGTTCCCACCGGGTCGAAGGCGGGTGACGGGGGCTTTGATGCAGAATGTGGAGGTGATCGATAGACCGAAGCCGAAGTTCGAGGCACTGGCCGTTGTGGGATCGACGGGTGCCGCGACGCCTGTCAGCGGTTAGTTCGATGCCGGACCAGGAAGCCGGGACAGGTTCGCGAAGCGACCTGGCGGAAGTCGATTCGATGCGCTGGAGCGGCTGCGGCGGAAGTGAGACGAGATGAAGGCCTCCGAAGGTGGTTCTGGCGAGGCCGAGGGCCGGGCGTCGAACGTCGTCCGGTTGCCGAAGCGGCCGCGGCGAGGTCGAGACGATGTCGGCGAAGCCCGGCGTCGGCCTTGGCCCCCGGAGGCTGTCTACGATCCGGCACCCACCCGTCCGGTGACCCGAGCGGAGTTGCAGAGCGCATCAGGTTCGTGGCCGGTCGACGCCGTGGCGCAGGCGGGCGAGAACGCCGAGCATGAACACAATGTCATCGACCTCGGCGCCTCGCGTCGGAGACGTGCCGGTACGGATGATGTGCCCAGGGGTGCTCGGCCGAGGGTGATGCCGCGCAGAATCGGATCTGGCGAGCGCAAACAGGGCGGCGACGCCGATGCCTCACCGCCGGACAGATCTGGACGGTAGCCGCTTCAGCGCCTCGATCATCTCGGCGACGCCGGGGGGCCTCGAAACCTTCCCACGGGTTCCCGGGTTTCGTTGATACGATTTCGAATCGTGTTCGATAATTCCGTGGTTCCGAAGGCCTCGGCCCGTCCGGCGCCGGTGCAACGCCGCGGCGTCGAGCGTGTGCAGGCGATCCTGGAAGCGGCGGAGGCGCTGCTCCGTGAGCAAGGCTACGAAGCTGCGACGTTGAAGGCGATCGCCGAACGGACGGGCATCCCGCTGGCATCGATCTACCACTACTTCGCCGATCGCAACCACGTCGACGTCGAGTTGGCGCGCCGCCACTCGGAGGAGTTGAACATCCGTATCACCGCTGGGCTCGAGCAGCGGGTAGCGAAGAATCTGGGCCAGGCCATCGACACGATCGTCGACCTGTTGCTCGCGTACTACCGGGAGTTCCCGAGCTTCGTCGAACTCTGGTATGTCGGGCGTTCCCCGGCGATCGGCGAGGTCGCCGCGGCCTTCGACGAAGCGCAAGCCGAGCGGTTCCGGCGCCATCTGATCAACCGTGGCTTCCTCGCGGACGACACCCCGCAGCTCGCCGTCGACCTCGCGTTCGAAGCCGGTAACCGGCTGTTCGACGTGGCATTTCGACGGTCGGTGTCCGGCGACGAGCCCACCATCTCCGAATTGAAACGCCTTGTCACCGCCTACCTCGCAACGTACTCGCCGCAGATCGTGAAGGGAGGCCGATGAAAACCGCATCGGCCCAACCTGAGACCACCGACGTCGACGCGATCACCGTGACGATGACCGCGCGCCTGACGCTCAGTCGGCCATGACGTAACTGCCCGGGGCGACACCGAGCGGGCGGAAGTCGGCGTTACCCAGCGTGGCCGACGCCGGCTTCGTGTGTCCAGAGCGGTCGCCGAGCCACGCGGCGTAGTCCGGCCACCAGGACCCCTGTACGGTCGCCGCGGCGCTGCGCCAGTCCGCGGGGTCGAGCGAATTGCTCTCCGACACTTGGTAACTGGACTTGCGGTTACCGGGTGGGTTGACGAGCGCGGCGATGTGGCCGTTGGTCGACAGGACGAAACGCACCTTGCCGCCGAGTAGTTGGGCGCTGCGGTAGCAGTTGGTCCAGGGGCAGATGTGGTCGGCCGAGCCGGCAACGACATAGGAGTCGACCGTGATCTCGCCCAGGTCGATGGGTGTGCCGAGCACGGTGACCGCGCCGGCGGTGGCGAGCTTGTTGTGCAGGGCGATGTCGATGAAGTCGCGGTGCAGTGCGGCTGGCATCCGGGTGGTGTCGGCGTTCCAGAACAGAATGTCGAACCTGGGTGGGGTCTTGCCCTGCAGATAGTTGTTGACCCAGTAGTTCCATACCAGATCGGCTGGGCGCAGCCAGGCGAAGACTTCCGCGAGCGTGCGCCCGTCCAGGTACCCCTTGCTGTGCGACCGGGCGATCGCGGCACGCGCGATACCTTCGTCGATGAGCGAGGCGGCGACGCCTGCCCGGTTCTGGTCGATCATGGTGACGAGCAGGTTGAGGCTGGCCAGTTCGGCGATGCTGCCGGTCTGGGCGTGGTGTGCCGCCGCCATGCAAGCGATCAGGCCACCCGAGCAGGCGGCCATGGCGTGCACGGCGCCGACGCCAATGATCCGGTCGACCACGCCGAACGCGTCGATGACGGCTTCGGCGTAGGCATCGGTGCCCCAATCACGGTGGCGTTCATCGGGATTGCGCCAGGAGATCATGAACACCTGCTGGCCTTGCCGGACCAGGTACTCGACGAGGCTGCGGCCAGGAGCCAGGTCGAGGACGTAGTACTTGTTGATGGTGGGCGGAACGATCAGGAGCGGTACCTCGCGCACGGTCTCGGTCTGCGGCAGGTACTGGATCAGCTCGAACATCTCTGTCCGGTACACGACGGCTCCCGGCGTGATCCCGAGGTCGACGCCCACCTTGAAGGCGTCGGGCTCGACCATCGCCGGGATCCGCGGCGAGCTGGCGAAGTCGCGCAGCAGGTTGCGTGGGCCCGAGACGGTATTGGAGCCGTTGCTGGCGAAGAACGTCTTCCAGGCGACGGGGCTGATCAGCGGATTATTGCTCGGGGCAACGGCTTCGAGGATGTTCGACAGGACGAACTTCATCCGCTCGGCGTCGCGCCACTCCATCGGCGCGTCCTCGACGAGCCCTTCGGCCAGCTCGTTCGTGGCCAGATAGGCCTGCACGATGCGCTTCAACAGCGGGTTGTTCGACCATTCCGGGTCGGTGAAGCGCCGGTCCTTCGGTGGCGGTGCGAGCTCGGAGGTGCCTTTGACGATGCGGCCGAGTTCGTCGACGAGCTTGCCGACCCGTGTCTTGACCCGGTCGGGGCGTTTGGCGAGAGCGTCGAGGAAGCGAACTCCCGAATTGCCGGGCAGCCACCGGTGAGCGGGACCCAGCGCGGCGTCGATCAGCAGGTGATCGAAGGGAACAACGAACTCCGGGTTGTCACTGGTCGTGCTGGGATTGATGATGGCGACTCCACTCTTGTCGGCCGCGCGGGCACAGTCCGCGCAGCATGCACTGGCCGGTCCGCGTCGATCTGGTAGCCAGATCTCGTTGGTGCGGTGGTCGACGACCGAGTGGTGGGTCTGCTGTTCGCAATCCGGTGGCGAACGCACGATGACCCGCATCTCAGTGCGGCCACCGTGCCGAACGCGTACTAGAACAGTCGCGCATCGCGCCGGTTCAGCCAATGTCGGCGCCGACAACGCATCACCGGAGAACGTGTCGGCGCCCACAGTCTGTTCGCTCGATGCGGCACCGGCCGTTACCTCGTGGATAACCTGTCGAGGTGCCTCCTTCACGTCTCGCTCCGCCGGTGGCGAAACTGGCCGCTGACCTGCTCGATCAGATCGATCAACTGGCAGACCAGCTGCTCGACCGGATCGCCGAGCAGATCGAGATCTACCGCGTGGGGAGCATTGTCGGCCGCGGCGAGTTGCGAACATCGCTGATAGTCAACATGAATCAGATCCTGCCCCGGTTGAGCGGCGAACCGGGGGCCGAGCTTTCGGCGCCCCGGCATATCGGACGCACCAGGGCCATGCAGGATATGCCGCTGCCGGAGGTGCTGCGCGCCTATCGCCTCGGCTTCGCGTTCTTGTGGGAGCGGTTGCTCGCCGCGGCCCGTGACTCGGGCCAGAAGTCGGTGGATGCGCTGCTCGACACCGCGACGACGGTCTGGGAACTGGCCGACGACTTTTCTCTCGCCCTGACCGAGTCCTACCGGGAGGCGATGAGTGAACGGATGATCGCGGCCGACCGCAGGCGATCCGGCATCATCTCGGCGATCCTGGACGGGCCCGCTTCCGGTTCGCTGAGCGCCTGGGAGGTCGCGAAGCTGCTCGACCTGCCCTACGAAGGCACCTTCCTGGTGCTCGTCGCGGAGGTGACGGGTTCGAACTCCTCGGCGCTGCCGCGACTCGAGGACCGCCTCCGGCAGCTCGACGTCGGTTCGGCATGGCGCTCCCAACCGCAGCACGAGATCGGGGTGCTCTCCCTGGGACGCCGTGACCCGGGGGAGGTGCTCGCCTCGGTCGCGCAGGTGGCGCTCGGACGTGTCGGCGTGAGCCCGCTGTTCCACCGGCTCGACGGTGCGGCCAGGGCGTTGCGGCTGGCCCAGGTAGCCCTGGAGACCTCGGCGCCCGGCACGAAGGGTATCCGGAGCCTCGACGACGACCCGCACATCGATCTCCTTGTGCGCGACCGGGATACCACCCGCCGGTTCGTGGTGCGCGTGTTGCACGGCGTGCTCGCCCTGCCCGACCACGAACGGACGACGCTGCTGGCCACCGCGACGGCATGGATCGACTCGCGTGGCTCGGCCGCCGAGGCGGGCAGGTTGCTCTACTGCCATGAGAACACGGTCCGGCACCGCATCCGTCGCGTCGAAGAACATCTGGGTGGCTCGCTCGACGACCCGCGGTTGCTGAGCGACCTCACCATAGCGCTGCAGGCCATCCGCGCGTTCCCGGAGCTCGGCAACCGGCTCGACACCTGAGCGTCGTCCCCAACCTGAAGGAGGCCACGTGGCCGAGGCCGACATCGTTCGGGAATTGTGGATCAGCGGACGGCGCCTGCGCGTGGCGGTGCGCGCGGGTCGGGGCCGCCCGCTGCTGATGTGCAACGGGATCGGCGCGAGGCTGGAGCTGTTGGCGCCCTTCCTCGACCGGCTCGACCCGGCGATCCCGGTGATCCGGTTCGATGTGCCCGGCATCGGCGGTTCCGAATTGCCGCGCATGCCTTACAATTTCGCGACTCTGGCCTGTCTGCTCGGCGAGGTCCTCGACGAACTGGGGTACGGGGAGACGGACGTGCTCGGCATCTCGTGGGGCGGCGGCCTCGCTCAGCAGTTCGCCTTCCAGCATCCCCGGCGGTGCCGGCGCCTGGTGCTCGTCGCCACCGCGACCGGCTCGCTGATGATTCCGGCGCATCCCCGGGTGCTGAGCAAGATGATCACGCCGCGCCGCTACCGCGATCCCGCCTACACGGCGGCGATCGCTCCGATGATCTACGGAGGACGCCTGCGCGCGGAACCGGACCTCGCCGAGGAGATCCTGCACAGCCATGCCGGCCGCGCTTCCGGCCTCGGCTACGCGCTGCAGCTGCTCGCGGGCGCGGGCTGGTCCAGCCTGCCGTTCCTACCCCTGATCAGGCAGCCCACACTGATTCTCGCCGGCGACGACGACCCGATCGTGCCGGTGATCAACGCGAAGATCATGCACCGGCTGATGCCCCGGTCGACCCTGCACATCTACCCGGACGGTCATCTCGGCCTCGTCACCCGTGCCCAGGAGCTGGGGCCGCGAGTTGCCGAGTTCCTCCGTCCGGTGCGAGTGGTGGCACCACCGAGATAATCTTCGCAACAACTGTTGTTTCGCCACCTCGACACGCGACAGCGGTGATCGAACTGATCGCGCTGGTGCGGGCCAGTCAGCGGGCGCCGACGATGCGCAACGCCATCTCGGCGTAGGCCGTGGCGATGTCTTCCGGCGACCAGTCGCCCTCGTCGCGGTACCAGCGTGCGATATCGATGCCGAGCGAGAGCAGGGCCGTGGCTGCGATCCGCGCGTCCGGGGTGTCGAAGACGCCTTTCTTGATCCCGCGCTCGACCAGTTCGCGAATGGTCTGATCGATCCGGTGGCGGATACCGCGGATCTCGGTGCGGTGTTCGGGGCTCAGCGAGTTCAGTTCGTAGTTCACGATCCGGGCGCCAGTGTGCCCGCGGGCGTGGTGCACGGCGAAATCGTGAATGACAGTGCGCAGCGCGATCGCCGGATCGTCGGACGACGCGGCCGCCTTCAGAATCAGCTCGAGTGTCTCATCGTGGCCCGATCGCGAAATCAGGTAGAGCAGTTCTTCTTTGGATTTGTGATGCACATAGACCGCGGCCGGGCTCACGCCTGCGGCCGCGGCGATGTCGCGCGTCGTCGTCCCGTTGAAACCCTTCTCGGCGAACGCTGCGATCGCGGCTTCCAGCAGGCGTGCGCGGGTCGCGTCGCTGCGGGATTCGGTGGTGTCGGTCATGGGATCGCCATTATCTCGCCTCGGTAGAACGGCACCTGTCATGGGCGGTGTGATGTGGCTAACAGGCGCCTGTGGTCGGTTGTCTCTTGACGGTAATCGGGGCCGCCTGCACTATCTCACTAAGCAAGCGCTTATTCACCAAGGAGATGTGATGCCGGAAGCTGTGATCGTCGCCGCTGCCCGTTCCCCGATCGGTCGCGCGGGCAAGGGCTCGCTCAAGGACATGCGTCCCGACGACCTGTCCGTCCAGATGGTGCGGGCCGCGCTGGCTCAGGTGCCGAATCTCGACCCGACCCAGATCGAGGACCTCGTCCTCGGCTGTGGGCAGCCGGCGGGTGAGTCGGGCTTCAACATGGCCCGGGCGGTCGCCGTGCTGGCCGGGCTCGACACCGTTCCCGGTACCACCGTCAACCGCTACTGTTCGTCGAGCCTGCAGACCACCCGCATGGCGCTGCACGCCATCAAGGCAGGTGAGGGCGACGTCTTCATCTCGGCGGGCGTCGAGACGGTGAGCCGCTTCGTCAAGGGCAACGCCGACGGCCTGCCCGACACCCAGAACCCGATCTTCGGCGAGGCGGTCGCCCGCACCGCCGAGCGAGCCGGCGGTGGCGCCCCATCCTGGGCCGACCCGCGCCGCAACGGCGTACTGCCCGATGTCTACATCGCCATGGGCCAGACCGCGGAGAACGTCGCCCAGCTCACCGGGATCACCCGCGCGGAGCAGGACGCGTTCGGTGTCCGCTCGCAGAATCTGGCCGAGAAGGCCATCGCCAACGGCTTCTGGGCCACCGACATCACCCCGGTCACGCTGCCCGACGGCACCGTGGTCAGCGCCGACGACGGCCCACGCGCCGGTGTCACGCTGGAGGCGGTGAGCCAGCTGAAGCCGGTGTTCCGGCCCGACGGCACCGTCACCGCGGGCAACTGCTGCGCGCTCAATGACGGCGCGGCCGCCCTGATCATCATGTCCGACACCAAGGCAAGGGAACTCGGCCTGACCCCGCTCGCGCGCGTCGTCAGCACCGGTGTCTCCGGCCTGTCGCCGGAGATCATGGGCCTCGGCCCGATCGAGGCCTCCAAGCAGGCACTGCGCCGCGCCGGTCTCACCATCGACGACATCGACCTCGTCGAGATCAACGAGGCCTTCGCCGTGCAGGTACTCGGCTCCGCCCGCGAACTCGGCATCCCCGAGGACAAGCTCAACATCAACGGTGGCGCCATCGCGGTGGGTCACCCGTTCGGCATGACCGGCGCCCGCATCACCAGCACGCTGATCAACTCGCTGCGCTTCCACGACAAGCAGTTCGGGCTCGAGACGATGTGCGTCGGCGGCGGTCAGGGTATGGCCATGGTGCTGGAGCGGCTGTCGTGACCGGCCGTTTCGCGGGCAAGACCGCGATCGTCACCGGCGCCAGCCGCGGCATCGGCCTCGGCATCGCACAGCGGCTGGTCGACGACGGCGCGAAAGTCGTCGTCACCGCCCGCAAAAAGGACGCTCTCGATGACGCTGTGCAGCAGCTCGGCGGCGCCGAACACGCGCTCGGTGTGGCAGGACCCGCCGACGACATCGACCACCAGGCCGACACGGTGGCCCGGGCGATAGACGCATTCGGCAGCGTCGATCTGCTGGTCAACAACACCGGCATCAACCCGGTGTACGGCCCGATGATCGAGATGGATCTGCAGGCGGCCCGCAAGATCATCGAGGTCAACTGCCTGGCCGCGCTGTCGTGGACCCAGCAGGTGCACAAGGCGTGGATGGCGGAGCACGGTGGCGCGGTGGTCAACGTGTCGTCGGTGGCCGGGATCAAGCCCGCGCCCGGGATCGGCTTCTACGGCGCCAGCAAGGCCATGCTCACCTACATCACCCAGGAACTGGCCGTGGAACTCGGCCCCGACATCCGGGTGAACGCGGTCGCGCCTGCTGTGGTGAAGACGAAGTTCGCCACCGCTCTCTACGAGGGCAAGGAGAAGGAGCTCGCCGAAACCTACCCGCTCAAGCGCCTCGGTGTGCCCGAGGACATCGCCGGCGCGGTGGCGTTCCTGCTGTCCGACGACGCGTCCTGGGTCACCGGCCAACTGCTGGTTCTCGACGGCGGCGTCACGCTGACCGGCGGCGTCTGACCACCACATCCAACTTTCAGGAGACAACAATGAGTACCCCCACCAAGACCGCCATCGTCACCGGCGCCGCCCGTGGCATCGGCGCGGGCGTCGCGCGCAGGCTTGCCGCCGACGGCATGGCCGTGGCCGTGGTCGACCTCGACGAGGTCGCCTGTAAGCCGGTCGTCGAGCAGATCCAGGCCGCGGGTGGCCGGGCGATCGCCGTCGGCGCCGACGTGGCCGACGTGGCCGCCGTCACCGCGGCCGTCGAGCGGGTCGTCGCCGAGCTCGGCGCCCCGACCGTACTGGTCAACAACGCCGGCGTCCTCCGCGACAACCTGCTGTTCAAGATGTCGGTCGACGACTGGGACACCGTCATGAACGTGCACCTGCGTGGTGCCTTCCTCATGACCCGCGCGGTGCAGAAGTACATGACCGAGGCCAAGTTCGGCCGCATCGTCAACCTGTCGAGCACCTCGGCGCTCGGCAACCGCGGTCAGGCCAACTACGCCGCGGCCAAGGCGGGCGTGCAGGGCTTCACCAAGACCTTGGCCTTCGAGCTCGGCAAGTTCGGCGTCACCGCGAATGCGATCGCACCCGGCTTCATCGAGACCGAGATGACCGCGGCCACCGCGGCGCGTGTCGGCATTCCGTTCGAGGATTTCAAAGCCGGTGCGGCCAAGGAGATCCCGGTCGCGCGCACCGGTGTGCCCGACGACATCGCGCACGCCGTGTCGTTCTTCGCCAGCGAAGGCGCCGGTTTCGTGTCCGGTCAGGTGCTCTACGTCGCGGGAGGGCCGAGGGCATGAGGACTTTCCAGGGCGTCGCCGAGCTCGAGGCCGCGGTCGGGTCCCATCTCGGCTACTCCGAGTGGCACACCATCACCCAGTCGCAGATCAACGCCTTCGCCGACGCGACCGGTGATCACCAGTGGATCCACATCGATACCGAGAAGGCGGCAGGCGGCCCGTTCGGTATGACCATCGCGCACGGCTACCTGACCCTGTCGCTGGTCCCGCTGCTGGTCGCGCAGGTGTACCGGGTCGAGGGCGTGCAGATGGCGGTCAACTACGGCTCCAACAAGCTGCGTTTCCCGGCGCCGGTGCCGGTGGACTCGACGGTGCGCGCCGGTGTCGAGCTGGTCTCCGTCGCGGCGGGTTCCGCGGGCCACCTGGTGACCGCCAAGGTCGTGATCGAGTGCCAGGGCGGCGACAAGCCGGTCTGCGTGGTCGAATCGCTCAGCCTCGTGGTGGCCTGATGGAAACCCGGACCGACCTTCCGGGCCTGGATCTCGACCGGTTGTCTACCTGGCTGCGTGGCCAGGTCGATGTGGCGGGCGCGCTGAGCGGCAAGCTGATCGCCGGCGGCAAGTCGAATTTGACCTACGAGGTCAGCGACGGCACCACCCGCTGGATCGTGCGGCGGCCGCCGCTGGGGCATGTGCTGGCCACCGCCCACGACATGGCCCGCGAATACCGGGTGACGGCGGCCTTGCGGGACACCGATGTCCCGGTGCCTGCGATGTACGCGCTGTGCCAGGACGACACCGTGCTCGGTGCGCCCTTCTACGTGATGGAACACGTCGAGGGGACGCCGTATCGGACCGCCGCGGAGCTGGGTGCGTTGGGACCCGAACGCACACGGGCGATTTCGACCGACCTGATCGACACCCTCGCTGTGCTGCACGCGGTCGATCCGGCGGCGATCGGGCTGGCCGACTTCGGTCGTCCCGAGGGTTTCCTGGAGCGTCAGGTGCGCCGCTGGAAGAAGCAGCTGGACGCGTCGCACTCGCGCGACCTGCCGCTGGCGGACGAGCTGCACGCGCGGCTCGCCGCCGACGTGCCCACCGAGTCGGCGGTGGGCATCGTGCACGGTGACTACCGGCTCGACAACGTGCTGACCGACAGCAGCGACCGGCTCGCTGCGGTCATCGACTGGGAGATGGCCACTCTCGGTGACCCGCTCACCGATCTGGCGTTGATGATCGTCTACGGCCGCCTCGCCGCGGACCGGTCGAGCGGCGCGACGGTGGCCGACGCGTCGGTCGCCCCTGGCTTCCTGTCCGAAAGCGAGATCATCGCCCGCTACACCGCACGCAGCGATCGCGACATGTCCCGGTTCGGTTTCTACCTCGGGCTCGCCGCGTTCAAACTGGCCGCGATCCTCGAGGGCATCCACTACCGATTTCTGCACGGGCAGACGGTCGGCGAAGGTTTCGACACCGTCGGCGCGGTGATCGACCCCCTCCTCGAAACCGGCCTCACCGCAGTGAAGGAGTACCGCTGATGGATTTCGCCTACGACGCCCGCACCGAGGAATTGCGGGCCTCGCTGCTGGACTTCATGGACAACCATGTCTACCCGGCCGAACCGGTGTTCCGCGAGCAGCTGTCCCAGCTCGACAACCGCTGGACATGGGATTCGGTGCCGGTCATGGCCGAGCTGCGGGCCGAGGCCCGCCGCCGCGGCCTGTGGAATCTGTTCCTGCCCGGCGCCGAGGGCGCCGGACTGACCAACCTGCAGTACGCGCCGCTGGCCGAAATCACCGGCCGCAGCGGACATCTGGCCCCGGCCACACTCAACTGCGCCGCACCCGACACCGGCAACATGGAGGTGCTGGCGCAGTTCGGCACCGAGGCCCAGCGCAAGGAATGGCTGGAGCCGTTGCTGGAGGGGCGGATCCGGTCCGCCTTCGCGATGACCGAGCCCGACGTGGCCTCCTCCGACGCCACCAACATCGCGACCCGCATCGAGCGCGACGGCGACGACTACGTGCTCAACGGCCGTAAGTGGTGGATCACCGGCGCGATGAACCCGAACGCCCAGATCTTCATCGTGATGGGCAAGACGGATCCGTCCGCGAGCAGGCACCGTCAGCAGTCGATGATCATGGTCCCGCGCGACACCCCCGGCGTGGAGATCATCCGCGGCATGGAGGTCTTCGGCTACGACGACCACGAGCACGGTGGTCACGCCGAGCTGTCGTTCACCGACGCGCGCGTGCCCGCCGCCAACCTGATCGGTGGCGAGGGCGAGGGCTTCGCCATCGCGCAGGCCCGGCTCGGCCCCGGCCGCATCCACCACTGCATGCGGGCCATCGGCGTGGCCGAGCGCGCGATCGAGGCGATGTGCGCCCGCGCCGACGAGCGCGTCGCCTTCGGCAAGCCGCTCAGCGAGCAGGGCGTGATCCGGGACTGGATTGCCGAGTCGCGGGTCAAGCTCGAACAGCTGCGGCTGCTGGTGCTCAAGACCGCCTGGCTGATGGACACCGTCGGAAACAAGGGCGCCCACACCGAGATCCAGGCGATCAAGATCGCCACCCCGGCCACGGTGCAGTGGATTCTCGACAAGGCCATCCAGGTGCACGGCGCCGCGGGTCTGTCCCAGGACTTTTCGCTGGCCGCGTCCTACGCGGGCAACCGCACGCTGCGCTTCGCCGACGGCCCGGACGAAGTCCACAAGAACGCGCTGGCCAAGAACGAGCTGCGCAGACAACGGGAGGCCCGAGGATGACCATCGACGAACTCCATACCAGGATCGGGGAATTCCTCGCCGCCAACGCTCCCGCCACCACCGAGCGCCTCGACTTCCTGCGCGCTCGCTACGACGCGGGCCTGGCGTGGGTGTACTTCCCCGAGGGCCACGGTGGTCTCGGTCTGCCACACGCCTGGCAAGCCGAGGTGGATCAGGCCTTCGAGCAGGCCGGCGCCCCGGACAACAATCCGATGGCCAACGTCATCGGTCTCGGCATGGCGGGCCCGACGATCCTGGCCTGCGGCACCGAGGAGCAGAAGAAGCGGTTCCTGCGTCCGCTGTGGACCGGCGAGGAGATCTGGTGCCAGCTCTTCAGTGAACCCGGCGCCGGCTCCGACCTGGCCAATGTCAGCACCCGCGCGGTGCGTGACGGCGGCGAGTGGGTCGTCAACGGGCAGAAGGTGTGGACCTCGAGCGCGCATCTCGCGCAGTTCGCGATCCTGCTGGCCCGCACCGACGCGGGTATCCCCAAGCACCGCGGCATGACCTATTTCCTGATCGACATGACCCAGCCGGGAGTCGAGGTGCGGCCGCTGCGCCAGATCACCGGTGAGGCCGAGTTCAACGAGGTCTTCATCACCGACGCCCGCGTCCCCGACGCCCAGCGCCTCGGCGCCGAGGGCGACGGGTGGCGCATCGCCAACACGACGCTCAATACCGAGCGGGTCGCGATCGGCGGCAAGGCCAGTGCCCGCGAGTCCGGGATCATCGGCGTGGTCGCCCAGACGTGGCGCGACAATCCGCAGCTGCGTACCCCGGAGCTGCACGACCGGCTGCTGCGGCTGTGGGTCGACGCCGAGGTCGCCCGGCTCACCGGCCTGCGGCTGCGGCAGAAGCTGGCCCAGGGCCAGCCCGGCCCTGAGGGTTCGGCGATGAAGCTGTCCTTCGCCCGGATCGCCCAGCAGCTGTCCGGGCTGGAGCTGGAGCTGCTCGGCGAGGACGGCCTGCGCTACGACGATTGGACCCTGGTCCGTCCGGAGCGTGTCGATATGAACGCACGCGACGCGGGCTACCGCTACCTGCGGGCCAAGGGCAATTCGATCGAGGGCGGCACCTCCGAAATCCTGCGAAACATCGTGTCCGAGCGCATTCTCGGCCTGCCCGCCGAGCCGCGCACCGACAAGGACCGTCCCTGGAAAGAAGTCGCGCGATGACCGACGTTGATCTGCTCTACACCGAAGTCGAGGACGACCTGCGCAACGTAGTGCGCTCGGTGCTGACCTCCCAGTGCGAACCCGGCGCGGTCACCGCGCTCTACGACGGCGACCGCGCGCTGGTCGACGGCTTGTGGAAGAACATCGCGGTCGACCTCGGGCTGGCCGGGCTGCTCGTCCCCGAGGAGGACGGCGGCGCGGGCGCGTCGGCCCGCGAGGCGGCGGTCGTGCTCGAAGAACTCGGGCGCTTCGTCGCCCCGGTGCCCTTCCTGACCAGTGCCGTAGTCGCCACCACCGCACTGCTCGGCTCCGGTTCGGCGCTGCTGGGTCAGCTCGCGGCGGGGGCGCGGACCGCCGCGCTGGTGGTCCCGTTGACCACCGCTGCCCACACCGCGCTGCCCGCCATCTCGGCTGGTGCCGACGGCCGGCTGACCGGCTCTGTCACCAGCGTCGCCGGTGCGCTCGAGGCCGATGTGCTGCTGGTCCCGGCCGCCGGGCCCGATGGCGTCGCGCTGTATGAGGTGTCGTCCACCGAGGCCCAGCTCACCCCGGTCGTCTCCTTCGACATGACCCGTCAGCTCGCCGACATCGAGTTCGATGGTGTCACAGGTGAACTGGTCGTGGCCGACGGCGAAGCCGCGGTGCGCCGCGCCCTCGCCGCGGGCACGGCCCTGCTCGCCTCGGAGCAGTACGGGGTGGCGCGGTGGTGCCTCGACGAGACCGTGTCGTATCTGAAGGAGCGGCGCCAATTCGGTCGCGTGGTCGGCGGATTCCAGGCCGTCAAGCACCGGCTGGCCGATCTGTACACCGCCGTCGAGTCCGGCAATGCCGCCGCCCGCTACGCCGCCGCCACCCTCGCCGCCGATGACGCCGACGCGCCCGTCGCGGCGTCGGTAGCCCAGGCGTTCTGCAGCGACCTCGCGGTCTACGCGGGCGAAGAGGCGGTGCAGCTACACGGTGGCATGGGCATGACGTGGGAGCATCCGGCCCACCTGTATCTCAAGCGCGCCAAGGCCGACCAGCTCGCCTTCGGCACCGCCGGTGCGCACCGGGCGCGACTGGCCGACCTGGTGGAGGTTGCGGGACCATGATCATCGGTGTCCTGCGGGAAGCACGCCCGCGCGAGACCAGGGTGGCCGCCACCCCGGCGACAGTCACCCGGCTCGTCCGGCTCGGCTACGACGTGGTGGTCGACACCGGCGCGGGAAGCCTCGCGTCGTTCTCCGACGACGCCTACGTCGAGGCGGGTGCCACGATCGGCAACGCTCGCGTCGCCGATATCGTGCTCGGTGTCAACGCGCCAGCGACCTACCAGCTCGACGACCTGCACCCCGGTGCCACCGTGATCAGCCTGCTGGGGGTGGTGAACGATCCGGATCTGGTCACCGACCTCGGCAAGCGGCCGATCACCGCCCTGGCCATGGACGCGGTGCCGCGCATCTCAAGGGCCCAGTCGCTGGATGTGCTGTCCTCGATGGCCAATATCGCGGGCTACCGCGCGGTCGTGGAGGCCGCGCACGCGTTCGGCCGGTTCTTCACCGGGCAGGTCACCGCCGCGGGCAAGGTTCCGCCCGCCAAGGTCCTGGTGGTCGGTGCCGGGGTGGCCGGGCTGGCCGCCATCGGTGCCGCAGGCAGCCTCGGTGCTGTGGTGCGCGCGACCGATCCGCGGCCGGAAGTCGCCGACCAGGTGAAATCGCTTGGTGGAGAATATCTCTCGATCGACTCGGCCGAGGCGGAGGTGTCGGCGACCGGCTACGCCAAGGAGATGAGCGGGGACTACAAGGC
Organism: Nocardia sp. NPDC055029; assembly: GCF_053608525.1. NCBI lineage: Bacteria > Bacillati > Actinomycetota > Actinomycetes > Mycobacteriales > Nocardiaceae > Nocardia > Nocardia sp. NPDC055029. The sequence goes on from NZ_JBSGVQ010000007.1 coordinate 173,237, forward strand.
CCGTGAGGCGCGGCTCTACGCCGAGCAGTGCGCCGAGGTGGACATCGTCATCACGACCGCCCTGATCCCCGGGCGCCCCGCGCCGCGCATCATCACCGCCGAGATGGTGGCCTCGATGAAGCCCGGCAGTGTCATCGTCGATATGGCCGCGCAGAACGGCGGCAACGTCGAGGGCACTGTCGCCGACCGCGCGATCGTCACCGACAACGGCGTCACCATCATCGGCTACACCGATCTGGCCGGTCGGCTGCCCGCCCAGGCCTCGCAGCTGTACGGCACGAACGTGGCGAACCTGCTCGAGCTGATGACCCCGGGCAAGGACGGCAGGCTGGTCCTGGACTTCGACGATGTGGTCCAGCGTTCCATCACTGTCGTGCGCGTCGGCGAGGTCACCTGGCCGCCGCCCCCGGTCGCCGTCTCGGCGAAGCCCGCGGCCGAGCCCACCGCGCCACCCGAACCGGCACCGGTGAAGGAGCCGATGTCTGCTCGGCGCCGCATCGGGCTGGTGTTGATCGCGGCGGCCACGGTATTCGGGCTGATAGCGATCTCACCGCCCGCGTTGCAAGGACATCTGACGGTGTTCGCGCTGGCGATCGTGATCGGTTACTACGTGATCGGCCACGTGCATCACGCGCTGCACACCCCGCTGATGTCGGTGACCAATGCGATCTCCGGGATCATCGTGGTCGGCGCGCTGCTGCAGATCGGACACGGCGATCCGTGGATCACGGGGCTGTCCTTCGCGGCGATCCTGCTGGCGAGCATCAACATCTTCGGTGGCTTCGCGGTGACCCGCCGCATGCTCGCCATGTTCTCCCGCAGCTGAGCTGCGCCCGACCCCGGAGTGAGTTCTCATGATTTCCGTTGAGACCGTGGCCAATTCGGCCTACATCGTCGCGGCGCTGTTGTTCATCCTCGCGCTGGGCGGCCTGGCGAAGCACGACACCGCCAAGAGGGGCAACACCTTCGGCATCACCGGGATGGCGGTGGCCCTCGGCGCCACCGTCGCGCTGGCGATCGGTCGTGACATCGAACCGCTCGGACTATTGCTGTTGGCAGGCGCGACCGCGCTGGGTGCGGCGATCGGCCTCTGGCGGGCTCGCATCGTCGAGATGACCGGGATGCCCGAGCTGATCGCGCTGTTGCATTCGTTCGTGGGTGCGGCGGCGGTGCTGGTCGGCTGGAACGGCTACCTGCACGTCGAACGCTATCCCGGTGGTGCCGATGCCGAGCTGCTGCGCGCCGAGGGTCTGCTCGGTATTCACGGGGCCGAGGTCGCGATCGGCGTGTTCATCGGTGCGGTGACCTTCACCGGCTCGGTCGTGGCCAACCTCAAGCTCTCAGCGCGGATCAAATCGGCCCCGTTGATGTTGCCCGGCAAGAACATCCTCAATGTCGGTGCGCTACTGCTGTTCGCCGCGCTGACCGCGTGGTGCGTCGTCGACCCGCAGCTGTGGATCTTGGTGGCGATCACCGTGGTCGCGCTGCTGCTCGGCTGGCACCTGGTTGCCTCGATCGGCGGCGGTGACATGCCGGTCGTGGTGTCGATGCTCAACAGCTACTCCGGCTGGGCCGCGGCGGCCTCGGGCTTCCTGCTCGGCAACGATCTGCTGATCATCACCGGTGCGCTGGTCGGCTCGTCGGGTGCGTACCTGTCCTACGTGATGTGCAAGGCGATGAACCGGTCGTTCCTGTCGGTCATCGCGGGCGGCTTCGGCATCACCGCGGGCCCGGCCGGTGACACCGACCTGGGCGAGCATCGCGAGATCACCGCCGACGGAGTCGCCGAGTTGCTCACAGCAGCGAACTCGGTGATCATCACCCCCGGTTACGGCATGGCCGTTGCCCAAGCCCAGCACGGCGTCGCCGAACTCACCCGCACACTGCGTGAGCGGGGCGTGAGCGTGCGTTTCGGCGTGCACCCTGTCGCGGGCAGGCTGCCCGGCCACATGAACGTGCTGCTTGCCGAGGCGAAGGTGCCCTACGACATCGTGCTGGAGATGGACGAGATCAACGACGATTTCACCGGAACCGATGTGGTGCTGGTGATCGGCGCCAACGACACGGTCAACCCGGCCGCATCGGAGGACCCGGCCAGCCCCATCGCGGGCATGCCCGTGCTCACGGTGTGGGAGGCCGACAACGTCGTCGTGTTCAAACGATCCATGGCCTCCGGGTACGCCGGTGTGCAGAACCCCCTGTTCTTCCGGGAGAACTCCGCGATGCTGTTCGGCGACGCGAAGGACCGGGTGGAAGACATCGTGAAAGCGCTCTGACCAGTCTCGGTCCCGGTCTCAGGGCGCCACTTTGTCGCTGCGCGGATCGATCAGGATCTTGGCGTGGTGGTCCGGGGATCCCAGGGCGGCGAAGGCTGCTTCGACGCCGTCGAGCCCGACCGTGCCGGTGATCAGCGGGCTGGGATCGACGGTGCCGTCGGCGATCATATGGAGGGTGTCGCGGAATTCGCCGGGGTCGTAGCCGAGGACGAACCGCAGCTCGATCTCCTTGTTGATGGCGTTGGCGGGGTGGAATGCGTCCTGCTGCATGCACACCCCCACGACCACGACGCGGGTCGACGGCGGTGCGGCGGTGAGGATCTGGTCGATGATGCCGGGTACGCCGACACATTCGAAGACGACGGGACCGGCCGGGCCGCGGTCGAGGGTGTGCGCCGCGCGGAACAGATACCACCACGGGACTTTCGGGATGCGGCGCACGCGTTCCATGACGTCGAAGGCCAGGTTCAGCATGTCCGCGGCGCCGGTGATGCGTGGCGGCTTGGGCGTCGCTTCCCAGGCGGATTCGGTGGTCGGGTCGACCACGACATCGGCGCCGCAGGTGCGGGCCAGTTCCCGGCGGCGCGGCGAGAAGTCGCTGGCGACCACGGTGCGCACGCCCGCGGCTTTCAGCATGGTGATGACGGCCAGCCCGATGGGCCCGCACCCGATGACGAACGCCGTCTGTCCCTTGGTGATCCGGCTCTTGCGGACGGCGTGCCAGCCCACCGCCATCGGCTCGGTGAGTGCGGCGTGATCGGGTGAGAGTCCGTTGGGGACCGCGAAAGTCACCGACTCCTGCGTCAGCACCTGTTCGGCGTACCCGCCGGGGGCGTGGGCGGACAGCCCGGTGAGCTCCGGCTCGCGATCTCTGCGCAGGATGGGCATCGCGACCACCGGTGTACCCGGCTTCCAGCGGCGGTGGGTGCGCGGGCCGTACTCGGCGATCTCGCCGGTGAATTCGTGCCCGAGGACGATCCGCTGGTCCGAACGCATGAAGCCGCTGTAGCCGGTGGCTGCGGCCAGGTCGGCGAGTTCGTCGCAGTGCACCCGCGCGTGCAGGTCCGAACCACAGATGCCGCAGCGGGTCACCGAGATGAGCACCTGGCCCGGCCCGGGTTCCGGGGCGGGCAGGTCCTCGACCCGGAATTCGCCCTTGCTGACCACCGTCGCACGCATGAGTGCCTCCTAGGCGAGTGCTGGGTCATCACCGGGGCCGCCGTGCGCATTCCCTCGGCATGTGTCGAGTCGCCGGTCTCGATCATCATCGTAGCGCTGCGAGGTCAGCCAGGGCACGTGATCGCCGCGGCCGTCACCGTCACCGAGCGCGCTGTCGAAAAACACATCGGCAGCGGCGATATCCTGGGGTTGATCGTCGAGAGGTGAGCAATGGTGCCCGTGTCATCGTCGGGGTCGGACGTATCGGTGTAGTTGATGACCGGTAGCGATCCCCACGCGACGCGACACATCCGGTTCGGTCGTGGCAGAGCTGGCAGCGGCCGGGTTCGACGATGCGGTGGAGATCGGTCGAGGCGGATTCGGCACCGTCTTTCGATGCGCACAACCGTCACTTGACCGGGTGCGCTTGGCCTGGTCGTAGGGTGTTCGCATAGACCAGGGAGCCGCCACCGGCGCCGCTCATGATGAAGGTATGTCGTAGTCGAACGCCATCCCTGCCTCTTCCGTCGTCAGCCGGGGACGGGAAACAGCTTCGGCCAGGAAATCGACAGTTACGGCCAAGCTCTACCGGCGCGCTTGCTTCGGTAGGCCGAGGGCGTGGTGCCGGTCCAGCGTTTGAAGGCGTGGATGAACGGTGTCGCTTCGGCATAGCCCAACCGGATAGCGATGTCGTCGACCGGCAACGGGGTACCGGAGAGCATCTCCTCGGCCAGCGTGCAGCGCACCTCGTCCACCAGCGCTCGATAGCCGGTGCCCGCCTCGGCGAGGCGCCGCCGGAGAGTACGCGGGCTCGTCCCCAGTTCGCGCGCGACGACCTCGATGGTCGGCAGGGCTGAGATGCCCGCGGTCTCACCGCCTGGCAGGATCAGCTCGCGTACCTCGGCCGTGATGCCGGTACGGGCGGTGCGCCGTTGCAGGAGATCGGCGCACTGCGCCACACAGAGGCTCCACGTCTGGGCGTTGGCCTGGGGCAGGGTCTCGGTCAGGATCGCCGGGTCGAGGGTGAAGACCGTGTGCGCGCGGCCGAACTCCGGTCGAGAGCCGAAAATCTCGTGCAGGCGGTCGGCGCTGTCGGCGGCGTCGAAGTCGAACTCGATCCGCGAGACGGTGAGTTCGTGACCGAGCAGGTCGCCCATCACCCGATGCATCGCGACGATGTCGCGTTCGACGAGAAAGCGCGCCACGTCCGCGGGAACAAGGTCGTGATGGATCCAGGCCAGCACGCTGCCTTCACCGGATTCGACGACCGGGGTGCAGAATCCGTAGCCCAGCTGGTAGTAGCGCAGCGCCAGCGAAATCGCTTCGCGCAGTGTCGGACTGGTGACACAGGCAAAGCCGAAGATGCCGAAGGTGCTGATCCGGTAGCGGCGCCCCACCTCTGCCCCCAGCGCGGGAACACCGGCGAGTTCGCGAACGAGGTTGCGCACGACGACGAGTTCGGTCGCGGCCGATACCTGCAGGGCGGGATCGGTCAGGGTAGCCGAGGTGAGGCCGGTGCCGGCCAGGACGCGGTCGGCGGCGACGCCATGGTCGGCGGCGAAGCCGGTCATCACCGCGATGCTGGCGATGCCGCGCGGAAAGTCCCAGGTCCGGATCCCCGGCTCTTCGACGGTGCGCATTCCCTCATTATGGCCGAAAGTATGGATTCGCTGGCCGCCGTTGTTTGTGATCGGCGTTTGCACAGGTCGTAGCGTCGTCGATGACATCAGTGACAGAGGAGTCCTGGCATGAGCGCGCGCACCACCCCGTCGATCGTCATTATCGGCTCCGGCTTCGGCGGTCTCGGCATGGCGATGGAACTGCAGAAGGCCGGGTTCGGCGACGTGACCCTCCTCGAGCGCGCCGCCGATGTCGGTGGTGTGTGGCGGGAGAACACCTACCCCGGCGCGGGCTGCGACATCCCCTCGCCGCTGTACTCGTACTCCTACGAACCCAGAACCGATTGGCCTAAACGGTTCTCCGAGCAGCCCGACATCCAGGCCTATCTCCGCGAGGTCGCCGAGAAGCGTGGCCTGATCTCGAAGATCCGGTTCGGCGCCGAGGTCACCGCGGCGGAGTTCGACGATGCCGCGGGCACCTGGACGGTGAGCACGGCCGACGGTGCGACGCTCACCGCCGACATTCTCATCCCGGCCGTGGGCCAGCTGTCGCGTCCGGCCTTGCCGAACATCCCCGGAATCGGCGATTTCCAGGGCGAGTCGTTCCATTCGGCCGAGTGGAACCACGACGTGGATCTCACGGGCAAGCGGGTAGCGGTGATCGGGACCGGCGCCAGCGCGATCCAGTTCGTGCCCGCCATCCAGCCGAAGGTGCAGCAGCTGACGCTGTTCCAGCGTTCGGCCGCGTGGATCCTGCCCAAGCCGGACATCGAGTACCGGTCCTGGCATCACGCTGTGTTCGCGTACGCGCCGCCGGTCCGGCTGGCGGAGCGATTCGCGTTCTGGGCACTGTGCGAGTTCCTGTCGCTGGGCATCGTCGATGTCCCCGCGATCCGGCCGCTGGTGTCGCGGCTCGCCACCTGGCACCTCGAGAACCAGGTGCAGGACCCGCAGTTGCGGGCCGCGCTGCTGCCCGACTATCCAGCCGGATGCAAGCGGGCGCTGTTCTCCAACAACTACTTTCCTGCGCTCACCCAGCCCAACGCACACGTCGAGACGAGCGCGATCAGTGAAATCCTGCCCGAGGGCGTCCGCACGGCCGACGGCGTGGTGCACGGCGCGGACGTGATCATCTACGGCACGGGGTTCAAAGGCACCGAATTCCTGTGGCCCATGCGGATTGCCGGACGTGGTGGCCGCAAGCTGGAGGACGAATGGGACGGCGGCGCCCGCGCCTACCAGGGGATGTCTGTGCCCGGCTTTCCGAACATGTTCCTGATCTACGGCCCGAACACCAATCTCGGCGTCGGTTCGATCGTGTACATGATCGAATCCCAAGCCCGCTACATCCGTCAGGCCGTCCAGCAGATCGCGCAGCAGCCAGGACGCGTGCTCGACGTGCGGGCCGACGTGGCCGAGCAGTACGACGCCCGGGTCCAGCAGCGGCTGGAACGGTCGCCCTGGACCCGGTGTTCCAGTTGGTACCGCACCGCCGCCGGGCGCATCACCAACAACTGGCCGGGCACCGTGACCAGCTATCGCCGGCAAACCCGCACCTTCGCGTTGCCGGACTACCAGGTGGTCCCCGCTGCCGGCGACCGCCCTGGGCTGTGAACAACAGCCGATCGACGCCATTCACCGACGAGACCTGCCGGAGCCGACCGATGACCATGCCGCTGCCACCCACCCTGTGCGAAGCATTCCAGCGCACCGCCGCCCGCATGCCCGACGCCGTCGCCCTGCGCACTCCCGGCGATACGACCCGGATCACCTGGGGCGAGTACGCGCGCCGGGTCGAGAAGATCGCCGCAGGCCTGGCGAATCTGGGAGTCGCTCCCGGTGACGCGGTGGCGCTGATGCTGACCAACCGGCCCGAGTTCCATCTCGTCGACACCGCCGCGATGCACCTGGGCGCGATTCCCTTCTCGATCTACAACACCAACCCGGTCGAGACGATCGCCTATCAGCTGGCGAAGACCGAGAGCCGGGTGATCATCTGTGAGAAGCAGTTCCTGCCGCAGATCGCCGCGGTCCGTGCCGTCGACGGGACCGTCGACACGGTCGTGGTCGTCGACGCCGGACCCGCCGACACCGTGTCGCTGGCCGAGCTCGAGTCGAACCCGCTGCCCGGCTTCGACTTCCGGGCGGCATGGCAGCGGGTGCGGGCCGACGACGTGCTGACGATCATCTTCACCTCCGGCACCACCGGAACGCCCAAAGGGGTCGAGCTCACCCACGCCAACATCCTGAGCAATATCGACGGCGTCCGCGAGATGCTCGATCCGTGGTTCGAGCATCGGACCGTGTCCTACCTGCCGGACGCGCACATCGTGAATCGCTGGACATGCCACTACTTCCCGATGATCGGTGGTGGACCGGTCACCGATCTGGCCGACCCCAAGCAGATCGTGACAGCGTTGACCGACACCCGGCCGACGGCATTCGTCGGCGTGCCCCAGGTCTGGTACAAGATCAAGGGTGCGCTGGAGGCGCAGCTCGCCGCCGAAACCAGCTCGGTCAAGCGGAATCTCGCGCACTGGGCCATCGACATCGGACGGCAGAAGGTGCGCGCCGAGCTGAGCGTGCCCGGCGGCCGGGTTTCGCCGTGGCTGGCCGCCCGCCATCGCGTGGCGGATCGGCTGGTACTGGCCAAGATTCGTCACCGGCTCGGGCTCGATGCCATGCTCGTCGGCGCAACGGGCGCGGCGCCCATCGCACCGGAAGCGCTCGAGTTCGTCCTTGGTCTCGGTCTGGCGGTCGGCGAGGTGTACGGCATGTCGGAACTGTCGGCCATCGCCACCCTGAACCGGCCCGGACGGATGCGGCTCGGCACGGTCGGTGTCGCCGCGCGCGGCGTCGAGGTGTCGGTCGCCGAGGACGGCGAGATCCTGGTCCGCGGTCCGATCGTGATGAGGGGCTACCTCGGCGACCCGGCACAGACCGCCGAGGCGGTCGACGCCGACGGCTGGGTGCACACTGGTGACATCGGCACCATCGATGCCGACGGGTTCGTCTCGATCGTCGACCGCAAGAAGGAACTGATCGTCAACTCCGGCGGAAAGAACATGTCGCCCAGCAAGATCGAGGGCTACGTCAAGGTGGCGTGTCCGCTCGCCGGGTCCGTCGTGGCCATTGGCGACGCGAGGCCCTACGTCACCGCGCTGATCGCCTTGGACGCCGATGCCGCCGCCGCGTACGTGGCCGCGCACGGGGTGACACCGAACCCGGCGGTGCTGGCGGAGGATCCGGGGATCCGGGAAGTCCTCGACGCCGGGATCCGCGATGCCAACTCGAAGCTGGCGCGGGTGGAACAGATCAAGAAGTTCGTTGTCGCGCCGGTCTTCTGGCAGCCGGGCGGCGACGAACTGACGCCGACCGGAAAGCTGAAGCGCAAGCCGATCACGGCCAAGTACGCCGCCGAGATCGACGCGATGTACGCATCCGCGCGCTGACCCCCGAATCGACAGCGATGAATCAGCAGACCGCACGGATCGTTCCGTGCGCAGGCGAGTGGAGTGGACTATGAGTACAACCGAGCAGGTGCCGGTCGCGGCGGAGGTTCTGGTGTCGTTCGATCCGGCGACCGGATCGCCGATCGGCGAGTACCCGATCGACACCCCGGAGCAGGTCCAGCGGGTGGTCGGGAAGGCGCGCGTCGCCGCGGAATTCTGGGCGGGGCAACCGTTCTCGGTGCGGCGCAAGGCGCTGCTGCGCTGGGCGTCGTATCTGACCGGCCATGCCGACGAGTTCACGGCGCTGATCCAGCAGGAGAACGGCAAGCCGGTCGATGACGCCTTCCTCGAACTCACCCTGGCGCTGGGCCACATCGACTGGGCCGCACGGCACGGCGAGCGGGTTCTCGCGCCCCGACGGGAACTTCCTGGCCTGCTGATGGCGAACTTCGCGGCCACGGTCGAATGGCGGCCGCTGGGCGTCGTCGGGGTGATCGGGCCGTGGAACTATCCGGTGTACACCCCGACCGGGTCGATCGCCTACGCCCTCATCGCCGGAAACACCGTGGTGTTCAAGCCGAGTGAATACACGACCGGCGTCGGCAACTACTTCGCCGCCGCGTTCGCCCGGGCGAATCCGGATCTGCCGCAAGGGATTCTGCAAACCGTCAACGGGTACGGCGCCACCGGAGCGGCCCTGGTGACCGCCGGGGTCGACAAGGTGGCCTTCACCGGGTCGACCGCCACGGGGAAGAAGATCATGGCCGCGGCCGCCGATACGCTGACGCCGGTGCTGCTGGAATGCGGCGGCAAAGACGCCGCGATCGTCGCCGGCGACGCCGACGTCAAGACCGCCGCCCGCGACATCGCCTGGGGCGCGTTCGCCAACAGCGGCCAGACCTGTGTCGGCGTCGAACGGGTGTATGTCGTGAAATCCGTTCGCGACCTGTTTGTTTCGGAGTTGCGGAAGAACCTCGACGGCGTGCGTGCAGGCAGTGATCCCGCGGCTGATTACGGCCCGATGACCATGCCGGGCCAGATCGAGGTGGTGCGCAGCCATATCGACGACGCGTTGCGCGACGGCGGTACCGCGGTGGTCGGGGGACCGGATTCGGTGCGGGCGCCCTTCATCGATCCGGTCGTGCTCCTCGATGTCGACGAACAGTCGCCCGCGGTGCAGGAGGAGACCTTCGGGCCCACCCTCACCGTGCGATCGGTCGACGACGTGGACGAGGCGGTGGCGCTGGCCAACGGCACCCGCTTCGGACTGGCCTCCACGGTCTACTCGAAGCGGCACGGGGTGGAGATCGCGCGTCGCCTGCGCGCCGGGGCCACGTCGATCAACGCGGTCCTCGCGTTCGGCGCCATCTCGTCGCTGCCATTCGGTGGGGTGGGTGAATCGGGCATCGGGCGCATCCACGGCCAGGAAGGCCTGCGCGAGTTCGCCCGTCCGCATTCGCTGGCGCGGCAACGGTTCGCGATTCCGGGGATGGCACTGCTGACCTTCGATCGCACAGCGACGGCCATGGCCATCGTGAAGCGCGCGGTTCGAACCCTGTACGGCACGAGGCACTGAGCGTCAATAGTCGAGGGCGTGTTCCGGTTGGCAGACGTGCAGGGGAGACGGCAGATATCGGGTGATGGCGTCCAGGAACGGGGCGATATCACTCCACGGGGCCGCATCGCACAGGACGGGCGCGGCGTCGCCGATGTGGGTGAGGCAGCGGACGCGGTCATACAACTGCTCGGGTGGGATCTCTCGCGGGCCGAGGTCGCCGTCCTGTTGTTCCATCACCGTGTGCACGAGGCTGCGATACCACTGTTCGGCGACTTGCCAATGGCTGCCATAGAATTCGGCACCCATCGGTTCGAGCGCCCCCATCGGGACCAGATCGACGACGCCTTCGAACCCGGTACCGATGCCGTGCGGGATCTGCACCGTCAACGGCACCGCCCCGTGCGTGTCGGCGATCGTGCGGACGCAGCGGTCGAAGTCCGCGGCGGGATGATCGAGTCCGGTCACCAGGCACAGACGTGCGACCTGATGGTCGTCGGCAACCCGCAGTATCGTCTCGAGTCGGGGGGCGCGCCGCACCGCGGCGTTCATGACCGCGACCATTCCGTCGGCTAGCCGGATGGAGCGCTCCAATGTCGCGATGGGCGCGTGGCTCGATAGCTCGGTGAGACGAATCGTGTGATCGATGTGGTCTGTCGTCCACTGGACGGTGGCCGCCGTGCCGGACCCGGTCCCGGCAAAACGGCCGGTCAGCCGGTGGACAACCCGTCTCGTCTCATCAGGGTCCCCGACGATCGTGACGTTGCGGATCGACTGCGGTTCAATGAATTCGGTGCCCATCGTCGTGGTACTCCAGCTCGACTCGAGAATGTCATCGCATCCTCAATCCGGTCTCACCGTACCTGCGCCTCCGTGCCCGTGAAGCGGATTCCCGCCCCAAAGTAGAACGTGTTCCTATACCGTCGGGCTCGTGCAGAAAGAACAACGCCCTGCCGTGGCCGACTGGTTCACCGCGGACGATGGCACGGTGCGTCTGCAGGGAAGTCGCTGTACTGCCTGCGGCACACCGTATTTCCCGCGCAACGCGCTGGCCTGCCGGAACCCGCAGTGCACAGGTCCCAAGGACGGCTCCGAGCTCGTCGAGTACCTGTTTTCCACCCGTGGCCGGATCTGGTCGTACGCGGACGCCCGCTACAAGCCACCCCCGCCCTATGTCTCGCCGGATCCGTTCGAGCCGTATGTCGTCGCGGCCGTGGAGCTCGAGGTCGAGCAAATGGTGATTCTCGGGCAGGTGGTCCGTGGCCTGACGGTGGATGACCTGGCCGTCGGCATGCCGGTCGAACTGACCCTCGGCGTGCTGTACGAGGACGAGGAAGCGGAACACACGGTGTGGATGTGGAGGCCGGTCGATGACCGAGACCAGTGATCGCGATATCGCAGTCCTCGGTGCGGGCATGCACCAATGGGGCAAGTGGGGGCGCAATTTCGTCGAATACGGGCTGGTCGCGGCGCGCGCGGCACTGGCCGATGCCGGGGTGGACCACCGCGACGTCGGCTATATCGCCGGCGCGGACACGATCCGCAACGGATACCCCGGATTCGTCTCGGGCGCGACATTCGCCCAGGCGCTCGGCTGGACCGGTGCGCGGATCTCGAGCAGCTACGCCGCCTGCGCCTCCGGTGCCCAGGCCATCGCCAACGCACGTGCCCAGATTCTGGCCGGGTTGTGCGACGTGGCGCTGGTGGTCGGCGCCGACACCACCCCGAAGGGCTTCTTCCAGCCCGTCGGCGGCGAACGCCGCGACGATCCGGACTGGTTGCGTTTCCACCTGCTCGGCGCGACGAACCCCATCTATTTCGCGCTGTATGCCCGCCGGCGCATGGCGTTGCACGGCGCCACGCTCGACGATTTCGCCGCGGTCAAGGTGAAGAACGCCCGCCACGGCCTGAACAACCCGTATGCCCGCTATCGCAAGGAGGTCTCGGCCGAGGAGGTCGCCGCCTCGGCGGTCGTCTCCGACCCGCTGCGCCTGCTCGATATCTGCGCCACCAGCGACGGCGGTGCCGCACTGGTGCTGACATCGATGGAGTACGCGAGGCGTCACGGCGTCACCGATCCGGTCCGCATCCGGGCGCTGTCGACGGTCACGCCGACGTTCCCGAAAACGGTGCTCGATCTGCCGGATTTCGCGACCGACTCCGCCGTGGCCGTCGAGGTTCCGCCGCGCGAGTTCCGTTCCGCCGTCGCCTACGCCGCCTACGAAGAGGCCGGGCTCGGGCCAACCGACCTGTCCTTCGCCGAGGTCTATGACCTGTCCACCGCGCTGGAGCTGGACTGGTACGAGGACATCGGGCTCTGCGAGAAGGGCGGCGCGGAGAAGCTGTTGCGCAGTGGCGCAACGACATTGGGCGGACAGGTCCCGGTGAACCCCAGCGGCGGGCTGGCCTGTTTCGGTGAGGCGATCCCCGCGCAGGCGATCGCCCAGGTCTGCGAGCTGACGTGGCAGTTGCGCGGTCAGGCCGAGGGTCGCCAAGTCGACGACGCGCGCGCGGGTATCGCGGTGAACCAGGGCCTCTTCGGCCACGGCTCGGCAATCATCGCCACCCGCTGACGGCTCCGGCACCGATCGAGACGATCGGTGCCGGAGCGCGGGGTCAGCCGAGGAAGGTGTTGATCGTCTTCTGCTCGGTGTAGGCCTCGATCGCCGCGGCGCCCAGCTCGCGGCCCCAGCCGGACTGCTTGTAACCGCCGAAGGGCAGTGCGGCATCGAAGGCGTTGTGCGCGTTGATCCATACCGTGCCCGCCTTGATCTGGCGGGCGGTGCGATGGGCCTTGGACACATCGGTGGTCCACACCGAGGCGGCCAGGCCGTAGGGCGTGTCGTTGGCCGCGGCGGCCACGCCCTCCTCGGCGTTGAACGAGGTCGCCACCACGACCGGGCCGAAGATCTCCTCGCGGTACACGCTGAAGGAGGAGTCGACATCGACGAACACCGTCGGCTCGACGAAATAGCCACTGTCGCCGTGGCGGCGCCCGCCGGTCAGCGCCCGTGCGCCGGAACGCAATCCGGCGTCGAGGTAGCCGAGGACCCGGTCGAGCTGGGTCTGCGACACCAGCGGGCCGACGTCGGTGGCCGGGTCAAGCCCCGAGCCGATCTTGGCGGCCGCGGCGGCTTCGGCGACGCCCTGGGTGAATTCGTCGAAGATCTTGTCCTCCACCAGGAGCCGGGTGCCGCTGGTGCAGGTCTGGCCCTGGTTGAAAAGGAACCCTGACGCGGTGCCGGGGATCGCCAGGTCCAGGTCGGCGTCGGCGAAGACGACCTGCGGGCTCTTGCCGCCGAGCTCGAGGCTGACCTTCTTCAGATTGCCCTTGGCGGCGTCGACGATGAGCTTGCCCACCTCGGTCGAGCCGGTGAAGGCAATCTTGTCGACATCGTCGTGCGCGGCCAGCGCGGCACCGGCGTCGCCGTAGCCGGTGACGACATTGAACACGCCGTCGGGCAGCCCGACCTCGGCCAGGATCTCGGCCAGGCGCAGGGCGGTGAGCGGGGTGTCCTCGGCGGGCTTGAGGACGACGGTATTGCCGGTCGCCAAGGCGACGGGAATCTTGAACGCGGCCATGAGCAGCGGGAAGTTCCAGGGCACGATCGCCCCGCATACACCGATCGGCTCGCGCAGCGTGTATGCGTGCCATTGGGTCCCGGGTGCCCAGGGCACCGAGATCGGGATGGTGCGGCCTTCGATCTTGGTGGCCCAGCCCGCGTAGTACTCGAAAAGCTCGGCGACCCAAGTGATGTCGACGGCCTGGGCGACGGCGGCGGATTTGCCGTTGTCGAGCGATTCCAGCTGGGCCAGTTCCTCGGCATGGGCGTAGATCGCCTCACCGGCGCGGAACAGCAGCCGCTGGCGCTGGGCCGGTGTCCACAGTGACCATTCGCCCTCGAACGCGGCACGGGCCGCGCGCACGGCGCGGTCGACATCGACGGCTTCGGCGTGGGCGACCTCGGTCAGCACCTGCCCGGTGGCCGGATCGCGGGTCTGGAACGTGCGGCCCGAGGCCGCGTCGACCCAGCGGCCACCGATGAACAGCTGCTTCGGGGTGGACAGCCAGTCACGCACCTGGGGCAGCACCGGGGCGGTGGTGGGCTCGAGTACTTCGGTCATCGTTGTGCCTTTCGGATCAGGAGTGGTCGTGCACGAGCACGCCGCGGATGTTCTGGCCGTTGAGCAGGTCGTCGTAGCCCTGATTGACCTGGTCGAGGGTGTAGGTACGGGTGATGAGCTCGTCGAGTTTCAGGTCGCCGCTCTGGTAGAGACCGAGGATCTTGGGGATGTCGACGGTCGGGTTGCAGTCGCCGAAGAGGCTGCCGCGCAGTTCCTTCCGGAACAGCGTCAGGATCGATCCGGGGAGCTGGATATTGATCTCGTCGAGCTTGTTGAGTCCGGTCAGCACGACCTTGCCGCCCTTGCCGACGGCATCGAAGCCCGCGCGCACGATCTCCGCGGTCAGCAGGTCGGGGATCAGGATCGCGGCGTCGGCGCCCTGCCCGCGCGTCAGGTCGTTGATCGTGGCCAGCGCGTCACCGGCGTCGGCGAAAGCGTGCGTGGCGCCGAGTTCGATGGCTCGTTCGCGCTTGTTGTGCAGCGGGTCGACCGCGACGACATAGCGCGCGCCGGCGAAGCGCGCGCCCTGCACCGCGTTGATACCGAGCCCGCCGATACCGAAGACGACCACGACATCGCCGGGCTTGACCTCGGCGGTGTTGACCGCCGATCCCCACCCGCTCGGCACGCCGCAGCCCACCAGCACCGCCTTGTCCAGCGGCAGGTCGTCGTCGACCTTGACGCAGGAGTTCTGGTGGATCACCCCGTATTGGCTGAACGTGCCGAGCATGCACATCGCGCCGTACTCACCGGCCGGTCCCCGCAGCGGGAAACGGCCACCGGGCAGATAGCCCTCGAGGATCGTGGCACCCATATCGCAGATGGATTGCTGACCATTGGAGCAGTAGCGACAGGTGCCGCAGTTCGGAATGAACGAGCACACCACGTGATCGCCGGGCTTCACCCGGGTCACGCCGGGACCGACCTCTTCGATGATGCCCGCGCCCTCGTGACCCAGCACCATCGGCAGCCGCGCTTCCAGGTCACCGTGGGCGATATGAACATCGGAATGGCACAGCCCGCCGTAGAGGTACCGGATGAGTACCTCTCCCGCACGAGGCTTGTCGAGTTCGAGCTCTTCGATCTCGATCGGCTTGCCGGGCTGGTAGACGACCGCGGCCTTGGTCTTCATGGCGGGTTCTCCTGATCCTCAGTGATGCGCCCCATCTGGAGTGACGGGAACCACATTCGCAACGCCGGGCTCCCGCGACTGTTCAGAAATTGGACAATCGTGACCCCGGTCACCATTGCTACGGTTGGGGCATGCAATCCGAGGCGAGTGGAGTGGTGGCCAAGCGGGAACCGATCGCCGCGTCCTGGCATCGGGCGACGATGGCCGGACTGGAGCCGGGCTCGGCGCTGGACACGATCAGCTACGTCGATATCGACGAAGCCAGTCCGCTCATGGCCGCGGCCGCCGTCGTGCTCGACGACCTCAACCATCGGCTGGAGGGCACCAACTTCACCACCATCGTCGTCGACCGGGAAGGCCGCGTCGCGCATCAATGGTGCGGAAACCGCAGCGCCCGCAAGGTTTTCGACGATCTCGGCGTCGACGTGGGCGCCTCCCTGCTCGAAGAGGCGGTCGGCACCACCGCGCCGGGCGTTGCTCTGGAAACCCGCACCAGCATCGCTGTCAACGGCGACGAGCACTTCGCCGTTCCGCTGCGGCGCATGAGCTGCTACGGACACCCCATCTTTCACCCCACCACCCGGCGCATCGAGGGTGTGCTCGACCTGTCGGCGGTTGTCCAGGAAGCCAGCCCGCTGCTGCCGCCGCTGGTCGCCCGCGCGGTCGCCGACATCGAGCAGCGTCTGCTCGACGGTTCCCGCATCTCGGACAAGGAACTGCTCGCCGCGTTCCAGGCCGCGGGCACACGTCGCCGCGCGGTACTGGCCATCGGGCGTGACCTGCTCATGTCCAACCAGGCTGCCGCCGATCTGCTCGGCGCCACCGACTTCGCGTTGCTGCGGATGATGGCACCGGATGTGCGCCGCAGCTCGGTCTTCGATCTGACGCTGGAGTCCGGGCTGGCCGTGCGTGTCGAAGCGACCCGCGTCGGCGGCCCGGCCGGGGGAACCTTGCTCAACGTCGAACCGCTGGAGCGGGCGAGCATCGCCTACTCCCGTCGAGCACTAGAGCCCGGCGATCCGCTGCTGGTCGCCGGTCCACCGGGTTCCGGGCGTTCGCGCGCCGCGCGCGAACACGCCACCGAGCAACCGGTCACCGTCCTGACCGCCGCCAACGCCCTGCTCGACGGCAGCGACGTGTTCGCCCGCGACTTCGCCGCACTGATCCGCGCCAGGCAGGGAACCGTCTGCATCGACGGACTGGACCTGTTGCCCGACGATCTGATCGATCTCGTCGCCACCCATGTCGCAGACCGGCAGGTGCCACGCGTCGTGCTGGTCACCGGAGCCGTGGAAACCCTCACCGGCCGCGCCGCCGCGCTCGCCGCGGAATGCGCCGACCGCATCGAACTCGGCCCGCTGAGCAACCGCCGCGGCGAGATTCCGGCCCTGGTCGCGGCGATGGTGCGCGAAGCGGGCGCGGACAGCTCGCTGTACTTCACGCCGGGCGCGCTCTCGGCGCTGTCCGCGCACAACTGGCCCGGAAACCTCCGCGAACTGCGCGCGGTCGTCACCGAGGTCATCCGGCACCGGCGCACCGGCGCGGTCGTCCTCACCGACCTCCCCGAGGCCTACCGCACGCAGCAGCCGATCCGGCAACTGATGCCCATCGACCGCGCAGAACGAGATGTCATCGTCGATGCACTCCGCAGATTCGAGGGCAACAAGGTCAAAACAGCGCAGGCACTCGGTATTTCGCGAACCACGCTCTACGCGAAGATGCGCGCGTTGCGCATCACCGTCTACTGACCGCACGGAACCAGTCGAATTCATGGTCATGTGGCGATCAGCCGTGCGCCGATCAAGACGACGGCGCTGAGCGCGAAGATCTCACACCGGCAAGGTTCCTTCGCCACTGCGGTCGACGGAAATGATCTGGCGGTACCGACGGGTTGCGGCGATGATCACGTGATGTCTTACGCCCGTCGTATGCCATTCCGTGAGGCCGCCCGACAGGTCTGTCGATTTTATCGAGATCGCCTGCGCGACAGCGCCGTCCAAGCTGGCGCAGGGATCGAAGCCGGGTGCGTGGCGAACGCGAGAAGATCGTGATGGCGGCTCGGGGTCCGTTGCGGAGCAAGGCGTTTCGGTGGGTGTGGGGCGGGGAGACCGTCTCGATGGTCGGTGACGCCAGTTACGAGGTCGTGCTCGCGTTGCTGGTGCTCTCGGTGACCGGGTCTCCCGCGGCGCTGGGTGTGGTGATGCTCGCCGTCACCGTCCCGCACGGGGCACTGCTGCTGATCGGCGGCGCGATCACCGACCGGTTCTCGCCACGCACCATCATGCTGATCAGCCACCTCGTGCGTGGCGCAGTGCTGGCCGTGCTGGCAGTCCTGGCAGCCGCCGACGCCGTGACCCTGTGGCACCTGCTCGTGATCGGCATCGTGATCGGGACCGCCGAGGCGTTCTTCCATCCGGCCGGCGCCAGCATCCTGCCCAGCCTGGTGAGCAGGCAGGACCTGCCGAGAGCGAACGCGCTACTCGGAGCCGGTGAACAGGCTGCCAGACTGGCGGGTCCGATGCTCGGTGGTCTGCTCATGGCGCTGGCCGGCGCGCCGATCGCGATCGCGTTCAACGCGTTGACCTTCCTGGTCGGCGCGTTGACCGTCCTGGCCGCGCCGCGCCGCCAGGCCGAATCGGTCGAGCAGCTCTCCGCGAAGGCGGTGCTGCGGGAGATAACCTCCGGGTTCGCCTACGCCCGCCGCAGCGTGGAGGTCCGCATCATCCTGCTGCTGGTCGGCGCCGCGACGCTGAGTTACAGCGGATTGTTCGGCGTCGGTCTGCCCACGCTGTCGCAGGACTTCGCCAACAGCTCCGTCGTGCTCGGCGCCATGCTGTCCGCGTGGGGGCTTGGCCAGCTGGCCGGCGCCTTGTCCGCCGCGGCGTTCGGCCTCCCGCGGCGGTGGGGCGTGCTCATCGTCGCCATGACGATCGCCGAGGGCTGTTCGTTCGCGGTGCTCGGGTTCGTCCCGCACTACCTGATCGCGGTCGTGCTGCTCGCCCTGCTGGGTTTCGGTGTCGCCTACTCGACCGACGTCGCACTGCCGACCTTCGTGCAGACCACCGCCCCGGAGACGATGCTCGGCCGAGTGAACAGCCTGATCGACCTACCCAGGGCGGTCCTCTCGCCACTGTCGCTGGCAGCCTTCGGTTTCCTCGCCGCAGCCGGTGTCCGCTGGGCCTTCCTCGCCGCCGCCGTCCCTGTGCTGCTGGTCGGGATCGGCTTGGTAGTGAGCGGGCACGCCACGACACTGACAAGTGGTTCGGGTGCGGACGCGGATCTGGACGGCACCGTTATCGGCTTGTCGTAGATGGCGATTCCGGTAAGAGTCCCCATCAGGCCCACCGGTTTCACCACCGCCTAAGGTGTGGGTGCGGCGTGGCCGCACAGTCAGATATGCGTGAACAGCACCATTTTTCCGTGGCAATTACCACCGATTCGAAAGGCGCTGCATGGCAAAGGATTTGACACAACTCGAACTACTGACCGAGCTGGAGCCGGTGGTGGCGGTCAATATCGACCGGCACGTGGCCACGGCCAAGGACTGGTGTCCGCACGACTACGTTCCCTGGGACGAGGGCCGCAACTTCGCCGCGATGGGTGGCGAAGATTGGGATCCTGAGCAGTCACAACTCTCCGAGGTCGCCAAAGTCGCGATGATCACGAACCTGCTGACCGAGGACAACTTGCCTTCCTACCACCGCGTGATCGCTGAGAACTTCTCTTGCGACGGTGCGTGGGGTACCTGGGTCGGCCGCTGGACCGCCGAGGAGAACCGCCACGCTATCGCCATGCGTGACTACCTCGTCTGTACCCGCGCCGTCGATCCCGTCGCCTTGGAGAACGACCGTATGGTGCATTTGACCCGCGGTGTCCACACGCCGGAGGGCTTCGGTGGGGTGCTCGATCAGGTCGCGTACGTGACATTCCAGGAGTTGGCTACCAGGGTCAGCCATCGCAGCACAGCGCGAGTCTGCGACGATCCGGTCGCCGGACGGATGCTGCAGCGCATCGCGGCCGACGAGAATCTCCATATGATGTTCTATCGCAACGTCACCGGCGCCGCCTTCGACGTGGCTCCCGACCAGACGATGGAGTCGGTGACCAAGATCGTGAAGACGTTCGCCATGCCGGGTACCGGCATGCCGAACTGGCGCCGCAACGGCGTGTTGATGGTCAAGCACGGAATCTACGACCTGCGTCAGCACCTGGACGACGTCGTGTTGCCGGTCCTGCGGATCTGGAACGTCTTCCAGCGCACCGATCTCACCGCACGCGGCGAGCGCAGCCGCGAAGAACTCACCGAGTACCTCGAGAAACTCACTCGCGACGTCGTCCGCTTCGAAGAACAACGCGCGCGCATCCTCGCCCGCGACGCGGCACGGGCCGGATAGGGCACCTGGATGTCGCAGTCGCGCGAGCACCGCGCGACTGCGACATCCGGCGTCTATGTGGGCACCGAGGCCGCGCCTGTCACCCGAAGTAGGCAGCGTAGTCGCTGAAGGGCACCTGGCCGTTGGGGCTCGCTTTGATGGCGTCGGCGATCGGCGGGGGTATCGGAGCCCAGTAAGCAGGCATCTCGGCCGCCAGGGCCGGGTTGAGGATGTAGATCAGGGCGAAGTTCACGATCCACAGCGGCGGAGCCATCGACATGCCGACCTCGGAGCTCACGCCCGCCTTGGTGTTGGTGACCAGCTGGGCGGTACCCGAAATCTGTTGTGCGGCAAAGCCATACGCGGCTTGCACCGTGTAGGCCGACCGATAGAGTGCGATCAGGCTTCGAACCGCATCGTTGTCCCGCAACCAGTTACCGACATAACCGCCGGGCGCGATCAAGGTGTTCACCTGTCTGGTCGGCGCATCCGCGTTGGCCGGGCTCTGCAGTAGCCCACCGGGGTTCACGTACAGCCCGTAGCTGGCCAGCACTGAAGGCGTGCTCTGCCCGTCGACCTCGGAATAGAGGGGGCGGCCGACCGTATTGGTGAGGATCTCGACGCAGGCGACGATCACCTCCGCCGCCTCGCGGCTTCCGCCGACGCCGCCACCGGTGCTGAGATCGTGATACTGCTGCTCGGTCAGGGCGTCAGCTCGGCTCAGGCCCACCTGACCGGCGATCGCGTCGGCCAGTTCCTGACCGAGCGGCTGGTTGAGCTGATCCGGACTCGTCATCTGCGTCGGTGCCAGGTGTTCGTAGGCGGGCGCACCGGCGAAGGGGATCGTGAACCCGGTGTCCGCGGTGTCGGCCACGGGTTGCGCAGAAGTCGTCTGGGTGGCTGCCAAGGACAACAGACACGCACCGATCAGTGCCAGTACCGAGACGGTCCCGTGGCGGGCTGATCCGCGCCGACGCCCCGGGCCCGCTAACCACATGTTGCGCATAGTCGACCTCTCAGAGCACTGTCGGACGAGGTGAACATCAGCTTCCACGTCAGTCAAAATCGTGACCGGCGCTGTGTCAAGTCCCGCGCCGATTCGCTCCCAGGTGTCCCGGTTGGGTCGACGAGCCGCGCCATCAGGAGCAGTCGAGCTCACCCACAACATCAGCCACCAGCAATGGCGCGCGTAGGTCTCCCCGAACATCAACTACACAGCAGCCTGTCCGGGACTCCCGATTCTGCCGGACGCGCCCCCTCGCTGATGTTGCCAAGCGTTCTGGCGCTGTGAGTTCGAGGGTCGAACGGTTCGTTCTACGACTGGGCGGGTACCGGTTCGAGGAGATTCGCTGCGAGTTGTTGCTGAGCCGACCTGCCGAGACCTGCGTCGGTAGCCCACGCCAGGGCACCGCCGCGCTCGGTAGCGAGGTGGGCAAGGAACCGGCGCATGGTGTCGGCGTCGGCGCTGTAGACCCAGGTGGGCAAGCGATCGGTGTCGGTCGAGTGGGCCGTAGGGGCCCGGCGGCTACGAGCCCGGATTGCCGGGATGTTGGCCGTAGTGGCGGCATAGTCGGCGATGATGTCCTCATCACGCACCCCGACGATCGCCAACAACAGCGCGATCACCACACCGGTCCGGTCTTTGCCCGCGGCGCAATGGATCAGCGCGGGCAGGTGCCCATCATCGGCCAGTAGATCGAGCGCGGCGGCGATGCTCTGCGGGCTGTGCTCGAGGTATTCGCGATACCGGTCGAACATGCTGCCGTCAGGTGACACTTCGGTGAGGTCGAGCCGCGCTCGGCTCGCTCCGTAGACGTGGGTGTTGCGGTAGAGCGAGACGGCGTCAGGAAGGGCGCCCTTGCCGTCGGTCTCGATCTCGGTCGAGCCGCGCAGGTCGATGACGGTGTGCAGACCGTAGTCGTCGAGCAGGTATGTCACATCGGCGGGTTCCAGGGCGGTCAGCCGGTCCGAGCGCAGCACTCGGCGGTGCCGCACCTGCCGTCCATCATCAGTGCGCAGCCCACCCAGATCCCGAGCGTTCACCAGGCCGCGCAGCGGCAATTCACGACCGACTGCCGCCTCACCCATTGTCATCGAAACCCCTCCGCACACTTCATCATCGAGTAGTTCAGCCGTTGACCGACCGTACGTGATCTCGAACTCGGCCTCTTTCGACCGCTCCTTGCCCGACACCCTGAGAATCTTGTTTTCGCAGGTGAGGGGACTGGTCGGCGCGGATTCGATCAGCGATTGCAATGGATACATCGGAATCTTCGACGCGTATCGACTAGCTCCAGGACGCGTCGATAGCGTTGCGCTCGAAGATTTCCGTGCAGAAAGGGACGCCGAATGCAGCTGACAATCGTCGGGAACAGAGCCGGTATGCCCGCCGACGGCGCCGCCAGTTCGGGGTATCTGGTCGAAACCGGACAGTCCAAGATTCTGCTCGACTGCGGGCCCGGGATCGCCGTGGCGCTCGGCAACTATCTGCACCCGAGTTTTCTCGAGGCGGTGGTGATCAGTCATCTGCACCTGGATCACGTCTATGACGTGCTCCCGGTCGGCAAGCAGGCGATGCGCAAGGCGGATGGCGCACCGGATCGCCGGATCAAGCTGTTCGTTCCGGCGGGGGCGCGGGAACGGTTGGATCGGCTCGCGGCGCTGTTCCCGGTGCGGTCGACGCCGGACCTGGACCGGGCTTTCGACCTGGCCTACGAGGTCGTCGAATACGAGGCGGGCTCGCGATACACACTGGCCGATTGCACGCTCGAGTTCGTGCCGATGGCGCATTCCGAACCCTGCTGCGGTGTCCGGATCGAAAGCCCGACGGGCAGTCTCGCGTTCACCGGTGACACCGGGTGGACCGACAACCTGGTCACCCTTGCCGCCGGTGTCGACCTCTTCCTGTCCGAGTCCACACTCTCCGAACCCGACACCACCGAGCACGGCCATCTGTGCGCGATTGAGGTGGGCCGGGCGGCGGCGGCCGCGGGTGCGCGGTCGGTGGTGCTGACGCATTTCGGGTCGCCGCTGGAGGACTGGCAGCAGGCTCGGCGTGACGAGGCCGCCGCCGAATTCGATGGCAGGGTCGAGATCAGCCGACCGAGCATGCTGTTCGCGGTGCCCGTGGAGAGCGTGCGCAAGTAGTCAGTCGATGCCGGCGATCTTCCTGGTGCCCGTCGACCGCAGACTCAACGGGGCGGCGTCGAGGCTGTCCAGGAACACTTGGACAGCCCTGTTGGTGCTGTCGGCCCGCCATGCGACCTGGAGCTCGACCACCGGCTCCGGATCGACCAACGGGATCACCTTGAGTCCCATCGGACGTACCTCGTCGAGGCTGAGGAACGAGGCGAACCCCACGTACCGGCGCGCCGCGACGACGATCTCGGTGGCCACCGAGTCATTTCGGCGCTCGACCACCTTCGGGAAGGCGCCGGAGCGTTCGGACGCGGCCATGATGGCGTCGTACATTGCCGGGCTCGCTTCACGATCGAACATCACGCACGGCATCTCGGCCAGTTCGCGCACCGCGATCGAGGACCGGTCGACCCAAGCGTGTCCGTGCCCGACCAGCGCACCGATCCGAACTTTGCGCAGGCACTTCGTCCCGAGTGTTCCGCCGTTGGACGCGTTGCCGAAGAGCAGGCCGACATCGAGCTCGCCCCTGGCGAGGGCGGCCAGCTGGGGCCCGGACCGGCCGGAACTGAGCTTGGTGGTGACGTTGGGGTAGTTGGTGTGCAGTCGGGCCAGTGAACCCGGCATCACCAGCTGGCCCGCCCGGCCGTTGAATCCGATGCTGATCTTGCCGATGCGGCCCGCCGCGATATCCCGGACGGTACTCGTCGCGAGGTCTACCTCGCCGAGGATCCGTCGGGCGTCGGCGCGGAACGCCTCTCCGGCCGGGGTCAGCTGGACGACTCGCGACGTCCGCGAGACCAGCTCGACGCCCAGCTGTCGTTCCAGGCGCTTGAGCTGCTGGCTCAGCGACGGTTGCGTGAGATGGAGCCGCGCGGCCGCCTTCCCGAAATGCAGCTCGTCAGCGATAGCGAGAAATGCCTCGATATGCCGTATCTCCATATTGCGCGCCTCGCGTGCTAGGTACGTGACTCGTCCGAAATAGCCATTCAAACCCAACCCGCACATCGGGACGGAACCGGGTTGTGGCCGGCAGGTGATCGTAGATGGAATTCTTGGCGCCGGTATCGGGACCGCGGTCGATTGCCGATGTCAGCATTCGAAGTTTCGATCGAAGAGCCTTCGGCAAACTCCTCGGATCCATCTCTTTCCGAAATGGATCAATAACTGTTTTCGCATTGCCGCACACAACCGGCTGATGAAGACTTTGTTCGGAACTGCTGCCCGATTCATCTGCCCCATCCTCACGAAGAAAGCTTGCTATGAATTCGCACCGCCCCGACCGAAAGGCCGGATGGGGGATCGTGCTCGTCGCGGTCACCACGTTGCTTGCCGCCTGCGGCCAGAACAACTCGACTCCGGCGCCGGAGTCCGACGACCCGGTGACCATCACCTTCTTGTCCTACACCTACGGTCAGGCCAACCCGCTGGGCGACGGCATCGCGAAGCTGATCGACAACTTCCAGGCGGCCAACCCGAAGATCACGGTGAAGCCGCAGTCGGTCCCGACGTCCGACGCGCTGACCAAGCTGCAGGCAGGCGTCGTAGCGGGCGATCCGCCGGACGTCGCACAGATCGGCTGGAGCAAGGTCGCGCAGGCCTCGCAGACTTTGCCGCTGCGGTCCCTCGAGGACATCGCCGGTGCCGACGAGTGGAACAAGCACATGGCCGGGTACGTGCCGTCGGTGCTCGAAGCCACCCCGACCGCAGGCTCCAAGAAGCCTGTCGCGATGCCGTTCATGATGGCCACCCCGGTCATCTTCTACAACGCCGACCTGTTCAAGGCCGCGGGCCTTGACCCGGCGCAGCCACCCAAGACGATGGCCCAACTCGCGCAGGCCGCGCGGGCGATCAAGGACAAGACCGAGGCCCAGGGCGTGTACGTCTCGGCCGTCGACCCCGGCAAGTCCGACTACCTGACCCAGTCGCTGGTCAACAGCGCCGGTGGCGCCCTGGTCTCGGGCAGTGGTGAGGTCACCGTGGACTCCGCACCGGTGATCACCGCGCTGTCCGCCCTCCAGGACTTGACCAAGTCCGGCGTCCAGCCCGCGGTCGACTTTGCCTCGGCGCAGAGCGCTTTCAGCGCAGGCAAGCTCGGCATGCTGGTCACCACCGGTGGGGGCCTGCTCACCCTCGACCAGGCCGCCAAGGGCAAGTTCACCCTGCAGGTGGCACCGCTGCCCGGCTTCGACAACCTGCCGGCCCGACCCACCTTCTCCGGCTCCGGCCTGACGATCGTGGCCAAGGACGCCGCCAAGGCGAAGGCTTCGTGGAAGTTCGTGCAGTACCTGACCAATGACGACAGCTTCAAGCTGATCGCCTCGCAGATGGGCTACCTGCCGCTGCGCACCGCGGCCGCCTCCTCGGCCGACCCGCGCCTCGGCTCCGCCGTCGAGCAGATGGCCGACCTGGTTCCCTACACCGCCTTCCCCGGCAAGCAGTCCAACCAGGGCGTCGTAATCCTCCAGGACGAGGCAGTCGAGCCGATCGTCCTGCGCGGCGCCGACCCGGCGGCGACCCTGAAGGCCGCGGCGTCGAAGATCCGCGGACTCAACTAGTTCCGTAAGTCCACCGTTCGCCCATATCGAAGAGAGATAGACGGTTGTCACACCAGGTTTTCCTCGAAACGCCGCCGGCAGGCTCCGAAGGCGGTGATGTCGCGAACAAGATCGGACTGACGATCAACCCGTGGGCGGGCAAACAACTCCTGCGATCCGATTTCGACGAGATGCGCGCATTCCTCGACGAGGCTGTGGTCGCCGGGTTCGGCTATGCCGAACTCGGCGGCTGCGGCTTGGGCGTCGTCATCGGCGGGCAGGTCCAGCCCGCCCGCATCGCCGCTCTGCGCGACGCGCTCGACGGCTGTCCGCTGCGGCTGACCCTGCACAGCTCCTGGCACGCCTCCGGGCGCACCGGCAACCTTCTCGACGCCACCTCGGCCTCGGCCCAGCAGCTGGGACTGCTGGCCGATCTCGAGATCGCCCAGGCGATCGGCGCCGAAGTGCTCGTCTATCACGCGGGCGTGCTGCCCAGCCTCTACAGCGACGGCGACGCCCTGCACGCCGGGATGGCGGCCGAACGCACGATGTTGCGCATCCTGGCCGACGACGCCGGCGCCAAGGGCGTCACGATCGCGATCGAGAACCGGGCGCCGTCCTCGGCCATCCTCACCCGCCGCTCCTACGGCATGCGGCTGGACATGGTTGCCGAGCAGGTCACCGAGATCGACCACCCCGCCGTGACGATGTGCCTGGACACCGGTCACGCCTTCCTGGCCGCGCGCTACCTGCGTTTCGACTTCCTCGACGCGGTCCGCGAGGTCGCCCCGGTCGTCGGTCACATCCACCTGCACGACAACTTCGGCCGGATGGCCCAGCAGCCCGACGCCAACCCCTACGAGCTCGAACTACTGGGCGAGGGCGATCTGCACCTGCCGCCGGGCTGGGGCACGATCCCGCTGGGCGAGGTCCTTGTCAACACCTTCCCGCTCGACCCGGCTGTCATCATCGAGATGCGACACACCCGGCACTACGCCGAGGCGCTCACAAAGACCCAGGACATGCTCGACAGGCGAGCCCGATCATGACGCTGTCGACCACGTTGCCCGCGCGCCGCGCGCCACGCACGGATTCGGCCATGGCGTGGCTGTACTTCTCGCCGACCATGATCTCGCTGATCGCCTGGGTCTACGGCCCGCTCGTGTTCACCGTGGTCCTGAGCTTCCTGAGCTGGGACCTGGTCGCGCCGGACATCGAGTGGAACGGCCTGTCGAACTACGAAACCCTGTTCACCGAGCCGGAATTCGGCAACGCGGCATGGAACACACTGAAGTACGCGCTGTTCGTGCTCCCGTTCGCGACCGTCGTCCCCTGCGCGCTGGCCATCGCCCTGTGGAAGCGTCCGGGCCGGATGAGCGAGTTCTATCGCATGCTGCTGTTCCTGCCGGTCGTCCTCGCGCCGGTGGCCAACGCGCTGTCCTGGCAGTTCATCCTCGACCCGTTGCACGGAATCCTGAACCGGCTCGTCGAGGCGGCTGGTGGGGAGCCGATCAACTGGCTCGGTGATACCGCGACCGCGCTGCCGACCGTCGTGGTCGTCACCGCGCCGAAGGTGATCGCGCTCAACACGCTGCTCTTCGGTGCCGCACTGGCCAGCCTCGACCGCCGCACCGTCGACGCCGCGCGCCTGGACGACGCCACCGAGGGCGAGATCACCCGATCGATCATCCTGCCCCAGCTGTGGCGGCCGCTGTTCCTGCTCGGCCTGCTGTCGATGGTGGTGGTCTGGCCGTGGCTGTTCACCAACATCGGGGTGCTGACCCGCGGCGGCCCGAGCGGCGCCACCGACAACGTGTACTACCGGCTCTACACCTACGGTTTCACGTTCTTCGATGCAGGCACCGCCTCCGCGGCGGCCATCGTCATCACCCTCGCCTTCGGGCTGCTGCTGACCGTCTACACCCTGATCTCGAGGAGACTCCGTGCGACGCGGTGATGCGCTGGGACGGCACCTGCTGCTGATCACCGCGATTGTCCTGATGTTGTTCCCCGTGGCGCTGGCGCTGGCCACGTCGTTCAAACCGGTGAACACGATCTTCGATCTCAATCCCCTCCCGATGCCGGCCAGCCTGGAGAACTACGACCTGGCGCTGGGCCGGTTCCCGATCGGCCGGTTGCTGGCCAACACCTTCGTGATGGCAGCGGGCGTCACCGTGGCGACAATGCTGGTCGCGCTGCCCGCGGCCTACGCGCTGGTGCGGTTCGGCAACGCCCGCGGCCGGGGCATCGTGCTGGCCGTCATCGGCATCTCGCTGCTGGTTCCGCCGCAGGCGCTGATCATTCCGCAGTTCCTGATGACCGCCCGGCTCGGCTGGCAGGGCCACACCGTCGGTGTGATCATCCCGCAGCTCGGTGTCAGCGCCCTGGCGGTGCTGCTGCTGCGCGACCACATCCGCTCGATTCCACAGTCGCTGATCGGCGCTGCGGTACTCGAGGGCGCGTCGACGTGGGAGATCCTGCGGCACGTGGTGCTCGGCGTCCTGCGTCCGGCGCTGGGCGCGGTCGCGATCTTGTTGTTCATCAGCACGTGGAACGAATACCTGTGGCCACTGCTGGTGATGCCCGATCCGGAGGACACCACGATCCAGCCGGGTCTGGCGCTGTTCGTCGGGCCCGAGAGCGCCCAGTACGGCCCGATGCTCGCGGCCGCGATGCTGGCCTCGTTGCCGGTCGTCGTCATCTATGTCCTGGCGTCGCGGCGGATCGCGGATGCCTTCCTTCACTCAGGGGTGCGGTAATCCTCATGACCAGTCTCGCCACGACCGAAGCCCCCGCACCGAGGGGCGAGCACGACCTTTCCTCCGGCGTGCTGCTCGATGGGATCATCAAGCGTTACGACGACGACCGCCCCGCGCTCGACGTGGAGCAACTCCACATTCCCGGCCGGTCGCTGACCGTGCTGGTCGGCCCGTCCGGGTGCGGTAAGTCGACCGCGCTCGGCATCGTCTCCGGCCTACTCACCCCCGACGAGGGCCGCGTGCTGATCGAGGGCGCCGACGTCACCGGCACACCGCCCGGACGCCGTGGCGTCTCCATGGTGTTCCAGGACTTCGCGCTCTATCCCCACATGACCGTTGAACGCAACATCTCCTTCGGTCTGCGGCTCGAGGCCAAGCACCACCGCAAGGCCGGGCTCGACAAAGCCGAGATCGAACGTCGCGTCGCCCACGCCTGCGACAGCCTGGGCCTGAGCGAACTGCGCCACCGCCGCCCCGCCCAGCTCTCGGGCGGTCAGCGTCAGCGCGTAGGCCTGGCCCGCGCGATCGTGCGCCGGCCCCAGGTGCTGCTGCTCGACGAGCCGCTGTCCGCACTCGATGCTCAGCTGCGCCAGCAGGCCCGCGTCGAATTGGTGCGGCTGCACCGCGAACTCGGCAACACCGTTGTCCTGGTCACCCATGACCAGCTCGAGGCGCTGTCGATGGCCACCCACCTGGTTGTGATGAACAACGCCAAGATACTGCAGGTCGGCAGCCCCGCCGAGGTGTACCGACGTCCGCTGGACCTGTTCGTCGCGACGTTCCTGGGCAGCCCGCCGATGAACATCGCCGAGGTGACCCTCGACAAGGCCGGTGACGCCATCACCGCTCCGGGTCTGACCGCGCGGCCTGCCCGCCCGATTTCCGGGATCGCGGGCACGTTGAAGTTGGGCTGGCGGCCCGGCGACGGCCTGCTCGTGCACGACGCGCAGCCGGGCCGACCGGGTCTGCTCATCGACGGCGTCGTCGAGTTGGTCGAGTTCACCGGTGACTCGCTGGTCGTGCAGTGCGGTGGCGAGGCCGGCCGCTGGGCCGTGACGCTGCCGGCGACGGGCTCGGCGCCGGCGGTCGGAACCCCGCTCACCGTGCACGTCCCGGCCGATCGGCTGCACCTGTTCGTTCCGGAGACCGGTGCCCGAGTGGAGGCCGCCGATGCACCTGCTGATCACCAACGATGACGGCTACCGCGCGCCGGGTCTGCTGGCGTTGGCGGCCGCCGTCCGGATGCTCGGGCTGCCTGCGACGATCGTCGCCCCGAGCGTGCCGATGTCGGGTGCCGGGCAGTCCCGGCGCAGCGGAGTTCCGTTCGAGTGGGCGTGGGCCGAACCACTCGCCGGCATCCCGGCCATCCATCTCGGGTCCACCCCGTCGGCCTGCGTGGTCTTCGCATTGACCGCCGGGGTGGTGCCCCCGGTCGACCTGGCACTCAGTGGCGTCAACGCGGGCGAAAACCTCGGGGCCACACTGGGTGTCAGCGGCACGTTCGGCGCCGTGGCCGAAGCAGCGGCGCGCGGGATACCGGGTGTCGCGCTGTCACGGGAGTTCGGTGGCGCGTGGACCACGCCCGAGACGTGGGACTGGAGCTGGGTCGCCGACGCGTCGGCAAATATTCTCACCATTCTGCTGGCTGCCCGGTCGAGCTGGCTGACCGCCAACGTCAACCTCTCCGGCACCGACCGCGGTACCGACCCGGCCTACACCCGGCTCAGCCGCGAGCTCTACTACACCGACGGCTACGACGCCGGGACCGGCGCTATCGAGAGCCGGATCGGCTACCGCGCCGGGCACCTCGCGTCCGACGACGACATCACGGCCTTCGCCGAACAGCGGCGGACGAGCATCACCCTGACGGCTCCAGCCGGATTCCGCAACGCCGCGCTCCACCGGTATGGAACTCGGGACCCAACTGTCCCGGGCTCTGAATCTCGTTCCTGGCGGCGGCGCTGAGGTTCCGCGCGCCGAACGCGACCATCGCGATCGGGCTCGGCATCGGGCGGCTGGTGGTCCGGGCGCTCACAGCGTTGAGGGTTGAACCGGAACACGCCGTCATCGCGGGTCCGACCTTCGACGAGTGGCTCGAGCGACGTAAGCGCCAGCGCCGAAACGGGTATCAGCGCCACCTGGATACCCGGATCGGGTTCGGCGACGATGGACCGATGAGTGAAGTGGTCGACATGCGCTCGGTGCGCACCGAGCGCAGGGCGCATGTCGGTGCGTTCCTGAGGTCGCGCCGGGCCAAGATCGCGCCAGGGGATGTCGGGCTGCCGCCGGGACCGCGCAGGCGCACATCAGGGCTCGTGAACATGCCGGTGGTGGGGTCGTGAGCATGATCAGTACTGTTGTGCGACTTGAATTTACGGAAGGAGCCGGCATGCCCGCCTATATGCAGACGTCTGACGTCGTTCGTGCCGCGCTGACCGGTGCTGCCGCAATCCTTGCGCCAGACCGATCGGATATCGCCGAGCTGTTGAGCCTGGTCCTGGATGAGCCGCAGACGTATCTGGACACCTATCCGGCCTCGGACTATCTGTGCTCCGACCAAGGCGATCTGGCCCGCAGCGGCCTACTCGACATGTTGCACGGCGACGAATTCGGCATCGGCCCCGCGTTGCTGGCACACTTCGACTGGAAGGACGACGTCGAAACAATCCAGCCCGCGCTGGAAGCCCTCGAATCGTGTCCCGATGGTCTGACGTGGGACTGGTATCCAGACTTCGCCTATCGGACCGAAGAGAACTCGAGCCACACGGTCGAGATCGCAGAGGACTTCCGAGCTGAGGCGGGTGACCGTTGTCTGGCGCTCGACGTGGCGCTGATCGCGATCCATGTCGGCGATTCATACCATCTGGGCTTCTGCCCGGCATCCCATGCCGAAAGGGTTGTCTCCCTTCTTTGCCAAGCCGGATACGACGGCGCGAACATCGAGCAGTCGACCGAGCGCGCCTCCTGACGATCCAGAGCTGACGCGGCAGACCGCGCAGAAACCGGGTGTGGTTCGTGCGGTGGGACCTGCGCGCACTCCGGCACTCCATCCGCACCCACCTGAGGGAGGCGGCCGCCAGCCCGCTGAAGCTCGTGGCATCCGTTCGTCGGCTCGAAACGCGAAAGTGTGAGAAACGGGCAACCACGTCAAATCTGTGGGCACAAGAAACCCCTCCGACCGAGGTCGGAGGGGTTTCGCCTGTTGGTCTGACGCTGAGCCCACGTCCCTCAACCCGGCGGTGAACTTCACCGACACGAGCCTGCCCACCACCGA
This sequence comes from Nocardia sp. NPDC055029, assembly GCF_053608525.1. Taxonomy (NCBI): domain Bacteria; kingdom Bacillati; phylum Actinomycetota; class Actinomycetes; order Mycobacteriales; family Nocardiaceae; genus Nocardia; species Nocardia sp. NPDC055029. The sequence continues at coordinate 204,632 of NZ_JBSGVQ010000007.1, forward strand.
CGGTGACTGCTGGCACGTGCCGACGCGCTGAGGGTTCAGGGCGACCAGGGCTCGCGGCCCGGTCATCCGTGATGTCGCCGACCAAATCGGCATCCTGCAATCAGCGGCCCGAGCCAGTGCGGAAGTTGCCTACCCGGTGTGGACGTGAGCGCTGGGCGCGGCGTCGACCAGGTTGGTGACGGTGGCCCATTTGTCGAGTTCGGCGAGGCGTGCGGTGAGCGCGGTGCGCATACTGTCGGCGCCGGCGATGCCCAGGGCGAGGCGGCGGGGTGGGTTGTCGTCGGCCACGGCTGTGCGGATGCCGGCGGCCACGCGATCGACGCCGGAGAACGCCGACGCCGGCAGTGCTTGGATCGCCTGCTGTAGGACGCGCACCGTCTGGTCGTAGTCGGCGTGGGTTGCTGTAGCCGCGTCGAGGTTGGCCAGGAAAGGTGTTGCGGTGAGGCCGGGCTCAACGAGAGTCACGTGGATCCCGAGTGGCGCCACTTCGGCTGCGAGCGCGTCGGAGAGTCCTTCGACGGCGTACTTGGTGGCTGCGAGCAGCCCGACGCCGGGATCTGCGGTCTGGCCGTAGTAGGACGAGCCCTGCAGGATGTGCCCGGACCGCTGGCCCCGCAGCACCGGCAGTGTCGCGCGCAGCACGTTGAGGACGCCGAAGACGTTGGTATCGAAGATTGCCCGTGCCTGCCCGTCGGCTGCTTCCTCGACCGCCCCGAAGAGTCCGTAGCCGGCAAGGTTGGCGACGATGTCGATGCGGCCGAAGCGAGCCACGCTCTGCTCGACCGCCTTCGCGACGGCTACCTCGTCGCGCACGTCTGCCTCGACCGCGAGCAGTCGGTCGTGTTCTCCCAAGTCACCAAGGGTTTCGGTGCGTCGCGCCACAGCAACCACAGCTTCTCCGGCTTCCAGCGCCTGAACTGCGAGCTCGCGTCCGATACCTGAGGAGGCGCCGGTGATGAACCAGATCGGCGGGGTGTTCCTTGCATTCGTCATGTTGTGAGCATAAGCGGTTAGCTAACAACATTGCAAGTGGTTTCAGCGCAGGTGTTGTGATCAACCGGGTTAGCCGCTTGTCGTGTTGGTATCGTGGGGGAGTGGAGGCTACACAGGAGGCACCGAAGTGGAGCGACGATGCCGCTGCTCTGGTGGTGCAGTTCGTCAACACCAGAGCCGACGGCGCGGGGCGCGTCGAGGTCTTCGGCACGGCTTCGGGATTCGCGGACTGGGCGATCGAGCAGGGCCTGCTCGATGCCGCCATCGTGGTGACCGACTCCGACGCGGCGGCCGCGCGTGAGCTTCGCGACGCGCTGGTCACGGTGCTGCTGACACACGCGGGTGATCCAGATATCGGTGACGCCCGGGTCGCCGAGGCGGAACGGTATCTGCGGCAGGCCGGCGTTCGCTATCCGCTCACAACGGTCATCACCGCGGAAACGGCGCAGCTCCTCGCCGGATCGACCGGTGTCCCCGGCGCTTTGGGTGCCGTTCTCGCCGCGGTGACCGAGACGGCGCAGCGCGGCGACTGGATGCGGATCAAGGCATGCTGCAATCCGCCGTGCCACTTCGGCTTCATCGATCGCACCCGCAACCGGGCGGCACGCTACTGCAGCCCGGGATGCGGATCGCAGGTGTCGATGCGCGCTCTTCGGCAGCGCCGCAAGCAAGCCAGCTCCTGAACAACCGCGCTTCTGCCGGCTCGTGGGTGCCGGAAATCGGTTGCTACCTGTGGTGGTTCGGAGTCGGGTGGTGATGATTCGGCGGCGACGTGAGGTCGTCGACCACCACCAGGTTCCCGCCGGATTGTTTGGCCCGGTACATCGCCGCGTCGGCGGATTGCAGCATCCGGTCCGGAGTCGGGCGTGGACACTGCGGGCAGATTCTTGTGTCGAAGACAGCCACACCGACGCTCGCGGTAACCATCACAGCGGTCTCCGGTGGTTCGGCGACCACTCGGCGCAGCCGTTCGGCCTCGATTCGAGCGGCCGCTGCGGCGATCGGGGCGGCCACGACGAATTCCTCTCCGCCGGTGCGTGCCACCACTGCCAGCTCCCCGGCGGCGTCGCGCAACCGGCGCGCGGTTCGTTCCAGGACGGTGTCGCCGATACCGTGGCCCCAGGTGTCGTTGACGTTCTTGAACCGGTCGAGGTCGAAACAGATGACACAGATCGCGGGACTGCGGTCCATCAGTTGCGGCAGCCGGTTCTCCAGACCTCGGCGGTTGAGCAGTTCGGTCAGTGGGTCCGACAGCGACTCGTTGCGTAGAAGCCAATAGAGGAGCTGGTACGCGGGCATCGCACCGGCCACCGACGCGAGGAGGAGCGCGACTGCGAGTGCCAGGTGGACATCGCCGCCGCCGGTGGCGATGCGCACCGACAACACCAGTACCGACAGCACCGACCAGGCCGAGTGCACGGCCAGTGCCCGCGCAGTGTGAAAGAAGCTCAGGTAGCTGCCGGTGACCAGGAGAAGCACTGTGCCCATCGCCCCGAACAGCCGATCCTGCAGCTGGAGGAATTCGACTGTGAACAGCACGTCGGCACAGGCGATCAGCACCAGCGACTCGGTTTTGCTCGGCCACGGCAGCAGCCACCAGCGCGCTGCCCAGAGTGCCCCCGACAGCACTCCGATCGTCGAAGCGATGCCGGGATCGCCGGGCGGACCTACCGGGGTTCCCGTGATCACCGCGCCCATTGCCGCGATCACCGCTCCCGCGCTGCCGATCAGCAACTTGAGCGGTCCCAGCGCTGATCGCGCCGACAGGGTGCTGACCAGCCACCGGTAGTCGACCGGGTCCTTCCACCAGGCGCGCAGCGTCTTGCCGTCCTTCGTTGCACGGCCCTTGGTCCCCGGCCGTGTTGCCGACTGCCGTCTGTGAGAAATCCAGAAATCCCACCAGCTCATCGGCAGTAGTCTAGGTCGGCCCCGTTCATGCCCGACGTGTGCGTCTGTGTCGCGGCCCACTGCGGGCTTGTCGCCCAGTCTTGGGGCAGGTCGCCGAATGCCTCACGGTTACAACGAGTTTGGGACGTCCGGATCGGTCGTCGACCGACACAGGCTTGATGCAAGAGATCGACGTGCCGGCTCCGCACAGCTTTTAGTCACTGGTCATCGGCATCGCCCAGGCGCGCGCAGCTGATCAACCGCTATCTCTCGGTCGCCGTTAGATCCTTGGCTCGCGGCGATTCGTACGGCGCGCGATGAAGCGGATGCTGGGCTCCACTCCCGTCCTGAGCTGATCACCCACCGGGGTAGGGGCATGGGCGATAGCTCACCTGAGCGACGACCCCTTTGAAGGGCTGCAGTGGCTCACGTCACATTAATTATGCAACTTGTTGCACAAAGACTTGTTGAGATCTACGCTCTGATCGCAGCCTTCAGCCGTCCCGCGTCCGGCGGTGACGCTCTCCGACCTGCTTCCGTTCGACACTTATAGAGAGACTTCATGGACATCCAGTTCGATTTCACCGGCAAGACGGCCGTCATCTTCGGCGGCACCACCGGTATCAATTTCGGAATAGCCGAGGCCTTCGCTTCCCGCGGTGCGGCGGTCGCCGTGGTCAGCCGCAAACCCACGAACGTCGAGGCCGCAGTCGAGAAGCTCAACGCCTACGGAGTACCGGTCAGCGGCTTTGTCGCCGATGTGCGCGACATGGAAGCCGTACAGGACGTTTTCGTTGCGATCCGCGAAGAGTGGGGCGCCATCGATGTGCTGGTTTCGGGTGCCGCCGGAAACTTTCTCGCCGAGGCCTCCGCGCTGTCGTCGAACGGGTTCAAGGTGGTCGTCGATATCGACCTCAACGGCACCTTCCACGTGATGCGCGCGGGCCTGGACTACCTCGCGTCCGGCGCCTCGGTCATCAACATCACCGCTCCCCAGGCGTGGATCCCGGTTCGCTACCAGGCCCATGTCTGCGCGGCCAAGGCCGGCGTCGACCAACTGACCCGGGTGCTGGCTTTGGAATGGGGGGCGAAAGGGATTCGGGTCAACGCTATTGCTCCGGGGCCGATCGCCGGCACGGAGGGGATCGCCCGGCTCACACCCCACGACGACGACGGCACCGCCGTGACGACGGTTCCACTCGGCAGACTGGGCACGAAGGACGATATTGCTGCTCTGGCGATGTTCTTGTCCTCCTCGGCCGCGCGCTTTATCTCGGGAGCGATCATCCCGTGCGATGGCGGCGGTTCGGGAGAGAGCGTTCTGCAGATTCAGGAAGCGGGCCGCTTTCTGGCTGCATCTGCCACGTCTCGCTGAATCGCTTCTGCGCAACCATCTTCCGCCTCGAGCCTGCTCGGTGCCGCAGTTTGCGGTACCCAGTTGTGCTCTTCGACTCCAGGATTGACATGAAACGGCTCATCTTCGACACCGAACACAATGACTTCCGCGAACTCGTGCGCACGTTCCTCGCCAAGGAAGTTCTGCCGCATTACCCGCAGTGGGAAAAGGACGGCGTGGTTTCCCGCGAGGTGTGGCTTGCCGCTGGACGGCATGGTTTGCTGGGCCTGTCGGCGCCGGAAGAATACGGCGGCGGCGGGACAACCGACTTTCGGTACAGCGCCATCATCGCGGAGGAACTGTCGTCGGCGGGCGTGCCAGGGCTTGCTCTGGGCCTGCACAATGACATGGTCGGCTCGTACCTCATCGGCCTGAGCACCGAAGAGCAGAAGCAGCGCTGGCTTCCCGGCTTCTGTAGTGGCGAGAAGATCGGCGCTATCGCCATGACCGAGCCCGGCGGTGGCTCCGACCTGCAGGGCATCAACACTCACGCCGAAGACCGCGGCGATCACTGGATCCTCAACGGTTCCAAAACGTTCATCTCCAACGGATACCTCGCCGATCTGATCGTCGTCGTCGCGAAGACCACCCCCGATGGCGGTTCGCGGGGACTGTCCCTGCTCGTCGTCGAACGGGGCATGGAAGGGTTCGAACGGGGACGCAACCTCGACAAACTCGGCCAGAAGGCGCAAGACACCGCCGAGCTGTTCTTCAACGATGTCGTGGTGCCCAAGGAGAATCTGCTGGGCGAACTCAATGGGGCGTTCCTGCATCTGGTGACCAACCTGGCCACCGAGCGCCTGCACATCGCTGCAGCAGGAATCGCGGTAGCCGAGCATCTGCTCGACATCACCAAGGGCTACGTGAAGGAGCGTGAAGCGTTCGGGCGCCCGCTGGCCAAACTTCAGCACGTGCGCTTCGAGATTGCCGAGATGGCCACCGAATGCGCGGTCACCCGTGCATTCATCGACCGCTGCATCGTCGAGCATTCCGCGGGTCAGCTCGACGCGGTCCACGCTTCGATGGCCAAGTGGTGGGCGACCGAACTGCAGAAGCGTGTCGCCGATCGCTGCCTGCAGCTGCACGGCGGCTATGGATACATGAACGAATACCCGGTGGCCAAGGCCTTCGTCGATGGCCGTGTCCAGACCATTTACGGCGGAGCCACCGAGATCATGAAGGAGATCATCGGCCGCTCCCTGCTGGCCTGAGCCCTCACCTGTCGCGTCCACACGCGTCACAAACCTGGCGGCAACCAGCCGCCGGGACGGTTCACCGGTCCGAGTAGTCCTTGCACAAGCCCGCCGGACCGGTGAACTGGTCGACCCACAATTGAGACAACCATGACTGCAGACGATCTTTGCACGCCCTACCTCGCGATACCCGTCCGACTCATATCCGGGAGCGTTCGGCGATGACGAGAACGTGGGATCCGCAGGTACGGAGATACACACGCGCGGCCCGGCGATCACAGCTTGTGGAGCAAGCCGGGGCGATCTTCGTGGCCAACGGCTATCGGGCGACGAGCATGAGCGATCTCGCGCGAGGAAGCAACATAGCCAAGCCGACGCTGTATACCGAGTTCTCCGGAAAACTCGAGCTGTACCTGACGGTGCTGCAAGGTGCGATGGATGTGCTGGCAGCGACAGTTGACACTGCACTGCACTCGGCAGAAGGCAGGCGTGAACGGATCGAGGCGCTGGTCACAGCCCTGTTCGAGTTGACCGATGCCGACAGCCGCGCGATTCTGGTAATCCGGCCAGACGACACGGGTGAGCCGTCCGTCGAACTCCGCATCCGTCGTATGTTGAGTACGTGTGCCGCCACAATCGGTCGGGCCCTCGGGCCTGAGAGTTCCTCGGCCGCGGCACAGATGCTGGCAATGACTCTTCTCACGCTGGTGCCCAGGTGTGCTCAGGATTGGGTGAATGCGGGGCGCCCGATCTCTCGTGAAGAGGCGATCGACACGATAAACATGTTGTGCTGGAACGGCATAGGTGATGCTCTGCGGGCATGCACGGACACCGCGGGAGTCACTTCGATCAGGCCCTCGCAGAGGCAGAGTGCTCCAGCATTCCGTCGATGACAGCGAGCGCTTCCTGGCACCACTGCACCCAGGTACGTTCCAAGCCGATTCCTCCCTTCAGCACTAGATGTCTGAGGGCGGCGGCATCGTTGTCGATGGTGGCGAAGTCGCGGCCTTCGATGGCCTCGTACTCGGAGTGGAGGCGTTCGTGCACCTCCAGGTGATGAGCGATCACGGCTCGCACACCGCTCAGGTCGCCGACGACCGCTGCGGCGCGTACACGCACAATCAGTGGCTCACGCAGGTGAACGGGCTCGTCGATCTCGCTCACCCAGTCACGCAGATTCGACCTGCCTGCGTCAGTGATAGCGAAACGCTTGGGCTGCCCGCGTTCGGCGCGCTCGGGCTGGGGAACTTCACAAATCAACTCGGCAGTGCTGAGGCGGTCCAACTCGCGGTAGATCTGCTGGTGCGAGGCTGCCCAGAAAGCCCCGTAAAGACGGTCGAAGCGCTTGGCCAGCTCGAAACCGCTCGCCTCCCGCTCAGCCAGCGCAGTCAAAATTGCGAACCGTAGTGCCATGCAACGATGCTAGTCGGCGTCGATGGCCCGCTCGGCGCCCCGCTTGCCGGGAGTGGTGTGAGTCGGAGTTGAAGCTCCAGATGCCCACGCGATCGCCCTGCGATACACCGTGTTCTCTCAAAGCACCGGCAAAGCGCGCGACTCGGACTTCTCGGAAGGTCCGCGTTTTGCGCACCGAAGACCGCCATCACTCCATCGGGCTGCTGCTGGACTGCGCGGTGCCGGCCCCTGAGTCAGATACATCGTCAAACCTCCAGATCATGCCTTCGAAAACTTGGGTTGTCGTGCTCTGCAATGGACTTCAGTAGTGCCCCGGCGGGGAGGGCTGGCAGGCATGTCGACTCAGTAATGTGACCACGGACACAAGGATTATGCAACTTATTGCATAAACTTGTATGTGTGGCTTAGCGTGGGGCCACCCACGGTCACAGCGTGTGTAGCGCAGCGCTATCGCCCAGTGGCGACACCGCCCCCAGAAGTTTGTGGCGATGGGTGGCCGAACCGACCGTGGCCATCATCCGAGAGGACCCGATTTCGAATGAACAGCAACTCGCTGGTCGACGTGCAGTCCCATGCGGCTGTGACGTCTATTCGCATCAACCGACCCGGGAACGCGAACAGTCTCGACACCGCCACCCGAACCGAGCTGGGTGCCGCACTGCAGGCCGCATCCACGGACCCTGGCGTGAGAGCGGTGGTGATCACCGGAACCGGGTCGGCATTCTGTGCCGGACAGGACCTGCGTGAACTGCAGCAGCCCGCAGAGGAAGAAAGGCAGCTGGGTGAGCTGGTGCGGGAAAACTACAATCCGCTCGTCCGCATGATCGCGACCATGCCCAAGCCTGTCATCGCCGCGGTCAACGGTACCGCCGCGGGCGCCGGACTGGCCCTGGCGCTGGCGGCAGATCTCCGCATCGCCACCGCTTCTGCGCGATTCACCAGTGCCTTCGCTGGAATCGGGCTGTCCTGTGATACGGGAATGTCGTGGACTCTGCCACGCGCAGTGGGTAACGCGACGGCCTTGGACCTGCTGCTGCGGCCCCGGGTGGTCGATGCGAAAGAAGCTCTTGCGCTGGGCCTGGTCCATCAAGTGATCGCCGACGAGGAGTTCGCTGCTTCGGTCTCCTCGATCGCGGCACTGATGTCGGCCGGCCCGACTCGAGCGTTCGCCTCCATCAAAGCCTCTGTCGCCTATGCCGCCACCGCGACATTCGAGGAAGCCCTGGACTTCGAAGCGGTGCAGATGACGCACACCGGTGCCACTCGTGACCACAAGAATGCCGTGAAGGCGTTCCTGTCCAAACAGATTCCCGACTTCCTCGGACACTGACGGACCGGCGGGGGCAGCGTCAGTTCAGAGTTGGTCGTCGCCCGCACTTGCCGCGGTCGTAGACGGGCACGGCGGCAGCAGCCACTTCGTGGTGGCGACCAGGTCGCTCGCCCGAGTGGTCGAACTCATCGTGGACGGCCTCACCAGGATCGCCATCGAATGACGTATCGCGCTGCTGCCGGTCGCTGACTGGCTCGACGCATGGCGCGGCATGGGAGACGAAGCGCCGGGTTCCGCCGGCCGGATCGGCGACAGCTGCCGACACGGGGGTCCACGCCGCGCCGGAGCCACGAACTGCGCATCAGCGACAGGTGCGCGAATCCATCGAAGGCTCCTATTCGTTCGACTGCCCAACACGAACGGGGTTGCGTCGCCGTCGGTTTGAAGATCTGGCTCCCCAATTTTAGGCCTTGCCTTGCGTGAAGCGGCACTAGACTAGTTCCATGGTGAGAAGGTCGGATGGAGGGAACACCATGCCGGATCCTGAGGAGAACACAACAGCCGAGGACAGCCCCAGGGAACCGACGACCGACAAATCCTGGCTCGAGCTAGAGAACGTGCGTGGCGATACAGAACCCGACGCGGCCCACGCTCCCCCCGGCCGATTCGGGTGAGCGATCAGGGCAAGACCTACGCCGCCTTCATCGAAGGTGAGCTCAAGACGGAACGAGAACGGCGATCGGCGTATGACGCTCGCGGACAGGTCATCGTCACCAGTTCGGGCGCACTGGTCACCCTGCTGGGTGGGCTCGCCGCTCTGGTGAAGTCCTCCACTGTGGCGACGTTCCCGGCGCCGGTCGTGATCGCTGTGGGCGTCGCGTTGGCGCTGTTCGTCGGCGCCGCAGCATGTGGCATCGTCGCGGGCTGGAACAAGTACTACGCTGCCGCGACCGCTTCGACTCTGGCCCGGATGATAGGGGAGCACTGGACCGACGACGAGGTCGATGCCCGTAACAATGTCGCCGCCGTGCAAGTGCGGACAGTGGACACCTTGCGCCGCGCCAACGCCTTCAAGGCCAGGTGGGTCGGTATCGGCCTGATCGTGCAGGTATCGGCGCTGGTGGCGTCGGGCGTCGCGGCCGGGTTCGTGATCGCCAACCTGTGAACAAGGCAATATGATGCGCCGACGACATAGCGGGGGAGAAACGTTCGAAAAGTTGCTGGCGCGAGTAGATCAACGGCTGTTGCGACATCAGCACACCGAGGATCCGGAGCTGGTACTCGGCGCCGATGCGGTCGCCGACGCGGACGCGCTGTTCCAGGCGGTCCAGCCCGCCCTCGAGGATCGCGGTCTCCCGGATGGGAACGCGCGAATCCTGTCGGCCTTCCACTCCCTTGGCTGGCTACACTTCGCTCGGTTCCGTGCGCTGCCCGATCACCCGGTCACGGAGATGGCCAGGTCGCTGATCTTTCTTCTACCGCTGGGCAAATACCCAGACCTGATCCCGGAGGTGTGGCGCGACGTGGCCGCAGCCCGAAGCCCGGCCGACGCTCGGGCTCAGGCGCGGCTCGGGGCCGAACTGCTGGCGAAGGCGGACGGCTCGCTCGATGAGCCGCTCCTGACGGCGAGCCTGATGCTGCTGATGGCGTCCGCGGACGCACTTGCTGCCGGAACCGCCGAACACACCTCCTGCCTGTCCGACCTCGGTCTGGCCTTCCGGATACGATTCGAGAGGTTCGGTGAGACGGCTGATTTGGCGAAAGCCATCACCCTCGGCGAACAGGTGGTGGCGCTGTCCGCCAGCGATCCGGAACTGGCCGAGGGACTTTCTCGCCTCGGCAACGCCTACGGCCGCCGCTATATTCACGCTACCGACACCGACGACCTCGACCGCGCGATTGCCTTGCACGAACGGGCGCGTGCGCTGGGTGACGAGGCTAAACCGAGTCCCTCGGTGCTGTTCAACCTCAGCAACGGGTACCTGAACCGCTACGAACTCAACGGTGTGACCGCCGATCTCGAGCAGGCTCTCGAACTGGTTGAACAGGGATTGGAAATCGTTTCGGCCGACGATTCCCGGTTCCCGGCGTTTCAGTACAGCCTGGGCCGCATGTGTCAGAGGCGCTATGAGCGCACCGGTGTGCTGGGCGATATCGACCGGGCCATAGCGGCTGGGGAACAGGCGGTGACAGCTACTCCAGCCGGTCACAGCAACCTGGCCGGGCGGTTGTCCACGCTCAGCGGCGCGTATCGCCGCCGGTATGAGCGCACCAGGAGCGCCACAGACCTGGGGCGCGCGGTCGAACTCAGCGAGCAGGCAGTGCTCATCACCCCGGAATGGAGTGCCGATCTGCCCGTATTCCTGTCCAATCTGGGGGTCGCCTACCGCCGCCAGTACGAGCGGGACCGGGATCCGGACACGATCGAGCGCGCGGTCCGGGCCGGTGAGCGAGCTGTGGCTTCCTTGCCCGAAAGCCATACCGACCAGGCCATTCTGCTGACCAATCTCAGCCTGGCCCATCGGCTACGGGCCGAACACCACGGCACGGGCGCACTGTTCCAGCAGGCCGTCGCGGCCGGGGAAAAGGCCCTGGCCGCGACTCCGGACGGTCATCCCGACGTGGCTATGCACCTGTCCAACCTGGCCCGGGCCTATCTCTCACGCGGACGCTGGGCTGGGCGGGTTCCTATTCGCAGGCTGGCCCGGCGGCTTCGTAAGGCGAATATGGCAAAGGTCGCCCCGCCCCTGGCATTGGTGCGGGCGGGGTGGACGGTCGGTGTGCTGGCTTACAGCAGACGGAAGCGGGCGGCGGCAACGGAGCTATTGGATGTCGCGGTTGCCATGCTGCACTCTCTCGTGCCGAAGGAAGCCGCGTGGCAGGACCAGGAGTTCGGTGCCGGGCAACATCTCGGCTTGGTCGGGGACGCGATCGCCGCACATTGCGCAATCGGTGATCCGGTGGGTGCGCTGGAGACGGCCGAGCTGGGGCGAGGTGTAGTACTGGCCGCGCGGATGGACTCGCGCACTGACCTGACCGACCTGGCGGTCGCGCATCCGGATCTCGCCGAACAGTTCCGCCAGGTCCGCAACCGGCTGAACGCTCCGAGTGCCTCGGCTGAGCCGCTGCGGGAGCCCTGGGCCGAGTACGACCGGTTGCTCGCACAGATCCGCGGGATCGACCGCTTCGCAGGGTTTCTCGGTCCGCCTCGGTTCGCCGATCTGCGCGCTGCTGCTGCTGGTGGCCCGGTCATTCTGCTGAACGCGGGCAACGATCGCAGTGACGCGATCATCCTCACCGCCGACGGTTCACCTCGGCTGCTGCCGCTGCCGTACCTGTCGCTCGAGGACGTTCTGGCCTACAGTGCGATCCTGGCCGGGCCCGCTGCGGACCGGCGGGACACGCTCCCGCTCATTTTGGGCTGGCTGTGGTGGGCGGCGGTCGAACCGGTTCTGGATGCTCTCGCGCCAGCGCCCGGAACTCGGGTGTGGTGGCTGCCCACCGGTCTGCTCGGCCTGTTCCCGCTGCATGCCGCAGGGATCGCTGGCAGGCCCGGTGCCCTGGATCGGGTGGTGTCGTCCTACACGCCGACTTTGCGTGCGCTCATCCACGCTCGGGCGCGCGCACGAGCGCAGGTCCGCCGCCAGCTCACAGTCGCCCTCGCCAGTACACCGGGCCTGCCCGATTTACGTACCGCCATCAGCGAAGCCGAGACCGTGCACCGATCCGGGACGAAGCTCGTCAACGAGCAAGCCACGGTCGCCGAGGTGCTGGCGAGCTTGTCCAAGTCGACCTGGGCACACTTCGCCTGCCACGCCACCGCGGACCTCTCTGCACCGTCCAACAGCGGCCTGCACCTGTACGACGGCGCCTTGTCGATCCCCCAGATCAGCCAACTCCAGCTGGAGCAAGCCGAACTGGCCTACCTATCCGCCTGCTCGACCGCTAACCGCGGATGGCTGGCTGACGAGGCCGTCAATCTGGCCGCGGCCTGCCAGCTGGCAGGGTACCGACACGTGGTGGCCAGCCTGTGGCCGCTGAACGACGCCATAGCCGCCATCGCGGCCCGTGGCTTCTATGCCACCGTATCCACCGACGACGGCGCCGTGAACGCCGCAGCCGCGCTGCACAAAGTGATCTGCGACCTGCGCGCTGTCCATCCGGACCGCCCGGACCTGTGGGCGCCGCTCATCCACACCGGTCCGTGACGACATTCGAACGAACACCAGCCATCGACCTGGACGTCGCCACGGTCGCCGGGCTCGTCGCCGAACAATTCCCCCGATGGAAAGACCTGCCGCTGAACGCCGTCGAGTCGGCGGGCACCGACAACGCGATCTATCGCCTCGGAGCGGACAAGGCCGTTCGTCTGCCGCGCCTGCCCTCGGCGGTTGGCCAGGTGGACAAGGAACAGAAATGGTTGCCCCGGCTGGCTCCGCGCCTTCCGCTGGCCGTTCCGGTTCCGCTCGGCCGCGGCGAGCCGGGGACGGACTACCCGTGGGAATGGTCGATCTATCGATGGCTGGACGGGCAGAGCCTCGGATCGGGGAGACTCGGCGACCCACGCGGTGTGGCGACCGACTTGGGTGCGTTCATCACCGCGCTGCGATCGATCGACAGCGCCGGCGGGCCCGAGCCCGGTGCGCACAATTTCTTCCGCGGCGTCGCGCTCGCCGCGCGCGACCGCTCCACCCGCGAGGCGATCGCCGCCGTGACCGACGAACTCGACGCCCACGCGGTCACCGCGGCCTGGCAAAGCGCACTGGACGCGGCCCCGTGGTCGAGCCCCGGCGTCTGGATCCACGGCGACCTGTCGTCGGGAAATTTGCTCTTCGATGGCGACCGGCTCACCGGCGTCATCGATTTCGGCGGTCTCGCGGTCGGTGATCCCGCCTGTGATCTGAGCGTGGCGTGGGAGCTGTTCGATGCCGACACCCGTTGGATCTTCCGCTCGGCGGCGCGGATCGATGACGCCTCCTGGGACCGCGGTCGGGGATGGGCGCTGTCGATCGCGCTGATCCAGTTGCCGTACTACCGGTCGTCCAACCCGGTGGTCGCGGCACGGGCCCGGCATGTGATCGGTGTGGTCCTCGCCGATCACGACAACCCGTAGCTCGGCGCGGGTAAACCGTTCCTCGATTCTCGCCATCAACGAATTCAGCTCGGCCACAGCCCGATCCGACAACGCCACATGACAGATCTACCAGCACCGGATCACCGGAGTGCAGTTGCGGTATCAGCGCAGTTCCCGGACGACGAGGTGGGCATCGGCCTCGGCCAGTGTGACGGCCCGTACCAGGGAAGCGGAAGCCGTTCTTGTCACAGCTGCGCAGTAGCCTGCCGAACCAAACGATCATTCGTCTGGACGGTTCGCCTCGCCGCCTGTCAGCGGCCGCCGAGCCACTCTCGGACACGACCCGTCTTTTCCACCGGTACAGCAACATTTCGATATCAGGAAGAATCTATGGACCTGCACCTGTCCGCCAGCCGCTACTTCGGCGTTCCCGTACCCGCTCGCGTGGCCGACGCCATGGACGATCAGCTGCTCGAGTATTGGGTGGGTGATCGCGGCTCGCTCGTGGACGCCCACCTGGCGATCAACTACCCGTACTTCGGCGCGATCGACAAATCGCTGAGCGGCTTCGTCGTTCTCGACGACGAGGGAGACGATTACACGCTGTTGGATCTGCGCGGCAGCGGACGGGTGTGGTGGCAGGATCACGAAACCCGGGAACTGGAGCTGTGGTTCGACTCTTTCGACGACTGGTCGGCCTACCTGGTCGAGCTCGAGCGCGCCGAGGCGAACGACGAGGACGAGCGTTCGAAGTTCGATATCCGAGACTCATTCCGTCCGTCGTCATCCGCCGCGGATACCGGGCCGACCCCGACCAGCGCGGAACTGGCGCAACGCTGTCAGTGGCTGGTATGGCTGCTGGCTCAGCCGCTGCTGCGCGACGGAAAGCCCATGCAGTCCGCCGAGGAGCTGGCCTCCAGCGCCGCCGGGCATTTCGCACATCGGTGGAGCGATATCGATGCCCGGAAGGTGCTCGAGGTGGAATTGCCGCTGCTGCATCGGGATCCGCATCTTGCCATCTACTGGCTGCTGCATACCAGTCTGCTCGCACAGGACGACGAACGCGCCCGCGTCCTCGACGAGATCGCCCGTTCCCAGGAGCGTCCCGAACTGCTGGACGCCTTCGTCGAGGTCTTCGGCACGCTGGGGATCGACGGCGATGTGCCGTCCGTGCCGGATTTCCGCATCCGCCGCTCGCTCCTACAGCAGTACGTCGCTTCCGATGACGAGGCGCTGGCGAGGGCCGCGCTGACGAGCCTGGAGATGGCCCCGGAGCACGAGCCGCTCGGCCGGGCGAGCTGGATCGTCCACGGGCTGAACAGCGGGACGCTCAGCACCGAGGGGGTGATGGCCGCCCTGAGCCGCATGCCCGTCACGACGGGTACGGCACTGCTGCGCGCCGACGCGGATCGGCGGGCTGGGCGCGACCACAGCCCGGCCGCCGACACCCTCGTGCGTCTGCTGCCCGCCTCCACCTGCGCGTGGTCGACCCGAGTGTGGGCGCTGTCCACCGCATTGCCGCTGGTACGCGACGGCGCTGCACTCGCCGAGGCGGCGCGGGAGCTGCTCGCCAAGGACCCGTACAGCAGGGCGTGCCTGACCGCCCTGCGGCGGTCACACGAACTGTGCGCGGCCGAACCTGTGCTGACCCGTGCGGAGCTCGACCACCGCTGGGAACACGCGGAGGCATCGTCGGCCTACCTGGAGCGGCTGCGCGATGCTGACGGTGACCCCGCCGCGATCCTGGCGGATATCGACAGCGAGCTGAGCGAGGTTGTCGCACAACGCGTTCTGCTGTGCGCGGACATCGCCGAATCGCCCGCCGAGGTGATCGAGTGGGCGCTGGGCATCATTCTGGACGGTGAGCGCCCCGATCGCGCCGCACTGGCCGCCACCGGTCTCCAACTGCTGCCCGCCGAGACTCGCACCCGCATTATCCAGGGGCTTCGGGTGGACTCCCCGGACAGCGTCCTCGTCCCTGTGCTCATCCGGCTGCTCGAGCACACCGTGGAGCCCGATGCCTCCGACATCCTCGGCGAGATGTACAACGACGACCTGAAGAAGGCCGTCTGCCTGGCGCTGGCCCCGGTGGCGCATCACCCGCCGATCTTCGACGAACTGCTGCGGCTGGCGGCACTGCCCGCACCGACCAGCACGGTCGAGGCGCTGTGGGAGCAGCTGTTCGATTCGAGCGAGGAGCGGTGTGTGCTGCGGCGGGTGTCGCCGGAGCAGGCCGTGCGGGCCGCTGTCGCCATGATCGACACCGTACTGACGCATCCCGGAATCGCCGCGCGCAATGCGGCGGGCCATCAGCTGTACCGCTTCCGGCACGCGGGTGCACAGGACTACCTCATCGAGGCGCTCGACGACTACGGACGTCGCTATGCCGACTCCAACCCGGCGAACAGTCCGGTACTCAGCCATGGGCAGACGGTGGACGGTCAGCTCGAGGATGTGGTCGCCAACCTGTATTCAGCTGTGCGAAAACTGGATTCCGACATCGCGCACGCGGCACTGATCGAACGGCTGTTCACCGAACGACGCAGCATCTGGCGCATGGGAAACGCCCTCGGTGAGATCTTCTCGGCCGAGGTGCACCGGGATGTCATGCGGCGGTTGCGCGATCGGCGTGACGCCCGCGCCGCGGCGCACTACGCCAATGCCCTCGCCGATCACGTCGCACAGCGGTGGCCCCAGGTGGAATTGCTGCGCGAAATCAGCGGCTGGCCCACACCCTCGGACGAGACCGAGCAGCGGGTATTCAAGTACGCGCTGTCCACCGGCATCCTGGCGGCGCTGGAGGCAGATGACTACGACCTGGTCCGAACCGCCTACGCGAGTAGAGAATCCATTGCCGCTGCGGCGGTCGGACCCGACAGCCTGTCCCGTGGGCGGGACTGGACCGATCCGCTCGACGCGGACGACCTGCGCACGCGGTTGGCCGAAGTGCAGTCGGGAGATGCCGATTCGGCGCGGCGCGCCCTGCTCGACAAGGGCGAGCGGGCGCGTGCGGCGGGGCGGCCGCTCACCCGAATCGGTGACGACGACCTCGGCGCCCTGGCCGGCACCAGCCTGCGGCGACGCCTGCTCGCCGACCGGGCCACGGGGGAGGTGTGGTTCCTCGATTCGGAGCGAGACGTCTACGCCTTCGACGGTTTCGGCATGGTCGACACCCCCTTTCGGGCGAGCCCGATCGGCCATGACGGTATGCGGGATTTCATCGGCGAGGTGGACGAGCAATCCGAGCGCTCGCTCCTGTGGACGGGTTCAGGCAACGAATTCGTCGAACTGGTGCGCTATCTCGATCGCATCGTGTACCGGTGGGGCGTGAACAACGGCCGCTTCGACACGGTCGGTCTCACCTTCCCCGACCATGCCGCCGCCGAAAATGCCTTCGCCCGAATGAAAGCCACCTGCGCGGCGGCGAAGTACACCGAATCCGACCCGTGGTATCTGCCAGGCCGGGCGGCGATCATGCGCACCTTCCGCGGGCCCGATGCCACCACCGAGCGCCTGATGGCCTTCGACCAGCTCCGGTTCGCCGTGGACCCGGCCGCCGAGGCTGCCCACGAACGCCGGGAGCTGGAGCTGTATCGCAACGGCGCCACACTGTCCTGCCTGGAGTGGGTGACCTGGGATGGTTATCGGGTACGTGAAGAACTGACCGTCGCCGAATGGGTCCGCGCCCGCATCCGCGAGGACAATCAGGACCCCGCCTGGCATGTCGCCGCCCTCGGCGAGATCGCGGAATATCTGGCGGCACAGGGTTTCACCGCGCATTCGACCGGTCTGGACAGGTTCGGGGTGGAGATCGGCCCGCCGGCTGCGCCGGAGGATATCGACGCCCTCGAAGCCGAACTCGGGGCGCCGCTGCCCGAGAGCCTGCGCACGCTGTGGCAGCGCATCGGCCACGCCGAATGGCACTTCGGAGAGACCGGTCTGCGCCTGCTCGGCCCCGCCGAGGTACGGCGGGAACAAGTCCGCATGCGCAAGCTCGGGGAGCAGTACACAGCCACGTTGCGCGGTGAGCGCCAGCAAAAGTGGAACCCCGTACTGTCTGCCATGAACGTGCTGGTGGTGGGCCTCGACGGCACGGTCGACACCGTGTTCTCCGATGTATCACCCGATTCCGACGGCCGGGTCTTCGCTCACCCGGCTCGGCATCCGGCCGATGCGTGCTGGGAGCGGTCGTTGTCGTGGATCTTGGCGACCTCGTTCCTGAGCCAATTCTCCTATCACCTCGAACAGGCCGCGCCCGAAACAATGATGCTCTTCGGCGGCCAGCGGCGCGGCCCCCATCTCACCCGCCGGTACTTCGAGGCGACCGGGCCGCACGGCACCAAGTTCTGGGAGATCGTCACCGATCCGGGCCTCGACATGGTCGCTACCCGGCACGGTAGGGAGGGCACCGTGGGGACCGTCGGCGCCAAGCGTTACGCCGACGCGGCCAAGGCCGCCGCGCAGGCGGCGAAAGCGATTGCCGCCAAACAGAAGAGCGGCTATCGGGAGACCACTGGCTGACGCGCGGTCACATCGCCAACGCGGCACGTGCTGGATGGGCGTCGGCGATGTGGGCGCAGCGTGCCGCGAGGTCGTCAGCGGCATCGTGGTCGGGAATCGCCGGCGTCCTCACCGCTGCCCGGATTGGGTCGAACTTTGTCGGAGGGATGGGAATAGGACGGGGCGGGTGGACGGTTGCGTCCGGCATGACAAAGCTTGTCGGAGAATACGGTGTGTGGCGCAGGTACACGGGGTTCACCCCGCAGGCCGCGCGGGAGATCGAAGAGCTGGGATTCGGGGCGCTGTGGCTGGGAGGCTCGCCGCCGGCGGATCTGTCGGTAGCCGAATCGCTGCTGGAATCGACGGAATCGCTGATCGTCGGAACCAGCATCGTCAACATCTGGACAGCGCAGGCCGATGAGGTGGCGGAGTCCTTCCACCGGATCGAACAGAGGTTTCCGGGTCGGTTCCTGCTCGGCATCGGAGCCGGTCATCGCGAGGCCAATGGTGCTGACGCGATCAAGCCGTATGACGCCCTGGTGAGCTATCTGGACGAACTCGACGCGGCGGGGGTGCCGAAGGATGGCAGGGCGCTGGCGGCACTCGGGCCGCGAGTGCTGGAACTGGCACGCGACCGGACCGCCGGTGCGCTGCCTTATCTCGCCCCGCCGGAGCACACCCGAATCGCCCACGAGATCGTCGGTGCGGACGCACTTCTTGTCGCAGAGCAGAAGGTGATCCTCGACGGTGACCCCGACCGGGCACGAGCTGTCGCGCGGCAGATGGTCCCGATGTATCTGGGGTTGGTGAACTATGTCAGCAATCTGCGCCGGCTCGGCTTCACCGAGGAGGACCTGGCGACGCCGGGCAGTGATCGGCTCATCGACGTGCTCGCGCTTCATGGCGAACCCGACAGGGTCGCTGCGGGGTTGGCCGAGCACTTGTCTGCGGGGGCAGGCCACGTCGCGATCCAGGTCTTGAACGAGGACTACCTCGCGGATCTGCGCACCCTGGCGACCGTGCTGCCCCTTGCACGGTGAGATGACGGCCGCCGCTCAGTCCGGCGACCCGGGTTGCGTACGACGTTGGCGCCCTACGTCGCCACCGCCACCGCTCGGGAATCCTCCACCCGCTGAACCCATTCGATAGCGGGTGTTCCCGCGCGGGCTGGGATGTGTAACCGCGTGCGTGCAGCTTGCACGCGGTTACACCGGTCGGCAGGTGCGCCTCGGTTTGGCCGCTGAGATGGCGGTGTCGATCGAGATGGAAAGTGAAGAGCATTGGGCTGCAGCATCGGCTCAGACGGAGAACTCGACCTGTCCGGACTCGCCGAGGTGGACGGCATCGACAGTGACGGTGGCGACGAACTGTCCGTGACCCGGCTGGAAGATGGACGACTTGGGGTCGCTCACCCAGGCGCCGGGACCGATGGCATGGACAACGCGGATGCCGGTTTCACTGGTGGTGAGATTCTTCCAGTGCAGGGTGACCTTCAGGCTGCAAGAGCCGACGCCAATCATGTTGGTACTGACGGTGAACGCGGCCGAGTCCGGGTATCCCGGGCCATGCACCGACGAATCGACCACGGCGATACACGCGCCGTTGGTCAGCGAGTAGATCGTCTCGAATTTGCCGCCCGACGCGGCGGACGCGGGCGCCGCTGTCAGGGCGAGAAGGGTGGCCGACGCAAGGGCGCCGCCAGCGGAGAAAGCCGAAGTTCTGGCCGAAATCATCGGAACCCCTGTCGAGTTGGGATGGACGTCAGATCAGGTCAACGATACCGTCGGTGTGACAACCTCGAGGCGAAGCGGCGCAGTCGGTCGCCGATTGTGCCGAGCTCCTGTTGTCCCGTAAGTCCAGGACGGTTACGTCGGCCGCTCCCCGGCCGGGGTCACTGGGCGTGGGCGAGGTTGGTCAGGGTGGCCATGCCCGCCATCGCACAGCCACCACATCGCCACGTAAGCGGTAGTCCCGCAGGATCTTCCAGGCCTCATCCGGGCGAAGACATGTTCGACGCGGGCACGGACCTTGCGGTGGGACTTGTTGTGGTCCTGTTTCCATCCTGGTAGCTCGACACCGGGTACCCGGCGGTGCGGGATGATCAGACCGGTGCCCTGGTAGCCGCCGTCGGCGATCACCACCGCGTTGCGGCAGGTGTGGGCGGCACCGGACTCTTTCCAGGCCCGGCAGTCGTTGCGGTATACCCGGCAACGGCCGCCCGAGCGCGACGACGAGTTCGGTGTCGGCGTCGATATCGACCTGGTGGTTGGTGGAGTACCAGTAGTTCCACGGCCGTCAAATGGTCCGGATTGGCGTGCTGTTGACACGCCGCTACTGTCAAGGACGCAGCCATCCGCCTCCGCACCGGCGTCACCGACATCATGGCCTCATACGGCTAGGATAGACGCAATTCAAATTGTGCGCGTGAGCTCCGGCGGGTTCTCGAAAGCACCTTTCGAGCACCTTCCGTCGCCGCGCATCCGGTGAACACTGTGCATTGCGCGACGGCATCAAGGAGCACGTATGAGCGAGGCCACCCACCTGAATGTTTTGATCGTGGGCGCTGGACTGTCGGGAATAGATGCCGCTGTCCACGTCAGCCGTGCCTTTCCAGCGAAGAGCTATGCGGTGCTGGAACAGCGAGGAGAATTGGGTGGGACCTGGAGTCTGTTCCAATATCCGGGTATCAGGTCGGACTCCGACATGTACACCCTCAGTTTCGGATTCAGGCCGTGGGACGGGGAAAACGCCATCGCGGACGGCGCTGACATCCTGCGCTATCTGCGTGAGACGGCAGCGGAGTACGGCGTGGATCAGCGGATCCGATACCACCACCGAGCTACCAGATTCTCCTGGTCCACAGACGAGAAGTGCTGGACGGTGGCGATCGAACACGTCGATACCGGTGAAACATCGACGCTCACCTGCGACTTTCTGTTCTCCACGAGTGGCTATTACGACTACGACCATGGCTATACACCCGACTGGCCAGGCCTGGACGCCTACCGCGGCACACTGGTGCATCCACAACACTGGCCGAAGGATCTGGACTACACCGGTAAGCGGGTGGTCGTGATCGGTTCGGGCGCTACCGCGGTCACTCTCATCCCATCGATGGCCCGCGAGACTGCACATATCACCATGTTGCAGCGGACGCCCACCTATATCGTGAGCCAGCCTCGAAAGGACCCATTTGCCCAGGTACTGTACAAGATCCTGCCCGGCAAGCTGGCTGCCAAGGTGATCCACGCACGCTATGCCGCCGTGACAATCGGTTTCTACGAGTTCTGTCGCCGTAGCCCCAAGACGGCCAGAGCCTTGTTGGAACGGTGGGCGAGGGTCCATCTACCTGACGGTTTCGACTACGCCAAACACTTGCGCCCACCGTACGATCCGTGGGATCAGCGGCTGTGTGTGGTGCCCGGAGCCGACCTGTTCAAAGCGATCCACAGCCACAAGGTCGACATCGTCACCGACCTCATCGACCGGTTCACCACGAATGGCGTCGCGCTCACTTCGGGCCGCGAGCTCGAGGCCGACATCGTAGTGACCGCCACCGGTCTCGAGGTGGTCCCGATGGGTAAGGCCGAGTTCTACGTCGACGGTGAGCAGATCGAACTGGGCAATACGTTCACCTACAAGGCGATGATGCTCAGCGACGTCCCGAACTTCGCCTTTGTCGTCGGCTATACCAATGCTTCCTGG
Organism: Nocardia sp. NPDC055029; assembly: GCF_053608525.1. Classification (NCBI taxonomy): domain Bacteria; kingdom Bacillati; phylum Actinomycetota; class Actinomycetes; order Mycobacteriales; family Nocardiaceae; genus Nocardia; species Nocardia sp. NPDC055029. The sequence goes on from NZ_JBSGVQ010000007.1 coordinate 226,063, forward strand.
ACTCTGAAGGCGGATCTGGTCTGCGAGTACGTCACGCGATTGCTCGACTACATGGACCAGCACAACCTGAAGGTTGTCGTCCCGCGGCTGGCGGAGGGTCTCGAGCCGAAGCCGTTGCTCGACCTCACCTCGGGCTACCTGCAGCGCGCGGCCGGCAAACTACCCGTCGCCGGTGACCGCGACCCATGGCGGCTGAAACACAACTGGTACTTCGACAAGAAGGCGCTGCGGCACAGCCGGATCGACGACAGCGTGGTGGCGTTCTCCGAATGAGCCCGCGCCGACCGCGCGCCGCGGCTGACGGACAGGAGGATCCCCGCTGAACCCCGGGTATCACACTGTGCGGCTCACATCTGGGGGCGGTGCGATGCGATGTCGGTGTGCGGGGGACACCGCGGGGCCGACCTTCGACGAGCGGCTGGAGCGACGTAAGCGCTGGCGCCGAAACTGGTATCAGTACCACCTGGATACCAGGATCAGGTTCGGCGACGATGGACCGATGAGTGAAGTGGTCGACATGCGCTCGGTGCGCACCGAGCGCAGGGCGCAGCTCGGCGCGTTCCTCAAGTCGCGCCGGGCAAAGATCGCGCCAGGGGATGTCGGGCTGCCGCCGGGACCGCGCAGGCGCACACCGGGTCTGCGGCGCGAGGAAGTCGCCCAACTTTCAGGCATAGGAGTCACCTGGTACACCTGGCTCGAGCAGGGCAGGCCGATCAATGCCAGTGTCCAGGTGCTCGATGCCGTCGCACGGACGCTGTGCCTTGACCCGGTCGAGAAGGCGCATCTCTACCGGCTCGCCGATGTGCCGTCCGTGCCGAGTTCGGTGGTGCAGTCGGCGTTGCCGCCGGGCCTGCCGGTGATCCTCGATCAGCTCTCGCCGCTGCCCGCGGTGCTGCTCAGCGCGAAATACGATGTGCTGGCGCACAACGACGCCTATCGCGCGTTGTTTCCCCGCTGCGCCGACGGCGAGCAGAACATCCTGCGCCACGTGTTCCTGACCCCGGAGTGCTGCAACCCGTACCGGCACAACGTGCACGACCTGCGTCGCATGGTCGCCTACCTGCGCGGAGCCTACGTCAAGCACCTCGACCACCCGGAGTGGGTGGCCCTGGTCGAGGAGCTGTGTGGGGCGAGCGCGGAATTCGCCGATCTGTGGGCCCGCAACGATGTCGCGGTCCCGGTGAACGTGGTCAAGGTGATCCAGCACCTGGCCGTCGGCACGCTCGCGATGCACATGACGAGTATGTCGCTGCCGGTGGTCGAGGGCGCCTGGATGCAGATCTTCACCCCGGTGGACGCGGCGGCGACGGAGACGATGTCGAGATTGCTCGCGATGACCGACGAAGAGCGGCTGGCACCGGTGGATGAGCATGTCGCGCGCTCGCACGCGCTCGGCTGACCTGCGGCGACAGCCGATTTCCCGGGTCGCTTCAGCGCTGAAAACTCCACCACGCGCTTGCAATCCGCAATCTGCGAACCTCGGGTACTATCGCCGTCGGGGGAGCGCGAGATGTCCGATGGTCTGCTTAGTATGTCGCAGGCACCGGCAGCTTCGGCTGCCTCACCAACGCCATACACGACATCTCCAGGGGATGAAACTTGATCGACATGACACCGCACCCCACCCCCCGGAGCCGCTTCTCGCGGCGCTCCGGCATCACCTCGATCGTCGCGGTCGCCGCTGTCTGCGCGGCCCTCGTGACCGGTTGCAGCACGGATGACGCCGCCACCACGACGGCGCCGCCGACCGGTCAGCTGCCTGATGGCGCGCAGCTCGTGAAGGAGTCGGCGAAGACCACGCAGACCCTGCGTACCGTGCACCTGAACATCGACGTGAAGAACCTGCCGAACCTGCCGGTGGAAACCGTCTCGGCGGACGTCACCAACGAGACCCAGGGTTCCGGCGCCGCGATGGGTGAGGCGAAGGTCAAGCTCACGCCGGAGTCCGCGTTCACCGAGGCGAAGTTCCTTGTGGTGGACAAGGTTCTGTACACCCAGACCGGCGGCCGCTACGTGCCCGCGGGCCCGGCCGAGAAGGTCTACGATCCGGGCGTCATCCTGGACAAGGACAAGGGCATCGCCAACGTGATCGCCAACGTCCAGAACCCCAAGGCCGAGAGCCGTGAGGTCATCAACGGCATCAACACCGTCAAGATCACCGGCACCATCGACGCCGCCGTGATCGACCCGATCGTGCCGCGCGTCGGCGAGAACGCCGGCACCATGCCGATCACCCTGTGGATCCAGGACACCGCCCCGCCTGCCTCCGACTCGACCAAGCCGTCGGATGCCGCGTCCACCGGTGAGGGCCCGAATCTTGTTCGCGCCGTGGTGAAGAGGGACCAGGGCGAGGTCACCGTCGGCCTGTCCAACTGGGCCAAGCCGGTCAACATCGTCAAGCCCGCAGGCTGATCCGAGCCGGTCGAACCGGTTCTACCCACACCGGTCCGGGGACCGCGGAACCTGGCACGCAGTGCCGTCCGCAGCCCCGGGCCGGTGTGTCGTCTGGGTGTCGCCTGCGGTAACTCGAGCTCCGAACGCACGCACGCACAACCAATAAGAGAATGTTCAGCGAGATGCAAGGCGCCACAAGGACTATACGTGTCGGGACGCTGGTCGGCAGGCAACACGCATCGAACGCCGATCGACACGGAGGAAGAACAAATGACGATCGATGATCGACCTGATGAAGAGGAGCGCGAGCTCCCGCCACCGCCCGGCCCTGGGGGTCGGCCTCCCGTCAACAACGTATGGGTTTATAACGGCAGAGCCTACGACCTGAGTGACTGGATCTCCAAGCATCCAGGCGGTGAATTCTTCATCGGCCGCACGAAGAACCGTGACATCACCTCGATCATCGGTTCCTACCACCGTGATCCGGAAAAAATCGCGCGGATGATCGAGCGTTACAGCCTCGGTCGCGATGCCACTCCCGAAGACATCCACCCGAAGAACAACGCCCCCGACTTCCTGTTCAAGGAAGGCTTCAACAGCTGGGACGACACCCCGAAGTACAAGTTCGACAACAAGTACGACCTCCTGCACAAGGTCAAGGCCCGGATCAAGGAACCCGAGCTGGCCGCCCGGCTGAAGCGGATGGACCGCGCGTTCGACATCGTCGTCGCGGTGCTGATCTTCCTGTACTTCGCGGTGCAGGGCCTGCGTCTGTGGGACACCAGCTGGATGCCGTTGCCGGTCTTCGTGATCGCGATGGTGCTGCTGCGCAGCTCGCTGGCGGGCTTCGGTCACTACGCCATCCACCGGGCGCAGAAGGGCCTCAACAAGTACGCGGTGAACGCGTTCGACATGAACTATGTCGCACTGTCTTTCGTCACCGCCGACGGCCACGCGCTGCTGCACCACCCGCACACCCAGAGTGAAGTCGACATCAAGAAGAACGTCTTCACGATGATGATGCAGGTGCCGCGCCTGTACCGGGTGCCGGTGCACACGGTGCACAAGTTCGGACATCTGTTGACCGGCATGATCATTCGGCTGCTCGACGTCTGCCGGCTCACCCGCAAGGTGGGCATCAAGGACATGTACGGCACCTGGGGTGGCGCGCTGCCGCACTTCATCGGCTCCTTCGGCGTCCGATTCCTGCTGGTTGCCGAGTTCGTGGCCTTCACCGTGGCGGGCGACTTCTGGGCCTGGGCACTGCAATTCGTGATCACGCTGTGGATCAGCACCTTCATGGTGGTGGCCAGCCACGACTTCGAGGTGCCGACCGAAGAACTGCACACCGAGACCGAGGACTGGGCGGTCAACCAGCTCGAGCAGGCCTACGACCTGACCGTGGTCGGCAACAAGTACGTCGACTGCTTCCTCTCGGCCGGTCTGAGCTCGCACCGGGTGCATCACGTACTTCCGTTCCAGCGCAGCGGTTTCGCCAACATCGCCACCGAAGACGTGGTGCGCGAGGAGGCCGCGAAGTTCGGCGTGGAGTGGCTGCCCGCGAAGAGTTTCTTCGGAGATCGTTTCCCCAAGCTGTGCCGGACCTACCTGCTCGCGCCCTCGCGTGAGGCCGAGGAGAACCGGTGGGGATTCGTGCGCGAACACTGCGCACCCACAGCGCTGAAGACCTGTGTGACCTACACGGTGCAGGGCTTCACCGGCATCGGAACCGTCTGACCCGACTCCGTTGCCATGTTCGTATCTGTTTCGAAAGGATTTGTGCCCGTGTCTGTTTCCTTTGACCTGCTCCGCACGGCCGACGTCGAGCGCGGGCACGACCTGCTACCGCCCGCCCCGCCGACCACCGTCGGTGTGATCGAAGCGGTCGCCACCGGTTCCCCCCAGCGCGTGGTCGACCAGGCCGTCAACGCGGGCCGGGTCGCCGAACTGTTCTCCGATCCCGCTCAGCGCCAGCGCATTCCGCGGATCTACCAGAAGACCAGGATCGACACCCGCCATCTGGCGATCGACCCGCTCGACCCGGAGTTCCTCGAGTTCAGCCGCCGCCCCGGCACCATCAGGGAGCGGATGAACCTGTTCTTCGAGTACGCGGCGCCGCTGGCCGTCGACGTCGCCCGCCGCGCCGTCGCCGGACTGGACAACCCCGCCGAGGACATCGGCCAGCTGATCTTCGTGACCAGCACCGGCTTCATCGCCCCCGGCGTCGACGTCGCGGTCGTCAAGCAGCTCGGCCTGTCGCCCAAGGTCGGCCGCATGGTCATCAACTTCATGGGTTGCGCGGCCGCGATGAACGGCATCAGGGCCGCCACCGACTACGTCCGGGCGAACCCGGACAAGAAGGCGATGGTGCTGTGCATCGAATTGAGCTCGGTGAACGCCGTGTTCGACGACGACGTCAACGACGTCATCACCCACAGCCTCTTCGGTGACGGCTGCGGCGCGGTGGTGATCGGCGCCAACCAGGTGCACCAGCCGCTGGCGCCGGGCAGCATCGTGATCCGCGACAGCTTCAGCCACCTGTTCGACGACGCGGAGGACGGCATCGTGCTCGGCATCAAGGACGCGGGCATCACCTGCGAGCTGGCGACGAGCCTGCCCGACTACATCTACCGCGGGGTGGATCCGGTGGTGACCGAGGTGCTCGCGCGCAACGGGCTGGACAAGAGCGATATCGATCTGTGGGCGATCCACCCCGGTGGTCCCCGCATCATCGAGGAGTCGGCCCACTCGCTGGGCATCCCGGCCGAGGCGGCGGCGCCGAGCTGGGACGTACTCGCCGAGCACGGCAACATGCTGAGTGTCTCGCTGATCTTCGTGCTGGAGCGGATGATCCGCGACGCGCAGTCGGCGGCACCGATTTCCACCGGAGTGGCGTTCTCGTTCGCGCCCGGTGTCACCCTCGAGGGCATCGTGTTCGATGTCATCCGCAGCTGAGAGCACACGTCATGCATCTACTCCGATTTCTCGCCGCGCTCTCGCCGGCCAGGATCGCTGCCGTGGTGGTCGCGGGCCTGATCTGCGGTGTGGCCAACACTTATCTGGTGACGCTGATCAACGCGGTCGTCTCGCCGAAGCCGCAGCCTGATCAGCTGTTGCTGCGGTTCGGGCTGACCGGTCTGGTGATCCTGGTCAGTGGTGTCGCCTCGCAGGTGCTGTTGATCCGGTTGTCGCAGGACGCGATCTACCGGCTGCGCAGCGATCTGAGTTCCGGCATCGTCTCCGCGCCGCTGGAACACCTGGAACGGCTCGGTATGCACCGCCTGATGGCGACGCTCACCGAGGACGTGCGTTCGCTGTCGCAGGCGGTGACCGCCATCCCGTCGATCTGCGTCGACGTGGCGACCATCATCGGCTGCTTCGTGTTCCTGTTCATCGTGTCGGGTCCGATCTTCGCGGTGACGGTGGCGGGCACGCTGGTCGGTATCGCGTGTGTCGAACTGGTGCTCAAGCGGGTGCGTGGGATCTACCGCGAGGCTCGCGAGAACGAGGACGCGCTGTTGCGTTCGTTCCAGGCCGTCACGCTCGGCATCAAGGAACTGAAGCTGCACCGTGGCCGCCGCCGGGACTTCATGGACCGGCATCTGCTCGGTTCGGCGGGCACGCTGCGCGATCAGAACACCGACGCGGGCTCGAAGTTCTCCTACGCGCAGGGCTTCGGTCAGGCGCTGCAGCTGGCGACGATGGCGCTGATCCTGTTCGTCGTCGCGGCGGCGCTGGATCTGCCGCGGGACACGATGGTCGGCTACGTGCTGGTCACCACGTTCCTGGCGATGCCGATGCAGAACTTCATGCACCGCATCCCGGATCTGCTGCGTGGTGATGTGGCGCTGGCCAAGATCCGGGCGATGAATCTGTCGATGGAGACCCTGCACGACGAGGAGCTCCTGCCGTACACCGAGCGTCCAGCGGCAGGGGAGGCCAAGCTGGAACTGACCAATGTCAGCTACGTGTACCGCTCCGAGGCTCCGTCGCCGGTTCCGCCGCCGCCCGGTTCGCACCCGGACGGGCCGCCCGAGCGTGGTGGGCATCCGCCGCGTCCCGGGATGCCGCCGCGGGCAGGAAACGGCCACCCCGGTCCCGGTAGGTCGCATCCGGCACACCCCGGTGCGCATCCGGGCGCGGCTCAGCTGGATGTGAACGGTAAGGCCTGGGTCGACCACGGCGGCAACGATGTTCGGCCGCTCGCGCCACCGCCTGGTCGCGACGAGTCCGAGGACGCGGGTTTCCGGCTCGGTCCGATCGACCTGGTTTTCGAACCGGGGCAGATCACGTTCATCGTCGGCGGCAACGGCAGCGGCAAGTCGACGCTGGCCAAGCTCATCACCGGTCTGTACGTACCACGCTCGGGGTCGTTGTCGCTCAACGGGGAGAGGATCGACCACGACAACATCGAGTGGTACCGGCAGAATTCGTCGGCGGTGTTCACCGATTTCCATCTGTTCGAGGACTACCTGGGCTTCGACCGTCCCGGTATCGACGGTGAAGTACAGCGCTATCTGGAGGAGTTGCAGATCGCGCACAAGGTGACCGTGCAGGACGGGCGGCTGTCGACCGTCGACCTGTCGCAGGGGCAGCGCAAGCGCCTTGCCCTGCTCACCGCCTTGCTCGAGGACCGCCAGATCTACGTCTTCGACGAATGGGCCGCCGACCAGGAGCCCCGCTTCCGCGAGGTCTTCTACCGTGAGATCCTCACCGACCTGAAGCGGCGCGGCAAGACGGTCATCGTGATCACCCACGACGACCGCTACTTCGACTGCGCCGACCAGCTGGTGAAGCTCGACTTCGGTTTGGTCGCCGTGTAGTTCACGCACCATGAACGCCGGTCCGTCGAGTTAGGTGTTTTTTATATAC